>CAIKLQ010000001.1 GCA_903828255.1 uncultured Verrucomicrobiota bacterium
ATAAATCACCACGCCCTTCAGCGTGCTGTTGTTGTTGAGGGTGAGAAATGCCGGGCCGTCCTCCTTGCCGGCGCTTTCGGTCACGAGGAAGGTCGTGCCATCATCCGTGGGCTTGGGAAGTCCGGCGTCGCGGATGCCGTTGTGCGCCGGCACGGATTCCCAAACGCCTTTCAGCGTCACCGCGCCCGGCACGTTTAGGTGGCCCGCGAAAAAATAACTCCCGCGCGGCGCATACACAACTCCGCCGCCCGTCTGGGCTGCGGCATCCAGGCATTTTTGAAACGCCGCCGTGTCATCGGTCTTGCCATCGCCGGCAGCTCCAAAATCGCGGACGGACAATACGTCGGCGCCCGCGGCGAGTGAATGTGCCGCCATCCCAAACAGGATTGGCAGGCATCGGAACAGAATACGGTTTTGCATATTTGAAATGTTGCTGATTTACGGACTCAGGACCGTGGCAGCCGGCTAAACCTCGCTGCTCAGGGACCTCACACCAATAGTTCGCCCGGCGTTGGCTAGCCGGGCGAGTCACTACGTGTATATGGCACCGGCAAAGCGGCGATGTGTCAAAACAAATTTATCGCAAGTAGCGGGCAGTAATCGGAGCGCGGCCTCCGGCGCTCCGTTACGCATCCAGTCGGCCATATTTCCGAATTTCCGGCCAGAGCCAAGCCACGGCCAGCACCACGAGAATCGTCCCCACGCCTCCGGAGACCACCGAAATCACCGCGCCGGTGGCGATGGCGTTGCCCATCGCCGGACCGAACCAATGCGCCACGGTGCCGGACTCGAATTCACCCAGCTCGTTTGATGTGCCGATGAAGAGATTGTTGACGGCGGAGACCCGTCCGCGCTTTTCGTTGGGCGTGAGCAATTGCACGAGCGTGTGGCGCACGACCACGCTCACGTTGTCCGACAAGCCACAGACCATGAGCATGGCGAAGGACAGCCAAAACCAGTGCGACAGGCCGAACGCGATCGTCGCGACGCCGAAGATCGCCACCGCCCAAAGCAACGAGTGACCGGCCTTTTGCAGCGGTGGCCGATGCGCCAGCGTGAAGGAACAGACGATGGCCCCAAAGGGCAACGCCGATTGCAGCAAACCCAGCCCGTATGGCCCGACGTGCAAAATCTCCTTCGCATAAACCGGCAGCAGCGCCGTCGCGCCGCCGAGCAGCACGGCGAACATGTCGAGTGAGATGATGCCGAGAATGATCCGGTTGGTGAACACAAAGCTGAAGCCGGTGAGCAAAGACTTCAGCGTGGTTTTTTCCGCCACCACGGCGACCTGATGCACCCGGACGCGGCTGACGAGCAGGGCACAAGTCGCCGCCGCCAGAGCGTTGAGCGCGTAAATCCAGGCCGCGTGATGGGTGAAGTGGAGCACGATGCCAGCCGCCGCCGGGCCGGTAATGGAGCCGATCTGAAAAGTCGTACTGCTCCAGTTGACGACGCGGGCAAATTCCTTGCGCTCGACGAGTTGCGGCATGAACGAAGCGCTGGCTGCCCACAGAAAAGTCCGAGCCGTGCCCGTGACGATGAGACAGAGGTAGATCAGCAGCACTGGCGCCCGCGCTGCGGAAATGCCAGCCAGCACCAGATTCGCGCCCGCGATGATAACCGTCATGAGGACGATGATGCGCTTGCGGTTGTAGAGGTCGGCAAAGTGGCCGGCGGGCAGAGTGCAGAGGATCATCGGGATAACCTGCGTCAAGCCCACGAAGCCGAGCGCCAGCGCCGAGCCGGTGCGTTCGTAGATTTCCCAACCCAACGCCATGGTGAACATCTGTTGCCCGATGATCGCGATGAGCCGCCCGGTGAGATAGAGCCGCAGATCGGGATTGCGCAGCACGGCGTAGGCGTCCGGCTTCGGACTGGCGTTGGGCGTTGGCGCGTCGGGCATAAGTTCGCGGAGACAGTAGTGGAATTCAGCCAAACGTCGAGTTTGGCGCCGCCGAATTCAGGCTGTGATTTTAGGAAGCGAACTGAAATGCTTCCGCGCGATGCAAAACGAAACCGTCCCGCCGCCCCGCCGCTACCGTTGGCCGTGGTTTGTGCTCGGCGCGGTGTTGCTAGGTGCGGCGCTGACGGTCCTTTGGGTCAGCGCGGAGGTCCGCCGCACCCAAGCCCGGCGGCAGTATTACCTTCCCACTTCCGAAACCAACGCCGCCGCGCCCAAGCCGTGACCGCCATCGTGCAGCGTTTTCATTTCGAATCCTTGACCGGGCCATCTTTGGCCAACTTCTTGATCGGCCAGTCGGCGGAATCCGCGCGCGCTTCCTTGAACAGCTTTTCCAGTTTCGTGACGACTTCGGCGTTGGCTTCCGCGACATTCTTTTTTTCGCCCGGGTCGGATTTCAAATCGTAGAGTTCGAGCTTTTCCTCCGCTTGCGGGCGGATGGCCTTCCAGTCCCCGGAGCGAATGGCTTGTTGGAAGCCGCGCTCGTGGAATTCCCAGTAAAGATATTCGTGGCGATTCGTTTGCGCCTGGCCGGTCAGGACCGGAAACATAGAAATGCCGTCCCCGCCCTTCGGCGTTTTTGTCATCGCGATGTCGGCGGCGGTCGGGAAGAAATCCCAATTGGCGCACAGGAGATCACTCACTTGGCCGGGCTTGATCCGCGCGGGCCAGCGAACAATCAGCGGCACGCGGATGCCGCCCTCGGTCAGGTCGCGTTTGAGGCCACGGAACGGGCCCGCGCTTTGGAGAAATTTCGGATCCACCCCGCCTTC
>CAIKLQ010000002.1 GCA_903828255.1 uncultured Verrucomicrobiota bacterium
CCACGTATCTCTACATTGACAAGCAGATGCGCGATCACGGCTTGTTCCAAGCCATCTGCCGGGTGACCCGGTTGGACGGCGAAGACAAGGAATACGGCTACATCGTTGACTACAAGGATTTGTTCAAAAGCCTGGAGGGGGCGGTTCATGATTACACCTCGGGCGCACTGGACGGTTACGACAAGGAAGACGTGGCCGGGCTGCTGGAGGATCGGCTCGGCAAGGCCAGGGAACGGCTGGAGGACGCGCTGGAGCAAGTGCGGGCACTGTGCGAGCCGGTTGCCCCACCGAAGGATCAAGCGGCCTACCTGCGATATTTTTCGGCCAAAGATGCGGGCAATGCCGCGCAACTCAAAGCGAACGAGCCGCAACGCCTGTCGCTGTACAAACTGACCGCGGCGTTGGTGCGCGCCTACGCCAACCTTGCCAGCGAGATGACCGAGGCGGGTTACACCGCCGCCCAGGCTGAGACGGTCAAAAAGGACGTCACCTTCTACGAAAATCTCCGCAACGAGGTGAAGCTGCACAGTGGCGATGCCATTGACCTGAAGCAATACGAGCCGGCCATGCGGCATTTGATTGACGCCTACATCCGCGCGGAAGAAAGCGAGAAAGTGTCGGCGTTTGATGATTTGTCGCTGATTCAACTTATCGTGCAGCGCGGGGCGGAGGCGTTGGAGGCGTTGCCGGACGGCATCAAGAAAAGCCAGCAAGCCGTAGCCGAAACGATCGAGAACAACGTGCGCAAGCTCATCATTGATGAATCGCCGATCAACCCGAAGTACTACGAGAAGATGTCCCAGTTGCTGGACGCGCTGATTGCCCAGCGCAAGGCCGCCGCCCTGGATTACGCCGCATATCTGGCGAAGATCATCGAACTGACAAAGCAGGCCAAAGCCGGCCCGGGCGGCGCGGCGTACCCCACGGCGCTGAATACCCCGGCGAAGAAGGCGTTGTACGACAACCTCGGCAAGAACGAACCGACCGCCCTAGCGGTGGACGCGGCGGTGCGCGCCAGCAAACAGGATGACTGGCGCAGCAATCCGTTCAAGGTGAAGAAAGTGCTGAACGCCATCAAGCAGGCGCTGGATGGTTTCCCGTTGTCCGACAGCGGTGAAGCCAAGGACTTGCCGGGGGCGCTCCCACGATCCTTCCAACATCTTGAAGAAAATCGGGCGGAGGCAGTTTTGGAACTGGTGAAGCAGCAGCATGAGTATTGAGCCGCAGCAGATCACGGTCAACGGGGTGCGCGTGCAGGTGTGGCGCAAGGGCATCAAGAATCTGCATCTCGGCGTGTATCCGCCACACGGGCGCGTGCGCGTCGCGGCCCCGTTGCAGGTGAGCGATGCCGCGGTGCGGCTGGCGGTGATCGGCAAGCTCGGTTGGATCAAGCGGCAACGGGCGAGGTTTGCGGCGCAGCCCCGCGAATCCCGGCGCGAAATGGTCAGCGGGGAAAGTCACTATTTTTTGGGCCGGCGCTATCGCCTGCGGGTCATGAAGCACGAAGGCCCGCCCGCAGTTGCGCTGCGCAACCGGTTTATTGAGTTGTCCGTTCGCCCCGGGCTGGCGGAGACGCAGCGGGAAGCGGTGTTGGAGCGTTGGTATCGCCAGCAACTCAAGCAACTGATCCCGCCGCTGATCGAGAAATGGCAGGCCATCTTGGGCGTCACGCTTGCGGAGTGGGGCG
>CAIKLQ010000003.1 GCA_903828255.1 uncultured Verrucomicrobiota bacterium
CACGCACACTTCCCAGCCGAGCGCGCGGAATTCCGTCTCGCACAAAACATCCACGCGTCGCCGGCCGCCGACGAAAACGATACCCTTCTGGGGCGAACGTTGCGCCAGCAAATACATCGCCGCCATGCCGTAACCGCCGGCCACGAGCAACGGCGTTTCGCCACCGGGCTGCGGCACGGTGAACCCGTGGCCGAGCGGCGCGATGACGCTGAGTTCCTCGCCCGACCGCATTCGCGAGAGCGCCTCGGTGCCTTTCCCGACGGCTTTGTAGAGAATGGAAAACGTCGTGTCCGCAACCTGGAAAATGCTGAACGGACGGCGCAGCAACGCGTGCTTCAGCGGCAGAATGCGAACGTGTGCGAACTGTCCGGGTTGAATCAGTGGGACGATCTGCGGCGCGCACACCACCAAGCGGAAGTATTCGTCGGTGACGCGCTCGTTTGAAACTATTTCCGCAGTTTGTTCAAGCATCGGCGGCGTTGGCTAAGGTTTCCACCCGATTCACTCTCGCTTCGCTGGGCAGCGGGCGCGCTTTTCCATTGAGGCCCTTGGTTGCCACCCCGGCCTGCGCTCCAGCGATTTGCCGATACGTCGCAAACGCCAGCAACGGCCAGGCGTTCCGATACATGTCGTATTTGAGATAAAACACTTTCGGGAAACCCGTGCCGGTCGTCTCGGCCTCGGTCCACGAACCGTCGGCGTTTTGCGTGCGGATCAGATACTCGATGCCGCGCTTGAGGCTGGGGCGGTCCGGGTCGCCGAACGCGCACAATCCCATCACCGCCCACGCGGTTTGCGAGGCCGTGCTCGGGCCGCGGCCTTTGAACACCGGGTCGTCGTAGGTGTTGCAACGCTCACCCCAACCGCCGTCCGCGTGCTGCACGCTTTCGAGCCAGTCGCGCGCTTTGAGCAGCCAGGGCTCTTGCATGTCGAGCTTTAGGGCGCGCAGTCCGCGCAACACCTGCCACGTGCCGTATATGTAATTCACGCCCCAGCGGCCATACCACGAGCCGTCCTCCTCCTGCTGCGCGCGGAGGTAATCTAGCGCTTCCTTCACCTGCGGATGCGTCACGGGGAAATTCTCGTAGCCGAGCAATTCCAGAATCCGCGCCGTGATGTCCGCGCACTCGGGATCGAGCATCGCGTTGTGGTCGGCGAACGGAACTTTCTCCAAAATGTTCTTCGTGCAGTCTTTGTCGAACGCCGCCCAGCCGCCGTCCTTGCACTGGAACGCCAGCATCCACTTCAGCCCGCGCACGAAACACTCGTCGCGTTTCTGCCGGTTGTCCGTGGGGATTTTGCGCAACGCCAGCAGCACCATGGCCGTGTCGTCCACGTCGGGATTCCACTTGTTCTCGTATTCAAACACCCAGCCGCTCGGCTCGACGTTCACCGGGTTCTTGTATTGCCAGTCGCCGCGGAACCGAATTTCCTTCGTCATCAGCCACTCCGCCGCCTGCTTGAGTCGCGGATGATCCTCCGGCACGCCGGATTCGCGCAGGCACATGGTGACGATGGCCGTGTCCCACACCGGCGAGAAGCACGGCTCGATGCGCACGCTGTCCTCGGTTTCGTGTTCGAGCCGCTTCAACTCCTGCGCCGCCCGCACCACCTGCGGATGATCATCCGGGTAGCCGAGTGCCTTGAGCGCGATAAGCGAATTGAGCATCGCGGGAAAAATCGCCGCCAATCCCTCCGAACCCTCGAACCGTTCGAGCATCCAGTTCTCGCATTTCTTGAGCGCGCTCTTGCGGAAGGGATGAAACCCGATTTCCACGAACCACTCGGCAAACTTGTGCAAGCGGTCCAGCCAGAGGAAAAAGTTCCGCAGCGAAATCTTGTCGGGATCGGGCGGCAGGGCGAGGTCGCGCTCGTGAAAGCCCTGCGGATAAAGTTCGTCGAGGTTGACGTTGTTCTTGAGCGGGCGCGTGGGTTTGAAGTGATTGATGATGGCGAGCGGCACGAGCATGGCGCGCGACCAGTTGCTCATATCCCAGAAATTCACGTGAAACCATTTGCCGATGAGCAAAACCTCGCACGGAATCGTGGGCACATATTTCCACGGAAACAATCCGAGCAGGGCGAGATACAGCTTCGAGAACGTGTTCATCCGCGGCACGCCGCCGAAGTTCAAGGCAATCTCCCGCGCCTGCAACATGCGCGGATCCGTGACGGGCACGCCCGCGAGCTTGAGCGCGAGATACGCCTTGATGGTGGCATTTATTTCGGCCGGCCCGCCGTGATAGATATTCCAGCCGCCGTCCGGCAACTGCATCGAAAAGATGTGATTAACCGCCTTGCGCTGCCATTTGGGATCCACCTTCCCGTTCCAGTGATGATACGCGATCATGTCGGAAACGAGCGTGGAATCCACCATGAGTTCGCCCACCCAGAAGCCCTCGGGCCGTTGGACGCTCAACAAATAATCCTGCGACCGCCGGGTGGCGGTTTCCAGTTCAGTCCAGGATGGCGGTTGGAATTCGGCGTGCGGCGTCAAACTCCCCAGCCGTTCGGCTTTAGTCGAAACAGGCACGTCCATACTCTGTTAATTTGGCCGTGCGGTGTAAAGGTGAAATCCCGCGGGGAGCAGATTCATGCAGATTCACTCCATCCTTTTGACGCTGTTCACCGCCGCCTCCGACTGCGTATCATGCGCCCATGCTTTTGGAATTCACGAAAATGAACGGCGCGGGAAATGACTTCATCTTCCTCGACAATCGCGCGGGCACGATTCAGCTCAGCACCGAACAGATCGTCTGGCTCTGCGACCGCCATCGCGGCATCGGCGCGGATGGTTTGATGCTGCTGGTCCCGTCGCGCACAGGAAAAGCTGATTGGGCCTGGGATTTCTACAACAGCGATGGCAGCAGCGGCGAGATGTGCGGCAACGGGGCCCGCTGCTTCGCCCGCTTCGTGCAAAAAACCGTCGGGCTGAATCGCGATTTCACCTTCGAGACCGGCGCGGGCGTCATCACGGCGAGTTTCCTGGGTGAACGCGTGAGGGTGAATCTCACCAAGCCGAAGGACCTGCGCCTGAACGAAACGGTTGCCCTCTCGACCGGCGCGGCGACCATCCACTCCCTCAACACCGGCGTGCCGCACGCGGTGCTTTACGTGCCGGATGCGGACAAAGCGATGGTCCTGTCGCTCGGGCCGGAGATTCGGCGGCACGGGCACTTCGGGCCGCGCGGGACGAATGTGAATTTCGTCCTGGTGCTCGGCCCAAACCACATTCGCGTGCGCACCTTCGAGCGCGGCGTGGAGGGCGAGACGCTTGCCTGCGGCACAGGCGTTTGCGCGTCCGCGATGATTTCCGCCCGCGTCCACCAGTTCACCTCGCCCGTCAAAGTTCAGGTGCAAGGCGGGGACACGCTGGAAGTCAGCTTCAAGGACAGCGACTCAGACTTCGACGACGTGCGCTTGACCGGCCCGGCGGATTTTGTGTTCGAAGGCCGGGTGGAGATTTGACGGAGCGCGGCACGTCCCGCGTCGCAGCGGGTGAAAACTGGTTTCGCTGCCGAGACGTTCCGACCACGCTCCGGCTGCGAAGCGCGGCGGGCGGGGACCGCCCGCGCTCCAATCGAGGCCCGGAATTTCCTGCTCGCCAAGCTGACCGCTTTTTCTGATGGTATGCTCCACGTTTGGAGAATTTAAGAATGCAATTTACTGGCACCTATACCGCAATCGTTACGCCGTTCAAACACGGCCAAATTGATGAGCCCGCGCTCGAACGCCTGATCAAGTCACAGATCAAGGCGGGCGTGGACGGCATCGTACCCGTCGGCACGACCGGCGAGTCCGCCACGTTGGATTACGAGGAGCACATCCGCACCATCGTCCTCTCGGTGAAAATTGCCGCCGGCAAAATCAAGGTCGTGGCGGGCACGGGCGGCAACTCCACCAAGGAAGCGATTTATCTGACGCACGAAGCCGAGAAGGCCGGCGCGGACGCGTCGCTACAAGTCGCGCCCTACTACAACAAGCCGACGCAGGAGGGCTTGTTCCAACACTTCCACGCCATCGCGCGCTCCACCAAACTGCCGCTCATTCTTTACAGCATCCCGGGGCGTTGCGGCATCGAGATCGCGGTGGACACGGTGAACCGCCTGGCCCATGACTGCGTGAACATCGTCGGCCTCAAAGAGGCGGGCGGCAATCCAGATCGCGTCTCGCAACTCCGCGCCGCGCTGGGGCCCAAGTTCACGATTCTCTCCGGCGACGATTCGCTCACGTTGCCATTCATGTCAGTGGGAGCACACGGCGTCGTGAGCGTGGCTTCGAACGTCATCCCGCGCGAAGTAGCCCACATGGTTCGCGCCTACTCGACCGGCAACCATTCCCTGGCGCTCAAGCTGCACGAGAAATTCTATCCGCTGTTCAAAGACCTCTTCATCGAAACGAACCCCACTCCGGTGAAAGCCGCGCTGGCCATGATGGGCATGATGGAAAACGAATTCCGCCTCCCACTCGTGCCGATCACGGCCGCGAGCCGGGAGAAATTGCGGAAATCGCTGAAGGCGTGCGGAGTCTTGAAGTGAAAGTCGAGTGATCCGTAGTGCGTGACGCGTGCGAGAGCGTTTTCACGCATCACGCATCACGCATCACGATATGACCAACATCATCATCACCGGCTCCAAAGGCCGCATGGGCAAAGCTCTGCTGGCCTGCGCCCCACACCACCACGAACTCGAAGTCGTCGGTCAGATTGACCAGGGCGACGACCTCGGCACGGTCATTGCCCGCAGCGACGTGGTGATTGATTTCAGCTCGCACGACGCAACGGCGGCCATCGCGGAACTTTGCGCCACCCACGGAAAGGCGCTGGTGGTTGGCACCACTGGACACGACGAAGCGGAGAAATCACGCATTACTCATCAGGCATCACACATCCCCATCGTCTGGTCCTCGAACTACTCGACCGGCGTCAACACGCTCTTCTGGCTGACGCGCAAAGCGGCGGAGATTCTGGGGCCGGACTACGATCTGGAAGTTGTGGAAATGCACCACCGCTTGAAGAAAGACGCGCCGAGCGGCACGGCCAAGTCGCTGGCGGAAATCCTGGCGGATGTTCGGAAAGTTCAACTCGCCGAAGTCGCCCGGCACGGACGCGAAGGCATCGTGGGCGAACGCACAACGGCGGAAATCGGGGTCCACTCCGTGCGCGGCGGCGATGTGGTCGGCGATCACACCGTCATCTTCGCCACGAACGGCGAGCGGGTAGAATTGACGCACAAGGCTTCCAGTCGCGACACCTTTGCCAACGGGGCGTTGCGCGCGGCACTTTGGGCCGGGAAGCAGAGACCGGGGCTTTACGACATGCAGGACGTGCTGGGGTTGAAGTAGTTTGCAACGCGTTCGTGCAAATCCTCGAGTACGCTCCGACGGTTGAAGGGTTTCTGATCCTCCACGACATTGGATTTGAGGAAGCCGAACGACGAACTTCTCTGGCCGTCATTTCGCTTGGTTCAAATCTCGGCAACTCCCGCAGAATCGTTCGGGATGCGATGATGCGGCTGCAACAATTCTCGGATTCGCCCATTCTCAAGTCCTCCCTTTGGCAAACCGCGCCAGTAGATTGTCCGCCGGGCTCGCCGCCGTTCGTAAACGCCGTAATTGCCTTGGTGCCACACGCGGAGGAAACACCCGAATCGCTCCTTGCCAAGCTCCAAGCGTTGGAAGGAGAGTTTGGCCGACAACCAAAGAAGGTTCTCAACGAACCCCGGCCACTGGATCTCGACCTGATTGCCTTCGGAGACGAACCCCGCGATAACCCATCACTGGTTCTACCGCATCCGCGAGCGCATTTGCGTCGGTTCGTGCTCCAACCGCTCAATGAAATTGCGCCCGAACTGGTCTTGCCCGGCTACAGCAAGACGATTTCAGAATTGCTTGCCACACTTAAAACCACCGAAGTCTTAGTGAGGGTTGACTCGGGAATATAGCCAAGTGGCGAACTCAACAGCGTCAGACGCGCCAACCTTTTCGATAGGGTCGTTTCACCCAGGCGTTCAGCTCCTTCAAGTTCGTGACCTTCATGTTCGGGCCGTCCCACATGACCTTTTTGTCCGCACCCACACGCATGGCGAGATTGCCAAGGAGGGTGAATTCCGTCAGCCGCGTGCCGTAGTCGAAGCTCACTGCCGTCTCGGTCTTGCCCGCGCGCACGGCGTCGAGGAAGTCAATGAAGATGCCCTTGGGACGCGGGAGGGTTTGAGGCGGCACGGGAGCTTCCTTCATCTTCTGCCACGGCACGATGTGCATCTTGTCGCCGTAGGTGCCGGTGAAGATCACCCCTTTCTCGCCGACGTAGAGGGTGCCGCTGTCGCCGCTGTCGAGTTCCTCGTCCGGAAATTGTTTGCGCAACTCATACATCAATTCTGGGAAATTGCGATCGTCGCCCTTGGCCGCGTGGAGGCCGGCGGTGACCTGTCCGTTCACGCCCGGCCGCAGCCCCTCGTACCAGAAAACCTTCACCGGTGGCATATCACCGCGCGCGGGAACATCCCAGCGCACCTTGCTGCCCATCGGATAGCGTTCGTTGCTGCCGCCGCGCATCTGCTCGATCTCGATGCTCGTCGGGTGTTCGATCTTGAGCGCCCAGTAAAGCCCGTCCAAGACGTGGCAACCCATGTTGCCGATGCTGCCGTTGCCGAAATCATACCAGCCGTGCCATTCGTGCGGATGGAGGTCTTCGTGGAAATCGCGATGCGGCGCGGGGCCGATCCATTCGTCCCAATGCAGATTGGCGGGGACGGGCATCGTTAGCGGGCGCGGACCTTCGCCGCCGTTGGCGCGGTTGGTCCAACTGTGGGTTTCCGTGATCTTGCCAATCGCGCCGGACCAGATGTATTCGCACAGCTTGCGATAGCCTTCCTCGCAGTGGCCTTGATTTCCCATTTGCGTGGCAACTTTTGTCTTGGCCGCCATCGCGCGCATCTGCCGCGCCTCGGCGATGTCGTGGCAGACGGGCTTTTCGCAATAGACGTTTATGCCCCGCTGCATTGCCATCATGGCCGGCAGGGCGTGGTGGTGATTGGGCGTGGCGATGAACACCGCGTCAACCTGCTTGCCCAACTTGTCGAACATTTTCCGGTAGTCGGCGAACGTCTGAACTTTGCTGGCGTCGCGGCCTTTGTCGGTCAGCGTCTTCTGGACGGTGGCAATGCGCTTGTCGTCCACGTCCACGATAGCAACCAAGTTTTCATTGAACGTGGCTTTCAGGTGCTCCATCGCCCGCCCGCCGCAGCCGATTTGCACGACGCGAACTTTTTCGCCAGCATTGGCAGCGGTGAGGATGTTGAAGGGCGCAGCGGCCAAGACGCCGGTGGCGAGCGCGCTTTGTTTCAGAAAGGAACGACGAGTCAGTTTGATGTTCATGTTTGTTATCAAGCCAGTTTGGCCGATTCAATTTAGTAAAGTGTTAAACCAGGTCACCAGGATTGCACAGCAGAAACATTGACGTGTTCGGCTGGGAAAACTTCAACGCAGTTGCATTTGGAACTCGGGAACTCACGACATCGTTAAGCCAAAACTCAAAAACTCAAAAAAAAGGTGCCTGCGACCGGAGCTTTGCGGTCTTCATGAGTTTTTGAGTTTTGGCTTCATTCATTCCCACTCACAGATACTTTCAACGTACGCTGCCGAGCCGTCCCGCAACCAGCCGTCCAATTGCGACTGGTCCTTGAGTTGTTGGCCGCGCATCCGGGAGACGGCGATGAACCGGCACTCCACCTCGGGCAAGGCGCTCATGTCGCTCCACAGTTTCTCGAATTGAGCCACCGGGAAGATGTCTTCCTGCCCATGCCCCCAGCGTTTCTTCACGTCTTTGAGCGTGATGTAGGTCGGCAGCTTCGCGGCGAGGGCGCGCACGGCAGCGGAAACCTTGGGCTCGTCGGATAAATCTGATCGCTCGAGTTGGAACACGGCCAGCAACTTGTCCAAATCAATCCAGCTCGTCATCGAATTGTAAAAGGACAAACCAAACTCGTCCTCCTCGCGCGGCATGGCCAGGCCCTCGACGATGCGCGGGCGACCGTTCACACGCGCCAACCCACCCCCGCGATCCTCGATGCGCCGCCGGATCACCTCGAAGGAAATCCCGCCGCCGAATTCGATATGCTGGCCGAGCACGGCTGGGTCAACATCCGCGCCCACGGTGTCCACGTTGTGCAGCATGAGGTGTTTCAACTGCGGGCGCTGTTCGAGCAGGCGCGCGAGCGTGCCGTTGCGGAGCAGGTTGGGAATCTCGAACCAATGGCCGACAGGATGGAGGCATTGCCATGGGACATTGTCGGTGTAGTCGCTGGCTTCGCCTGCTTGCTGTGCCCAGCCGATCAGCGCGTGACGCAGGCTGTCGCGCACTTTCTGCTGCTGCTCGTCGAGCATCTGCTGCGGCATTTCCTCCCAGGCGAACCGCAGGTCGCGCTCGGTCGGAATCATCCGCAAGCCCACCGCACGACCTTCGGACAAGAGGACCGGGCCATCGTAGCCGTAAAACTTTTCGCGCTTGAGGAAGTCTTCCGTCGCTTGATGGGAGATATAGCCCGTGGTGAAAATGTGTGGCAGCGGTGTGCCGCTTGGTTTTCCAATCTTCCGGCTCTTGGCGAGATGCACCTCGATGAAGGTGCGATGCTGCCCGCCCAGTCTGCAAAACGGATGCAGCGCTTTCACCGTCCCAGCACCCTGTGTCCAGCGACTGCCCGCGCCTGCCGCCAACGTGACGACGGCCACTTCGCCGCGTGCCAGCGCTACGGCGCCCGCGGCGTGATATGTCGCCGACAGTTTTCCCGAAGCCTCAAACGTGTCCTCCTCACGCACGTCTTCGATCTGGGTGCTAACTGGCAGGCGGTTTTGCGCAAGACCGATGCGGCCCGCTTTCAAGTCGGCGCGGATTTGCTCGTGTTGCGCGCGGTCGAAACCATATTTCTCCAGCAGGCCGGTCAGCGATGGTCCATCCGCCGCTTCGGTCTTGCCGCGCGGCAGCAGCACGTCGAACAACGTCTGCACCATGCCGCGCAGTTCGGGTTGGGTGCGGCAGGCGGCGCCGAACTTGTCGAGTTCGGCACGGCGCAACGGCGGCAGCGCGCGCGCGTCCTGACGCAGGAGTTGCGGCATCACTAGCGCGTAATAGCCCTGCGGCATCAGGGCCTCGCGTCCGTGCAACAATTCCGCCCAGGTGCCGCGCTCGTTGATGGCGAAATCATAGACCACCGGCTCCATCGCGAACGGCAGAGAACACTCCAGTTCGCGTTTTGCTTGCGACATGATTTCTTGCAAGCGCGCTTGGCCTTGCACCTTGTGCGCCGGATCAAAAATGAAACCCATGCCGCCGCCGGACATGCCGCCAAGCATCCAGAAGCCAAGAAAGTTCTTCCCGAACTCCGCCCGCACGCGACGAATGAGCGTTTCGGTGAAGAGGTTTGTGGTCCAGGGAATGATGGTTTGAATGGGCCCGGCAAAATTGCGCGTCGTGGCATCGCCAATCGCAGGCACATCTTCCCGACGCAACGCGGCGAGGATTTCTTTGAGAATGTCCAACATACTCAACCGCGCCTGCCACTCGGCTTCGGAGCGGAGTAGATATTTTTCCGTCACCATCTCCAGGATCGGGCCGACGTTTTGCGCCATGCCGCCGTGAACGAGCACCAGACAGTCCTGAAGTTTCTGGCGCATGGCGGGCGAGGCGTCCGCTTGATCGAGGATACGATGCTGCGGCATCAGTCGCCCCCGGCTAATGCCCGATTCTGGATCGATCTCGCCTGCGAGCACGCCTTCGATAAGTTTCATGCCGGGCCAGACGCCGCCGGAATCCTGCCAGCCGCCGCCCGAACCGCCGAGCCATTCGCCGAGAATTGCGCGCGCGAGCACCAGCCGGCGCTCGGCTTCCTGCAACGACCCCGTGAGCGAAGCGGCCTGGCTGGTCGCTCTCATGCACAGCGAGATCAGCGACGCGAGCAGATTGGTCGAGACGGCGAGGCGCGAACCTTTGGGAATCCCGTTTACGTTGCTGACGAGTTCGAGGCCGCGTCCCGGTCCAACCACGCGCGCGAGCAAGTCCGCGAGGCTTTGCCCCGAACCTTCCACCCCCGGCGGCACGATGCCGCTGGCGATCACCGCCGCCTTGAGCAAGCCGAGATAATCCTTCGCGAAGTCGAACACGTCGGCGAGGTTCGTAAGGTCCGCTGTCGCACCAAGGTCCACGCTCGTGAGCCGGAGGAGCGGCTCGTCAATCACGCGAAGGTAACTTTCGATGGGCGGACGGGGCGCGGAGTCGCGCCCGCGCACCCCCAGATCAATCGAGACGTTGAGCACTTTCGCGCCCTCGGGATAATCCATGCCGAGGAAGAAAATGTCGCTCCAGCCGCAATGCGTCAGGTCCATGCGCACCGGCGTGCGCTCGCGCAAGATTGGATATGAGTCGTCCGCCTCGCTGCGGCGCAACAACTCGGGCCGCAGCCGTAGCGGATGGTCGGCCGGATGGCCCATGCGGAACATCCATTGGTTGCCGCGCACCGAGCGCACGCTGCGGCGCACCTGATCCGCGAGCGTCTGCATCGCGAGCTTGTAGTAAGCGACCGCCAGCGCGCTGGACACGGCGTCAGACGGGCCTTCGCCGTTCTGAGTCTTGAGAAAAGTAGCGATGGCTTCTTCAAATCGCCGTTGCAGCAAATGCGTGTAGCCGTGGAAGGAAACGAGGCTCCGTGCGTTGATGCCCGGTTTGAGGGGCACATGGAAGCGGTGAATCGCGTAAAGGAACAGCAGCGTCCGAACACGCTCGTAGAGATTCTCGCTGCGGCGGCGGAACAACTCCAACTCGCCGGCTTCGACCATCAATTCGTCGAGCGACGCAGCGCGGCAGAAAGCATCAAGCGATTGGTTGCGCACCGCCGCATCCGGCGAGGTGATGATTTGAACGAGGTGGCCCGGCATGGCTTCAAGGTTTGTTAGTGGCGCAAGCCTCCGGCTTGCCGCCGTCCTGCGAGCTTTCAGCTTGCAGGCGACGAGTGACACCAACCCGGAGGGTTGGTGTCACAGTCGCAAGCCGGAGGCTTGCGCCACTAAGTTGGCCTGCTCCCTTCACGTTTGCGCCAGCAATTCCACCAAATGCGTGAGCACTTCGTCCCGATCCTGACCGCTGAGGGCCAGCGCAAGTTGAGCGGTAAGCAGGCCGTATTTCACGCCAATGTCGTAACGCCGCCCTGCCAGTTCAGCGGCGAGATAGCGTTCGCTTTCCGCAGTTCGAGCCAGCGCGCTCGACAAGTGGATGCGTCCCGCGCCGTCGGTCTGACGCACCATTTCTTCGAGGCTGTCCATCACCGTCGGCGTCAGCACGTGCATACCAAAAAAGCAGAGATAGTGTCCAGCGCGGAGTCCGGGAATGAGGAGCTTTTGCTCGGCAACCGTCGGCGTGGGCTTCTCGAGGACCGTGTCCACTTGATACAAACCCGCGTGCCCCTGCAATCGCCGCGCGCCGACCGCGCCATAATAAGGCAGCTTGCTTTCATGCGTGGCCTGAACGGCGGAAACCGCGCACGACTCGGCGGTGGCGATTTCAATCAACTGCCGCGCGCAGGACTTTTCTCCCTTGGCGACGTGCAAATGATCGCCGACTAGGTGCAGAAACGCCTCGCTGCCCGTGAACGGATGCGCGCTGAGGATGGCGTGCCCGTAGCCGAGCGGTTTGGTTTGCTCAATGAATTGAATCCGTCCGGCATGCGGCCCGGCGGCTGTAGCGAACGGTGACTGGTCGCCTGGACAAATCACCAAACCAACTTCCTCGATGCCCGCCTGAATCACTTCCTCCAACAGAATGGATAGCGCGGACTTGGTTTGGCCGTCGCGGTCCACGAGCGTTTGCAGCGGCAACGTGCGCTGCGCCGGCCCGGCGACGGTGATAACAGCTTTGCGGATGTTCACGGTTCGTTAATGCGCTGGCGCGCTGCCACCAGAGGTTTGCTCCGTCTTCGGCGGATGGAAGAACAGCGCGAGGGCCACCGCTGCGCCGACGGCCGAGATCATCGGCACAAGGAACAGGCCGTGGAAGTCCGTCAGCTTCGTAACCGTGTCGGTGAATTTTGCCTGGAGCAGCCACGGACAAATCGAGTTCGCCAGCAGCGCGCCGATGCCGAGGATCATCACGTTGAACAACCCCTGCGCGCTGGCGCGGGCGTCCTTCGGGAAGTAGGCATCCACGAAGATGTAAACCGTGGCGAAGAAGAACGCGTAGCAGATGCCGTGGAGGATTTGCACCACGATGATGAGTTCCTTGTGCTGCGGGAAAAACGCATACACCGCGAAGCGCGCCGCGTGACCGAGAATCCCGAAGATCATCGTCGTGCGCCAGCCGAGCCGCTTCAACGTCGCGCCGAGGACAAACATGGTGAGGATTTCCGCAATCTG
>CAIKLQ010000004.1 GCA_903828255.1 uncultured Verrucomicrobiota bacterium
GCGCCGTTAGGCACGACCGTTCCCGGCACGACCGGGCCAAGCAGCTTGGTGCAGGCGGGATACTTGAGCGCGAGCAAACCGCAGCCCAAGGTATCCAGCAGACAGTGGCGCGCGGTGTTCAAGGCTTCGGCACTGGGCGCGTTGAAGTCGCAAACGTAATCCGCGATTTGTTCCAGCAACGGATCGAACGGTGGTCGCGGGCCGATAGGAATGGATATGCTCATTTGAATTTTGAAAACTATGGTGCCCCGGGGCTCATGGCTGGATCAAATACCAGCCCCAAAGGATAAAACCACCGACGGGCAGCAAGCCGCCAAGAATTCCCCCGAGGATATCGGCGCTGCGCTCGCCCAGACGACCGCCGAACCGCTGCGAAATCTGACCGCCCAGCAGCCAGCCTACGGGCGCGCTCACGAGAAAACCAACCAGGGCATACGGGCGGGCGGAGGCAAGCAATCGGAGATCCTCCCGGATGATGGTTAGCGGGATGGCCACGGCGACCAATCCGCCCACTGCGCCAAAAACCGCGCCGATGACCGCGCCAAGATTCGTCTCGCCAAAATCTAGTTTCCTCATGCGCTTGCTGAATCACCGTTGCGCCAGGGGCACGAACGGTCGCGGCTCCGGTCCGGTGTAGTCGGCGGTCGGCCGAATCAAGCGGTTATTTGCCCGCTGCTCCATGATGTGCGCCGCCCAACCGGACGTGCGCGCAATCACAAAGATCGGCGTGAACAGCGGCGTCGGGATGCCGGAAAAATGGTACGCCAGCGCGCTGTAGAAATCGAGGTTTGGGAAAAGCTTTTTCTCGCGCCAGATGACCGCTTCGATCCGCTCGGCAATCGGGAACAACCGGGTGTCGCCCACCGCCTTGGCCAGCGTTCGGGCGCGGGCCTTGATGGGTTCGTTGCGCGGGTCGGAGGTTTTATAGACGCGATGGCCGAAGCCCATGATGAGGGTCTTGCGTTGCAGCATTTGCATCAGGCCCGCTTCCGCATCGTCGGGGCTGGAGAACGTTTCGATCAACTCCATCGCCGCCTCGTTCGCGCCGCCGTGCAGCGGCCCCCGCAACGCGCCGATGCCCGCGCCGATGGCCGAGTAAAAATCCGCGAGCGTCGAAGTCGTCACGCGGGCGGCGAAGGTGGAGGCGTTGAACTCGTGCTCAGCGTAGAGAATGAAGGACGCGTCGAGCGTTTGCACGCGCAGGTCATCCGCCGGTTTGCCCCACAGCAGACGCAGGAAGTGCGCGGCCATATTCGGATCGTCGGTCTGTGTTTCAATGCGCTGGCCGGTGCGCGCGAAGTGATGCCAGTAAAGCAGCATCGAAGGAAAAGCGGCGAGCAGCCGGTTGGCGACGTGGAGCGCGTCGCGGTCTTTACCTTCCGGTTCGAAGCAGCCGAGCGCGGAGCAACCGGTGCGCAGCACATCCATCGGGTGGGAGCTGGCGGGCAATTGTTCGAGCACTGTCTTGAGCGCCGCCGGCAAACCCCGCAGTGCGGCGAGCGTCTGACAATAGGCCGCCAGATCGCTTGCGCTGGGAAGCTGTCCGCGCAACAGCAGGAACGCCACCTCCTCAAAAGTTGCCTGCGCGGCGAGGTCTTTGATCGAGTAGCCCCGGTAGGTCAGCCCGAGGCCTTCCTTGCCGACAGTACAGATCGCTGTTTCGCCGGCCACAATTCCGGCCAGCCCGCTGGGCTTTTTGTCAGTGCTCATGTTTCAATCCGGTATTTCAAAAACTCGTAAAGTTCGGCGCGCGTTTGCATCTGGCCGATCACGCGACGCTGGGTGCCGTCTTTGCGCAAGGCCACAAACACCTTGAGCGCCGCGGCGTTCATCGCGCGGAACGCGGACAACGGGTAGAGCACCAGGCGCACGCCCACGGATTTCAAGTCGTCCGTCGTGAACAGCGGCGTCTTGCCGAACTCGGTGAGGTTCGCCAGCACTGGAATCTTCACGGCGCGGGTGAACTTGCGGTAATCCTCCAGTTTCGTCAGGGCCTCGGCAAAAATCAGGTCCGCACCGGCGTCGCGATAAAGCTGGGCGCGGGCGATCGCCGCGTCCAAACCCTCGACCGCGGCGGCATCGGTGCGAGCCATAATGACGAACGCCGAGTCGGATTTTCCAGCGACGGCCGCCCGGATGCGGGTGGCCATTTGCTGTGGCGTCACCAATTGTTTGCCGGGTAAATGCCCGCAACGTTTGGCCTCCACCTGGTCTTCGATGTGAATTCCTGCCGCGCCGGCGCGGATCATTTCACGCACCGTGCGACGCGGGTGGCCCCAGGCCGTATCGGCATCCACGAGCAGAGGAAGTCCGGTGGCGCTGGTGATGCGCCGCACGTCAATGAGCACATCCTCGAGTGTGGTCAGACCGACATCCGGCACGCCGTAACTGGCATTGGCCACACCCGCGCCGGAAAGATAGAGCGCGCGAAAGCCCGCCGCCTCCGCGAGAATGGCGGCGTAGGCGTGAACGACCCCGACGACTTGGAGGGGACTTTCCCGGCGCAAGGCGGCGCGAAGTCGCGCGCCGGGCGAGGCAGCGGGAAGTCCGGGCATGGTGCGTTTGGAAATCGTCGTCATGTTTGCGAGGCGCAGGCTGCACCAGACAAACGGTGCGGCGCAAGGGGAAGTTGGGCGAGTTCAACAATTCGGGTCGGATCAAAAGCGGGCGGGGCTCGGAGCGTGGCCGGCTCCGGTCGCTGGAAGGTGGAACGGAAGCAAGCGGCTTCTCTCGACTTTTCAAAGCGGCTCTCAGAGCGCGCCCGCACCCACCGCGAATCCGTCAGAATGAGCACTGTGGGTCGGAGATTTGGCCCGCAGTCGGCCAGCAATTCTCACTGTATCACCAGACGGGACGCCGGGGGAGGGCGCCCGGCCGACAAGCGGGGATTTTGTGGCGGGTGTAGGCCGGGTGCTTTCCTCATGTATCGCCTCCTCCCCCCAAGAATGAACGTTCCGCAAATTAGCCCGGCGCGTGCTCCGGCACGGGACTCCGGCCCAGTCCCGTAATCCGAGTTGCGGAACGGCCATACTTGTGGGGAAGGGGTTGCCGCTGAGCCTCGCTGCCGCGGACGTGAGCCACGCTCCATCCGAACTCCGGGGAGGTTAGCGCCGACGCACGTCGTCGGCTCCGGTTCAGGGATTCAAGGCGCGAATCGTTTCGGGGAATTCTCACCCGGGCACTCCGAAGCTCCCAGAATGAAAATTGCTGGCAGCCGGTTGGATTTGTCCGGGTTTCTCCTGAGGGTTGGTAGGGAGAATTTTGATTTGTGAAATCAATGGAAAGGGTGAGAATAAACCTCGTTAAAGACCCGCACTGAGATTGTGAAAACCCGCTGGGGACAAATTCGTCGTCGGCTGCTTGGCCTGTCGCCCGAAGAAACAAACTTCGCGCGACGGGGTTTTCGTGGGGCGACGCCTGAAATGCGCGCCCGCCTCGAGCGGGTGGCCGGGACCTTCGTCACCGGCTTCCACGCGGCGCTGGAATGTGAACCAACTCACGACCTCCCCGACGAACTTGCGCGGGTAGATTTGGAGTTGGGCGGCTTCGCCTTCGAGGGAGCGGCGATGGCCTTGGCGCTGCTCGACCGGCTGACCCCTTGGCCCGCGAATCGGGTGCGGCAGTTCCTTCAGGGCGCCGGCGGTGCGCACACTTACATGGTCCACGTTGGAGTCGGGTGGATGTGGGCTCGGATGCCGTTCGGTTTCCGGCGGGCCCAGCGGAAACTCGATCCGTTGCTCGGCTGGCTGGCGCTCGACGGTTGGGGGTTTCACGAGGGATTTTTTCATGGGGAGAAATACCGTTCCGGCGGCGAACCGCCACGCCAACTCGCCGACTATGAGTGTCGGGCGTTTGATCAGGGCGTTGGGCGGTCGCTTTGGTTTTCGCACGGCGGCAACGTGGAACTCATCGCGCCAACCGTCTCCAATTTTTCCTCCGCGCGCCGGGCAGATTTGTGGAGCGGTTTGGGGTTGGCCGCCACCTACGCCGGCGGGGCGGACGAGTCCACGCTGGCGGCGTTGCGCGAACGCTCCGGCGCGCATCGGGCGCACCTTGCCCAGGGCGCGGCCTTCGCCGCCAAGGCGCGGCAACGTGCGGGAAACGCCACGGCTTACACGGACTTCGCCACCCGCGCGCTGTGCGACCTTTCCGTCGCCGAAGCGGCCCGGCTCACCGATGCCACCCTGGAAAATCTGCCCGCCGATTCCGCCGAACCCGCTTTTGAAGTTTGGCGGTGTCGGATTCAAAGCCACTTCGCGTCCCAACGGTAGTTGCATGAAATCTAAATGAAGTCCGCCTCAACACCTCAAGCGCGGAATTTTGCCGTGCCGCTCGTTGCCATCATCTTGGTCGCGGTGGCTTATTGGATGGCGCGGTTTCCGGGGATGACGCCGGGCGAGGGCGCCATTCTCGCCGAGCATTTCAAGTTTGAAAAACTTCCCATTGCCGAAGTCGCGGATCATCCGCCCTACAAATTCGTCCGCCAGGTGCATCCGAGTTTACAGCGCATTTCCGCCTGGATTTCTTCGCTGGGCGCGTCCGTGGCGATGGCAGATCTCGATGGTAACGGTTTGCCGGATGATCTCATCAACGTTGACCCGCGCACCGACCTCGTCATCGTCGCACCCGTGCCGGGCACGAGAAATCGTTACGCGCCGTTCACGCTTGCGGCGACTCCGCTTCCATTCGATGCCAAGACGATGGCCCCGATGAGCATCCTCGTCGGCGACTATAACGAAGATGGACTGGCCGACGTGCTGGTTTATTTCTGGGGCCGCTCACCGGTGATCTTCCTGCGTCGCAAAACC
>CAIKLQ010000005.1 GCA_903828255.1 uncultured Verrucomicrobiota bacterium
CCTGGTACGCTTCGCCAATCTCATGAATCCGGATGATCCCGCTTACCGCGATTTCGGGGTGCCCTCGTTCTTGACGCATTTGCACAATGCCCACACCGGGCCCGAGAGTGATGGCAATCCGCCAGCACTTGCATTTGGGTTTGCAGGGCGGTCATGTGTTCGCTCAAGGTGGCGCTGCCAAACGGTCCAATCAGATGTAAGTCCATGTGTAGTTCTTTCGTTTCATTTGCCCGTTTCCGCGGCGGCGGCGGATTCGGTCACAAGGCGGACGGTGTGCCGGCTGCCCAGCACGCTCGCCACGCTGCCGCATTGCCAGCGCCGCCCCAGCTTGGTGCGGCTGCCGTTGGCATTGAGCCAGAGGGCAATCGCTTTGTACGACTGGCCCGCCGTGCGCTGCGCGACCATCGTGTACAGCCATTCCCGCTCGGCCAAGTTGGGCAGCAGCGGTTTGGAAAGCAACGCCCCGTGCGCCTGCACCAGCGCCCCGGCGACGGCTTCGGGCGGCG
This sequence comes from uncultured Verrucomicrobiota bacterium, assembly GCA_903828255.1. GTDB lineage: Bacteria > Verrucomicrobiota > Verrucomicrobiia > Limisphaerales > JADLHS01 > CAIKLQ01. The sequence goes on from CAIKLQ010000005.1 coordinate 507, forward strand.
TGTCCTTGCCGCCCCAACACAAGGCTCGCGGGCTGAGTTCGTGGTGGCCATCGGCGAACACGTAGTCCACGTCATGGCCGAAGGGGACGTTGCCGGTGAGTTGCAGCGCCACGAAGCGCGACCGCAACTGCTTGGTCGCGCGGTCGCGGATTTCCTCCACCTCCCACTGCGCCACCGCCAGCAGGATGGTCAGGATCAGGTGGCCCACATGCCCTTGGGTGCTGAGGCTTTCCCCGCCCATGTGCGTGGATGAAAAGGGGCTGGGCCATGGGCACGACTATACGACCCTCGTGGCCCACGCCGAAGCAGGGCAGACCTCGGTGCAGTATGTGGGGGAGGGTCGCGACAAGGAGAGCCTGGACGCCTTTTGGGAGTTCATCCCGATGGGCGCGTGACGACTCTCGCCGGGGTCGCGACAAGGAGAGCCTGGACGCCTTTTGGGAGGGCTTGATGACGGAGCAATTGGCCGGAGTGGCAGCGATCGCCATGGACCTGTGGAAACCCTATGGGCAATCAACGCTGGCCCAGGTACCCGGGGCCGCGGGCAAGATCGTGCATGATCCCTTTCACCTGGTGAAGGCTATGAACGCAGCGGTCAACGAGGTGCGCCAAAGCGAGCCTCGGCGCTTGCAAGCCCAGGGCGATGACCTTCTCAAGCGCACCCGACAGCTCTGGCTTTATGGGATGGAGAACGTGCCCGCCTGGGAAGCCCGGCGTAAAATTGGTCTGAAAGTCACGGTCTAAAATTCCCTATCTTCTTCGCCATCCGTCTGCTTCGGAAAGCTTCGCTCAATAATTTTCTTCTCTTCTTCCGGTCCTTTTTCTTCCCGCCCGGCGTTCCAAGCGGACTCTGGATTTACTTCTGCTGGTCTTGTTCGCTCAGAATGAGGCGTGCCTAAACCTGACCGCTGTGAGTGCTTGCATTGCAAGGATCTGTTCGTGCCCCAACGCCGAAATTGGTGGCATCAAAAGTTCTGCGCCAAGCCTGAATGTCGCAAAGCCAGCAAAGCCGAGAGCCAGCGTCGCTGGTTGAGCAAACCCGCGAACCGGGACGCCTTCCGGGGCTCGGCGAATGTCGAGCGGGTGCGCCAGTGGCGGGCCAAAAATCCCGGCTACTGGAAACGCTCCCCAAAAGCCCCGGGTCCGTTACAAGCACTCGTATCGGCACAAATGGCTGTAAACAAAGAACTTGCAGAAACGACTTCTCCCCCACCGTTACAAGATTTCGTCGCGTCGCAAGATCCTCTCTTGCTGGGGCTTAGCGCCCATTTGGTGGACTCACCGTTCCAAGAGGTCGTGGAGCAAGCCGCCCGGCGGCGGCTACAAAAGGGTCAAAGCATTCTGGACCTGAGGTGCGGAATGAAAACGAAAGGCAATACTTATGCAGATAATGAAACGAGTCCTGTGCGCGCCACGGCTGCGCCAAGTTCCGCCGCAGTTCCGTTGGGTGGATCAGCGCCTGGGGCGGCAGCGCTACGTCCAACGCTGTGACCACGCCGCTCTGGCGTTGTATCTGGTGTTGGTGACCGTCGCCGATGCCGCGGGTTTGAGCTACTACTCCGATGCGAGTTTGGAGCGGATGCTCCGGTGGGCCCCTGCGGGGCTGCGCCTCGCCCGTTCCCAGTTAGGTCAGGCGGGGTTGGGGCTTTACCAGAAGCCACTCTATCAGGTGCTGGCGCTGGAG
>CAIKLQ010000006.1 GCA_903828255.1 uncultured Verrucomicrobiota bacterium
CAAGAGCTTCGTGTCGCTCTCGGATTGCTACCTCAGCAGCACCGGACGCGCGAAGAATCCGGGCGTGTCCCTCATCGAAGCCGACGGCGGCAAACTGCAAGTGCGCGGCTGCAGCTTCGGCACAGACGAGCCCGGCATTGCGCTAAAGCCGGGCCTCAAGCACGCGATCATCACCGAGAACAACGGCGTGCGCGGCGTGGAGATCGCGAATGAGATCGGGGAGCGGGCGGTCATCGCGAATAATGAACCCAAGCCGGAGTAGCCGCCCCCTGCGTCCGACAGGTACGAGGTGTCTGACGTGTTCGACGCTACCGCAGCTTCTCCGCCAACAACAGATACGCCTGCTCGCGCTGCGCCTCCGGAAAATCATGCCCGCCCGGCGGATGCTCCACGAACAGGTTTTTTTCCGCGCCGTAAATCTGATACACCGCCGCCGCCGCCGCCACCACCTCGTCCACGCTGCGGGCGCGGAAGTTTGAATCGCCGAGCGGCGCGTTGATGAACACCGCCCGCGGCGCGAGCGCGCCCAGGAGTTCGTGGAAGTCGAACGGGATTTCCGCCAACCGCCCGCGATAATCCGCCAGCTTAAGCATGTAGCGCGTCTGACACCAACCGCGCTCAAGCTGCCAGTTGGCCGGATCGCCACCGTAGTAGTCGAGGAAGGAATCGAAGCCGCAACTCGATACCACCACCTTGATGCGCTCATCAAACAGCGCGGTATAAATCGCGTTGTGTCCGCCGAGCGAATGACCGAGCGCGCCATACTTGCGGTGCTTCACGAAGGGCATGTCGTCCAGCAGGTCCAGCCCACGCTTGTTGTCCCAAACGGCCTTCAGCGTGCCGCTCTGCCAGCCGAGCGCTTTGAGGTCAGGTTGGTAATTCGCCATCACGGGATAGGCGGGGGAAAGCGTGACGAAACCCCGCTCCGCGAGGTCGTGCGCGTAAGCCCGATAATAATCGCGCAGCTTTTCCACCGTGACGCGGTGGCCAAATTCCATGTCCGTCGGGTGCAGACACAGGACCGCCGGGAATTTTTTCCACCCGTAAAGCGCCGCTTTCGGGACGCACAGATAAGCCGGCACGCGCGAGCCCGGCTCGGATTGGTAACTGATCAACCAGCGTTCGTAGCTGCCACAATCGGCGACCGAGTCCACGCGCATCTCGAGCCGGCAACGCTTCGCCTTTCCCGGCAGCGGGCCGGCGACGGACTCAAAGCCGCGCACGATTTCCGCCCGCCGTTTGAGCCAGTCGGACTTGGTTTTGACCGGCTGCACCTCGCCTTTGCGATCGTGGAAGACGAGCAGATTGGTGCGCGGCAAACGCGCGGCAACGGCGGTCGGGACAGAGGAGGGAACTTGTGCGAAACTCCAACGTGCGACCAATACCAGAATAGCGGCGGCCTGAGCGGTTCGGTTCAGCGATCGGAATAACATGCGCGGGACTTTGCCAGACAGGTTCGCGGAACGGAATCTGAAAAGATACGAGGGAGCAGGGGAGCGGGCGCGGTGATTTTGCGGCGGCGCAGCACCGGTTTCGTAAAGCTTTGCGTTCCGCGAAGGTTGCCCGGCGCGCAGCCCTCCGGGTCGCAGTGGGGCGAAAAGATTTACGAGCCGCGAATATCTCTGCGCCGGCTGGTGCAAGGAAGCCGCTGCGAGCGGGGCTTTGCGCGCCATTGGTTTGCAACCGCAGGTTGCACTCCGAGATTCCAATTGCCATCATGCCGCCATGCAAACCCGTCCTCTGTTGTCCTGGCTGTTGACTTGTGCCATCGCATCGTCATTCCGCGCTTCCGGCGCTGCCGCCTCAGTGCGGGACGAAGTCCGCTCCGCAGTGAACGCCGAGTCCGCAAACCTCCTCGAACTCTACCACCATCTCCACGCCCATCCGGAGCTTTCTTTCCACGAGGAAAAAACCGCCGCGCGGCTGGCGGAGGAACTCCAGCGCGCCGGGTTGGAAGTCACCACGGGCGTCGGCAAACACGGGGTCGTGGCGGTCTTGAAAAACGGCAGCGGCCCGACCGTGCTGGTGCGCAGCGATCTCGACGGGTTGCCCGTCAAGGAACAAACCGGCTTAAGCTACGCCAGCACCGTGACGACAAAGGACGAAGCCGGCACGGAAGTGCCCGTGATGCACGCGTGTGGGCATGATGTGCATATCACCTGCCTGGTGGGTGTGGCGCGGGTGCTGGCGCAATTCAAAAGCACGTGGCACGGCACGCTGGTGTTGATCGGCCAACCCGCCGAGGAACGCGGCGGCGGCGCGAAAGCGATGTTGAAGGACGGCTTGTTCACGCGCTTTCCGAAACCGGATTTCTGCCTCGCGCTGCACGATAGCGCCTCGCTGCCCGCGGGCACGCTCAGCTACACGCCGGGTTTCGCCATGGCAAATGTGGATTCCGTGGACATCACGGTGCGCGGCCTGGGTGGCCACGGCGCGCACCCGGACAAGACCAAAGACCCCGTGCTGCTCGCGGCGCAGATTGTCGTAGCGCTGCAAAGCATCGTCAGCCGCGAGCTCGAACCCGGCGAATCCGCAGTCGTAACGGTCGGCTCGATCCACGGCGGCACGAAGCACAACATCATTCCGGACGAAGTGAAACTGCAACTCACGGTGCGCTCGTACACCGACGCGGTGCGCCAGCAAACGCTCACGGCCATCGCACGCATCGCGCGCGGCCAGGCCGTGGCGGCGGGCCTGCCGGAGGACCGCCTGCCGATCGTGGATATTAGCGACGATTTCACCGCCGCCACCTACAACGACCCCAAGCTGACCGAGCGCCTGGCGGACGTGTTCAAATCCTGGTTTGGCGCAGCCAATGTCGTCTCCCGCAAGCCGACGATGGGCGGTGAAGACTTCGGTGAATTTGGACGAACGGCCGACAACATTCCCCTTTGCATGTTCGACCTCGGCGGCGTGAAGCGCGAGGACTTCGAGGCCGCAGGTCATTCTGGTAAACCGCTGCCCTCGCTGCACTCCTCGCTCTGGGGACCTGATCCGCAACCCACCGTGACGACCGGCATTACCGCCATGACGGCGGCGCTGCTGGAGTTGATGGGCGGGAAGTAAATTGCGATTTGCGAATTCGGATTTACGAGTGCGAGCCGCTGCCAACCGCGACTTTTGAACGCGCTGCCCGAGGGATTGACATCAGCGCCGAGTCCCCTCAGCAACGCGGCCTCCCGGCGGGTTTGTCGCTGGGCCCAGGTTGCGCAGCCGTGGGAGAACATTTCAAACAGGAATGGATTGCTGTCCTCGGGCAAGTCGCCGCTGAGATAGGAGCCATGCTGAAGGAGCCATGCGCCCGGCCCGCCCGGCATCGGGCAAATGCAACAGCAAGCTCATAGCGAGCTGGCTACGGTGCTCATAGCGAGCTGGCTGCGGCGCTCATAGCGAGCTGGCTGCGGCGCTCCGAGCAGGCATGACCGAGGGGAAATTTCTAGGTTTCATCGCGCGCTTGGGTTAGAAGAAACGCAACCGTTGACCAATGCAATGAAATGAAGAAAGGCTTCGCCATGTTCGTTTGGCTGCTCGTCGCGCTCCTCGGGGCGTGGGCGTACGCGGCGCTTGCCTTGCATCGCGGCGAGCATCTCAATTCAATTTACATTCTCCTCGCGGCGCTTTGCACTTACGTCATCGGCTACCGGTTTTACTCGAAGTGGATCGCGGCGCGGGTGTTGGCGCTCAACGATCGCCGCGCGACGCCGTGCGAAGTCCACGACGACGGCAAGGATTTCGTGAAGACCAACAAGTGGATCGTCTTCGGCCATCACTTCGCGGCGATTTCCGGGCCGGGGCCGCTCGTCGGGCCGGTGCTGGCGGCGCAGTTTGGTTTCCTGCCGGGTACGCTGTGGATTCTGATCGGCGTCGTGCTGGGCGGCGCGGTCCAAGATTTCGTCATTTTGTTCGCCTCGATGCGGCGGGGCGGAAAATCGCTGGGGCAGATGGTGAAGGAGGAATTGAACCCGGTGGCGGGCTTCATCGCGCTCGTGGCGATTCTCGCCATCATGGTCATTCTGCTCGCCGTGCTGGCACTGGTCGTCGTGAAGGCGCTGGCGGAGAGTCCGTGGGGCGTGTTTACCGTGGCAGCGACGATTCCCATCGCGATGTTCATGGGCGGTTACATGCGCTTCTGGCGCGTGGGTAAAGTGATGGAGGCGTCGGCCATCGGGGTCGTGCTGCTGCTGCTGGCAGTATGGGGCGGGAAGCTGGTTTACGAAACGCCGAACTGGGCGGCGGCGTTCGGCCTCAAGGATATTTCGCTGGCGTGGGCCATCATCCTTTACGGGCTGGCGGCGAGCGTGCTGCCAGTGTGGCTGCTGCTCGCGCCGCGCGATTACCTGAGCACGTTCATGAAGCTCGGCACGATCTTCGCGCTGGTGGTGGGGATTTTCTTCGTGCTGCCGGATTTGAAAATGCCAGCTTTCACGAAATTCACGGATGGCTCGGGTCTCGTCGTGGCGGGAAAACTGTTTCCGTTCTGCTTCATCACGATTGCCTGCGGGGCGATTTCCGGTTTCCACACACTGATTGCCAGCGGCACCACGCCCAAGATGATCACGCGGGAACGTTACGCGCGGCCCATTGGCTACGGGGCCATGTGCCTCGAATCGCTGGTGGCCATCATGGCGATCATCGCGGCCTGCACAATGGACCCTGGCGTTTATTTTGCAATGAACGTGAAAGGCGAAGCGGCGTTGACGGCGGCGAAAGTCACGGCGCTCGGTTTCCCCGTGACCGTCGCGCACATGGATTCGCTCGCGAAAGAAATGGGTGAACACACGTTGTTCGGGCGCACCGGCGGCGCCGCGACGCTGGCGGTGGGCATGGCGCAGATTTTTTCCAAGGCGGTGAGCGGACGCTGGCTCGATCTCTGGTATCACTTCGCGATCATGTTCGAGGCGTTGTTCATCCTGACGACACTCGACGCGGGGACGCGCGTGGGCCGCTACATCCTCCAGGATTTTCTTGGCGGCGTCTGGAAACCGCTGGGGGACACGAAGGCGCTTGGGCCGAATCTACTGGCAAGCGGGCTGATGGTGGCGGGGTGGGGCACTTTTTTGATTCAAGGGGTGCGCGATCCGCTGGGCGGGATCAATTCGCTGTGGCCGCTGTTCGGCATTGCGAATCAAATGCTCGCCGCCATCGCGCTCTGTCTGGCGACGACGATCATTTTGAAGACGGCGATGGGAGCGCCGGTCTCCGACCCGGCGCGAACCGGGATGTTGCAACGCACCGATTCGGAGCGTGGCGCTCCGAGACGCACGCCGTGGCTCGCACTGGTGACGCTCGTGCCGCTGGGGTGGTTGTTATCGGTCACCTTCACGGCTGGGGTGCAGAAGATCTGGCATCCGGATCCGCGAATTGGCTTTCTCGCTGCGGCCAAGGGATACACGGCGAAGGTCGCTGAGGCTAATCCAGCCATTGGCCTCGCAAAAGATGCCGCCGCGCTTGCCAGCGCAGAGAAGGCCCTGCCCGCGAACAAGCGGCTGCGGTTTAACAATTACCTGGATGCGGGCGTGACCATTGCCTTTTTAACAATGGTCAGCGTCATCGTCGCCTTGAGCGTGCGCGAGTGGTTTCAACTCCTGTCGCGCCGCAAGCCCCCCGAGTTGCGCGAGAGCGAACCGGTGTGGCTGCCGGATTACGTGGTGGCCGAAGCGGGCGGGAAGTTCGGGGGGGTGGCCGGGGCCGCAGCATTGACGCTGGCGCTGGCGAAAGAACTTTCCGGTGAAGCGCACCTCGAACGCGCCCACGCAGCACAGGCGCACGAGTGCCAGTGCGACCAGCACACCGGGGCTGCGCAGAAATCCCCGGAGCAACTTTACGTCGAAACCACGGAACAACGATTCACCGGCGTCCGCCGTTGCTGCTGATATGAAAAAAAATCCCATCCCGTTTGCGTGCGGCCTCTTCGTCGCATCCGTCCTATCCGTCCCCGCCCAACTCCCCCCGCCCAACTACGACGAAGCCAAAGTCCCCACCTACACTCTGCCCGATCCGCTGGTTTGCGCCGACGGCACCCCAGTAACGAACCCAAACATCTGGCAGAAGAAGCGCCGGCCCGAGCTCCTGCGGTTGTTCGAGGAACAGGTTTATGGTCGCGCTCCGCGACCACCGCATGCGCTCACCCGGTATGAAGTGCGTTCGGTCGTCACGAACGCGCTTGGCGGCCAGGCGACGCGGAAGGAGATCTCGATTCTCCTCAGCGGCACGGCGGCCGGCCCGCGCATCGAACTGTTGTTGTATGTGCCGAATCATTCGCCAAAAGCCGCGCCGGTGTTTCTCGGCTTGAACTTCAATGGCAATCACGCCGTAACCACGGAGCGGGACGTCCGGCTGTCGGATCGCTGGATGGTGAGCGAGCGCAGTTCCTGCATCGTCAGCAACCGCGCGACCGAAGCCTGTCGCGGCATCGAAGCGTCGCGCTGGCAAATCGAAAAACTCGTCGCGCGCGGCTATGCTCTGGCAACGTTCAATTATGGCGATGTGGAAGCGGACTTCGCGACGGGCTGGAAACTCGGCGTGCGCGCGGCGTTGAGTTCGGCGGGCACGAACACGACTTTCAAACCGGACGAGTGGGGCGCAATCAGCGCGTGGGCCTGGGGCTTGAGCCGCGCGCTGGATTATCTGGAGACCGATGCCGCAGTGGATGCGAAACGCGTGGCGGTGATCGGCCATTCGCGATTGGGCAAAACTGCGTTGTGGGCCGGCGCGCGGGACGAGCGGTTTGCCATCGTCATCTCGAACGACTCCGGTGAGGGCGGCGCGGCGCTGGCGCGGCGGCGCTTCGGCGAACGCACGGCTAATCTCAACAAAGCCTTCCCGCATTGGTTCTGCGGCAACTTCAAGCAGTATTCCGAGCACGAAGATGCCATGCCAGTGGATCAGCACGAGTTGATCGCGCTCCTCGCACCGCGGCCGGTTTACGTCGCCAGCGCCGAGGAAGATCAATGGGCGGACCCGCGCGGGGAATTCCTCGCCGCAAAAGCCGCCGAGCCGGCCTATGAGTTGTTCGGCAAGGCGGGCTTGGGCGTGGCGGAACCACCCGCGGTGAACAAATCCGTGGGCGCCTTCATCGGTTACCATGTCCGCAGCGGCAAGCACGACGTGACGGAATACGATTGGGAGCAGTATCTCAATTTCGCGGATCGGCATTTCAAACCCGGGAAGTAATGAAGCGGATCGGTTTATTCGGCGGATCGTTTGACCCGGTTCATCTCGGCCACCTGCTCGTCGCACAGGCGGCGGTGGAGGAGCTGGGGTTGACGAGACTTTTCTTCATCCTGGCGGCGCAATCGCCGTTCAAGCCGGAGAACGAACCCGCGCCCGCCGCCGCCCGGCTGCAACTGCTGCGCCTCGCGCTGGCCGGCAAAGCCAACTCTGAAGTTGACGAGCAGGAAATTCAACGCGGCGGAACTTCCTACACGATTGACACTTTGCGGGATAACGCGCGCCGGTTTCCCGGAGCGGAATTGTATTACCTCATCGGCGCCGACAACGTGGCCAAGCTGCCGCTGTGGCGCGAGGCGAACGAACTGGCACGGTTGGCGGAGTTCGTGGTGATTCCGCGTCCCGGCGATGTGGCGCAACCCTTCCCCGCGCCCTTCCGCGGGCGGACGCTCACGGGCTTTCCTTTCGGCGTTTCCTCGTCGCAGATTCGCGCCCGGGTGAAGGCGGGTTTGCCCATTGACCAACTCGTGCCGCCCGCCGTGGCCGAGGCCATCCGCAACCAGAGGCTTTATCTTTGATTGCGCGCCCTCGGTAGCGCCTGTTTTGAAAGCCGCAGCCGACGTAAGGAGGCTTTAACATTTGACCGTTCCGGTCGTTCCGGTTCGCAAAAGCCAAGAAATTTGAGCCTCCTTCTGTCGGTTGCTACGACCGAAGTTGGCGTTTTCAAACAGGCCCACAGCCCGGGTCACGGGTGGCGGGTGGCATCAAGTATTGATTGAGCGCGCCTGCCACTTGATGCCACCCGCAATACGGAACCCGCGGGTTGAGCCGGAGGAGGAGGAGCAAACAGCTGAAATTTATCCGTGTGCATCCGGGCCATTCGTGGTTAAATACCCCAAGCAAATATGGATTCCAAAAAACTGGCCCTGCTCTGCCGCGAATTCGCGGACAACAAAAAGGCGGAAAATATTCTGGTGCTGGACGTGCAAAAAGTTTCGTCGGTGACGGACTTTTTCGTGATCGCTTCCGGCACCAGCACGCCCCACTTGCGCGCCATCGTGGATGAGATCAGCGACCGGCTGCGCGAGGAACACGACGAGCGCCCTAGCGTGGTGGACGGCACCGTGCAGGGTGCGTGGGTGGTGCTGGATTACTTCGACGTGATCGTCCACGTCATGCGCGCCGATGTCCGCGAGCGCTACAATCTGGAAGGTCTCTGGGGCGATGCGCCGCAGTTGAAAGTTCGGCAGAAAGCGGCGAAACAAGCGGGCGTTTTGTCGGTCGGGGGGAAGAAGAAACCTAGTCGCAAAACCAAGTCCTAGCCGGCCAGGAAGTTGCAAAACGGAATCCGGGTTCAAGGCGGAGGCCCTAAGGCCGCAGAGTTGTGCGGACGGGGGAACAGGTGTCGGACTCCAAGACCAAGGCGCAGATTTGACCGTTAAGCCCCGCGTTGCTCCGCGTTGAACCCATCCCGGATTCAACCGCAGGGGTCCAGCCTAACGTTCCAGCGCTTCGCCAGCGGATGGCTGCTGGGGCGGGATTTCATTCGAGGCTTTCACCATTTCGTCCAGCAGTTTCTTGAAATCCTCCAAGCCAGGCGACGGAATGATGATGGAGTCCCGCCGGCCACCCACATCCTCGGTGATGCGCAGGAAGCGACCGCGCGGGTTTTCCTTGAGCGTGAACACGAAGGTCTTACGTTCGATTTGCACCGTGCCCGACCGGAGGGTGTCTTCGTTGACGTGAGGTTTTGGGGTCCCGAAGCTGCGGTTGCCATAGGGCGAGGGCCGTTCGTTTGAGATCATATCATTCCCAATGCGTGTGCCTATGCGGCGTTGTTTTGATTTGCAAGTAAGGTTGACGACGCTCGCCAAATGTCAACCCCGGATTTTCGCCGAACCGACGAAGCGCAGTTCATCCGGCGGATGCGCCGCACGCCAGAAATAAACCGCCACGCCCCCGATCATCAGCACGTTCAGGCCTTGAAAGAATCCCTGCCAGATACGGAAGGACCTCGCCGCGGCTTCGCGCTGGCCGGGGGCGGCTTTCACCAAATGCTTCGTCCGTTGCAGGTCGCGGAGTTTCGGGCTTAGCCAAAATGCGCCCAGCAGGCTCGCCGCAAAAAGGCCGAGGAGCAGGTAGGTCCAAAGAGTTCGCGCCGCCCGACCGAGATAGAGCCACTCCGCCAGCACATGCAGCAGCGCCACGAATGCGCAGCCGAGATGCAAATGGAAATAGCTCGCCAACACCAACTGGACAATCGCGCCAGAAAAGAAGGGGAAATTCGGCTGCTTGAGCAGGTTGACCATGTCCTGCGAAACCAGCGCCGGCGCGACGACGAGGGTGTAAAAAATCGCCCCGCCCAGCCACACGGCGGCGTTGGTCAAACCAACAAATCTCAGCATTCCCGTCACGCCGTCACCGTAGGTGCTCCCCCAACTTCTGCCAAGCTTGGATTGCAATGGATCGCGGCTGAAAGCAATCTGCGGCGTGCGGATGCCCCGAAGTTGTGCTATTGCAGGCCGCGCTAATATGATGACCCTCCGCCGCTCCCACGAACGCGGCCACGCCGACCACGGCTGGCTGAAGACTTGGCACACGTTTTCCTTCGCCGGCTATTACGATCCGCAGCATACGGGCTTCCGCTCGCTGCGGGTGATCAACGACGACCTGGTCGCCCCGGGGGGCGGCTTCGGGACGCATCCGCATCGCGACATGGAGATCATCACCTACGTCTTGAGCGGCGCGCTGGAGCACAAGGATTCGCTGGGCAATGGCCGCATCATCCTTCCCGGCGAAGTGCAATACATGGCCGCCGGCACCGGCGTGCAGCACAGCGAATTCAATCCATCCGAGACGGAGCCGGTGCATCTGCTGCAAATCTGGATTCAGCCGGATCGCAAAGGGGCTAAGCCACGCTACGAGGAAAAATCCACGGCGAAGGCGAAGCCTGGCGAATTACAGCTCATCGCCAGCAAAACCGGACGCGATGGCTCCATTGCCATCAATCAGGACGCGGACCTTTACGTCGCGAAATTGGGGGCCGGCCACCGGCTCACGCCCCAACTGCCCCCGCAC
>CAIKLQ010000007.1 GCA_903828255.1 uncultured Verrucomicrobiota bacterium
CTTCTCCCCGGCCAACGCCCGCGCCGCCTCCGGATCAATCCCCGCATACCGCGCTTTCAGCGCCGCGTTCTCCTTCAGCACAGCGACGTTCGTCGCCCGAAATTCATCCAGCTTCGCGCTCTCGCCGCCGCCTTCGGCATCCAGCACAAACACCCCCTCGCGCTCAACGTAGAACCCCACCTGTTCCGCCGGCACGTCTTCCCGCTTCGAATACTTGTATTTTAACGCCATGTTCGTTCGTTCGTTTAGACTCCCGCCAGCGCCACCCCCGCCGCCGCCGGCGGCACCACCAACCGCAACGCCAACAATTCCCGCTCCGCCACGTTCGTCCGCCCATCCGGCAGCAACTCCCCGCGCCGCAGCGCGTCCAGCAACGTGTCGTGGCTGATCGCCCCGCTCTGCCACGCCCCCACCATGGCCGTCAATTCCGCCGCCGCCATCGCCGTCGCGTTGAAATCCAGATTCAAACTCACAAACGCCGCCGCCGCCCCGACCGCCGCCCCGCTCCGCCCCGGTGCCCCGGCGGCGGTGTCCTCCTCCCGCCCCTGCCACCACACCGCCCACCGCACCGCCTGCGTCAGCGAATCCGACACACTCACCGCCATCCCCCCCAGCACCGAGTTCTCCCCGCTATGCCGTAAATCAATCGCCGCCGCCGACTCCGCCACCCGCTTCTGTTCCGCCAACATCCGCGACCCCAGCGCCCCCAGCAGCCGCTCCGCCCGGTCCATCGCCCGCTCAAACGTCGTCAATCCCTGCCCGGTAAATTCCAGAAAACCCGCCGCCGCCCCAGGCGCTTCCGACACCCACGCCGTGCTCGATCCAATCCGCAGTTCGCTCCCATTCTCAAACCCGCTCACCCACGCCGTCGGCAACGCCGTGAAATGCAGCCCATGATGGTAATCCGCGCTCAGCCGGTAATGGTCCAGGTTCACCGCCACCACATCCGCCAGCGGCGGCCGGTCCACCGCCGGCAGCGAGTTCCGCGGCCCGTGAAACACAAACGGAATCAGCGACAACGCCTGTCCCATCCGCTGCGGCACCCGCCGTTCCACCACCGCCCATGCCCCCGCCGCCCCGCTCCGTTGCCAAATCTCCACCACATACCGCCCCGGACTCGGGACGCCGGTCTCCGGACTCGGAACAGTTTCCAACCGCAACACCCGCAGTTGCTCCACCGCCACCGCCGCAAACCCATCCCCCTCCGCCAGCGCCATTTCTTCCCGCAACACCACCAGCACCAGCACCCGCCGCCCCCCGACCCGCTCCGTCCGCCAATTCAAAATGTTCTCCGCCCCATACCGCGCCAGATACGCCCGCGCCGGCGCTTCCGCTTCCCAATCCACCAGCGTCCCGCACCGCCCCACCGCGATCACTTCCTCCAGCACCGCCTTCGCATACGCCGTCACCGGCGTGCCCAGCAGATCCGCATCCTCCACGAACCCCGCCAGCGCCGCCGCCAGCACCGGCGGCCCGCCCGGCATCCGCACCAGCGGATCCCGCCGGAACAGCAACCCCACAAACCCCTCCGCCGTTCGCGCCGTGGCATTGAAAAACGCCGCCCGCAATTTGTAGCCCTGATATTCCGCGTCCGTTTGGGAATCCAGCTTGGGCAGATACAATTCGCCCGCGGCCTTCACCGCGTCCTCCCCGGCCATCACCGTGCGCATCCGCTGCCACAGCGGCAGCGTGGCGTCATACTCGGCATGCGTGGTGTTCACCGGCACGCGGCCACGCTACCACGCCTTTTTTCGACCCCGCCAGGCGGCGCGGTCCGAAACCAACCAAAAACGACCGCAACCGACGCGCCCAGACGCAGGCCGACGAAACAAACGCCTCCTTCCCGCTTGACAACTTCGAATTGCGCTGCGCCCGGCGGCAGGTTTGGAGCCGCTTGGCAAACCGAGGTTTGGGGGCGGGGTGAAAACCGGCCCCGGGGCGACTGGGCTTTTCGGGGACGTTCAGGAACGGGCGCGGGGGAGGTCGGGCAGGTGTTGGGGGACGCCTTCCAGGGCGGTCCCAACTGAGTGGCAAGAGTAAGGAGCGACCCGCGGTTACGGAAACCTTGACTTAAGTCAAAGCGGACTTTAGCCGGCAGGATAACCTCAACCCGTTCTCGCCCTTCTGGTTTGGCAATGCAGGTTCGTAGTAGCTCTGGTTTCGAGCGTGCTTCCCTCCCTTGGCTCGTCCCCGAGAATTCGGATCCCGTTCGGTAATTGAATCGTCATGTACAACAAAAACTCGGTCATGCAAACAAAACGCTACACGCCGCGCCCCGCCCGGATCACCTGGGGCGGCAGGTCAATCCTAGCCCCAATCATGCACCCGACTGCCCTCCTCACCCTCACCGCCGCCTTGCTGCTCGCGCCCCTCGCCCGCGCCACCCCGCTCTCCGGCACGAAAAATATCCCGGGCGATTATGCCACCTTGGACGCCGCCATCACCGGCCTGAATGCCGCAGGCGTGGACACCGGCGGCGTCACGCTGAACTTGCTGGCCGGGAATCCGCAAACCGCCCCGGCTGGCGGTTACGTGATCGGCGGCCCGGGGTCGCAGGTCCTGGTGACCAGCAGTGCGGCCAACCCGGTTTCCATCATCGGCAATGGCAACACCATCACGGCGTTTTCCCCCCAGGCGGCGGGCTTGTTGACCGACGCCATTTTCAAACTGGTCGGCGCGGACTGGATTACCCTCAGTGGGTTCACCATGCAGGAAAACTCGGCGAACACCACCACGCCGGCGGGATCGAACACCAAGACCGAATGGGGCGTGGCGCTCTTATACGCTTCCCTGACGGACGGGGCCCAGAACAATACCATCAGCAACAACGTCATCAGCCTGACGCGCACTTACCGCGATGCCTTCGGGATTTACAGCAACACCCGGCACTCCGCCACCGACGGGCTCACAACTGCCGAAGTCACTGCGGCCGCCGGGGCCAACAGCTACAACAAGGTTTACGCCAACACCATCTCCGACGTGAACTACGGGATCGTGTTCATTGGGGCGGGCACGACCCTGGCCGCCATTGACACCGGCAACGACATCGGCGGCAGTTCCGCCGCGGCCGGCAATACGATCATCAACTGGGGCGGCTTTACGGCGCCTAGTTTGTATGTTTCCCTCGCCACCACGCTGCGCCTTGCCATTTTCGATAACCAACAGATTAACGACAACCTCTCGTTCAACACCATTACGAGCGACACGCTTGCCAACAACGCCACCACAGGGGGAATACTGAAAGACTATTCGGTCGCCTCCCCGACCAGCGGCTCGATCACGACCACGATCAACGACAACACCGTGACGGTCATGAACAACCCCACGACGGCGGGTGGCGGCGATATCATAGGCATCAGCAACCAGGGCCTGACCCCATTGTTGGCCACGGCCACGATGAGCATGAACAGCAACACCGTGCAGAACTGCGTTCTCGGTGGCAGCACGGTCTTAACGGCTGGCCTTACGGGCATCCTGAACGCTTCCCTGCCGGGCACGATGAACATGAATGGGAATTCGCTGCTTAACAACGCGATCACCGCCACGACTGCGACCTCGGCGAACAATATTGCCATTCAGAACACCGGAGCCGCAGGCACGCTGAATATGAATTACAATACCATTAGAAACATCGCCGGTTCCGGCCCGGTCACGGGCATCGTGCTCGGCAGCTTGACTGCGAACGCGAACATTGCGCAGAACACGATCCACACCTTGTCGTCCACTGGCGCCGCGGCGGTCCAGGCGATTACGTCGGCCGCAGCGGTGAGCTCCATCTTCAACAACAAGATCTACGACTTGCTGGCGAACAACGCGGGCGGCACGGTCAACGGCTTGACGGTTTCCGCAGGCACGACGGTGACCATTTACAACAACTTAATCGGAGACCTCCGGGCGCCGGTCACCAGCAGCGGGGTTGCGATCCGCGGCATCAACCTAACCTCGACGACGGCGAATTCGAGCCTAAACGTTTATTACAACACCGTTTACCTAAACGCCACTTCGTCCGGCACGGACTTCGGGACCGCGGGCCTCTACCATACGGCGAGCACGTTGGCGACCAGGGCCAAGCTCGACCTGCGCAATAACCTCATCGTAAACACCTCGACGCCCAATGGCACAGGCAAGACCGTGGCTTACCACCGCAGCACGGGTGCGGCGAATATGCTCGCCAACTATGCCAGCACGGCCAACAACAACGATTTTTACGCGGGCGTGCCCGGGGTGGGCAACCTCATTTACTATGATGGCACCAGTTCCGCACAAACCCTGGCCGCCTATAAAGCGGGCGGGTTCACCGCCGGGACGATTGCGCCGCGCGACTCGGCCTCGCTCTCCGAGAATCCCACCTTCCTGAGCACCTCCGGCTCCAGTGCGGACTTTCTCCACCTCAATCCGGCCGTTGCGACGCTGCTGAATCGCGGCGGCACCGCCGTCAGCGGCATTACCGGCGACTTTGACGGCGGCACGCGCAACGCCACCACCCCGGGTATCGGCGCGGATGAATTCAACCCCTTTCCGGCCACGGATGCCACCTACGTCCGGGCGCCGGGCTTACCGCTCAAGATTCCGATTGCCGCCATCGCGTCGGACCCGGCCCATCCCCCGGTCAGCGTGCAATCGCTGGGCGCCAGCGGCCAAGGGGCCACGTTGAGTTTCAACAGCACCTACATTTTCTACACGCCCGCCAACAACAACAACGACAGCTTCACCTACACCGTGCAGAACTCCGTCAGCGACACCGCCA
>CAIKLQ010000008.1 GCA_903828255.1 uncultured Verrucomicrobiota bacterium
GAGCCGTTTGAAAACGACGAAGCCTACGATGACGACAACAATGCCGATGGTGACAGGCCAGTTCATAAAATTATCCGGGGTTTGCGCTCAAGGCGCGATGGGGGTGGTTGCGGTTTTCCAAGTGCGGAACGATCCGGTCAAGTTGCGCACCCGAAAGCCGTGCTGCGATAAAATCCGGCAGGCGAAATACGACCGCTGCCCGCTCTGGCAATGCACGATGATTTCGCGGTCGCGCGGGAGTTCGTTCATCCGGGCGCGAATTTCGTCCAGCGGAATGTGGATCGAGCCAGGGATGTGGCCTTTGGCGCGCTCGTCAGCGCGGCGCACGTCGAGCAGAACCGTTTGGAGCGGATCAATGGACGCGACTTCATTCCATTGCGCCAACTGCACATCGCCCGCCAGCACGTTTTGCGCGGCCATGCCCGCCATGTTCACCGCATCCTTGGCCGAGCCGAAGGGCGGCGCGTAGGCAAGTTCGAGTTCGGCGAGGTCCTGCATCGTCATGTCGCCCTTGATGGCGGTGGCAAAAACGTCAATCCGCTTGTCCACGCCGTCGTGGCCGACCGCCTGCGCGCCGAGCAGTCGACCGGTGTCCGGCGCGAACAGAATCTTCATGGCAATCGGCTCGGCGCCGGGATAGTAGCCTGCGTGCGAACCGGGATGCAGATGGAGCGCTTGAAAAGGAATGCCCGCCTTGCGCAACGATTTCTCGTTCGCGCCAGTGCAACCGGCGGTGAGGTTGAACAGCCGCAAAATCGCCGTGCCCTGCGTGCTCTCGTAGCGCGAGGGGCGACCAAAAATGTTGTCCGCCGCGATGCGGCCCTGACGATTCGCTGGACCCGCCAGCGGAATGATGCCCCACGCGCCGGTCACGCGATCCCGCACTTCCACTGCGTCGCCGACGGCGTAAATCTCCGGATCGCTCGTTTGCATGGCGTCGTTCGCGCGAATTCCACCGAGCGCACCGAGTTCCAGCCCGGCGTTTTTCGCCAGCGAGGTTTCCGGTCGCACTCCCAACCCAAGCACCACCGTATCCGCTTCGATGCGCCGGCCGCTCTTGAGCACCACGACGGAGGCGCGGGCAGATTCGCCGGGCTGCGGCGCTTCAAATGCAGCGACCGAATCGCCGAGGTGTAGCGTCACGCCGTTGGCTTTCAGTTCGGCGTGAAGCCACGCGGCCATTTCCGGATCGAGCGGCGCCATCACCTGCGGCAGCGCTTCCACGACGGTGACGCCCAAACCGCGGTGCTTCAACTGCTCGGTCATTTCCAGACCGATGTAGCCGCCACCCACCACGACCGCGCGGCAAGCCTTGCAATCCTTGATCCAGGCCATGATCCGCTCCACGTCCGGAATGTTGCGGACGGTGAAATGGCCCGGACGGTCAATGCCGAGGATCGGTGGCCGGAGCGGCGCCGCGCCGGTGGAAAGCACGAGTGAATCGTAGGGTTGATCGTATTCGCGACCGGTGGCCAGTTCGCGCACCTTCACGACTTGAGCGGCGCGATCAATCGCCACGACTTCGGTGTTCACCCGCACATCCAGATTGAACCGGGCGCGGAGAGTTTCGGGGGTTTGCAGCAGCAAGGAATCCTGGGCGACGATTTCCCCGCCGACGAAATACGGCAGGCCGCAGTTAGCGAACGAAACATGTGGCCCGCGTTCAAAGACAATGATCTCGCACTGCTCACAAAGTCGCCGGGCCCGGGCGGCGGCACTCGCGCCCCCGGCCACCCCACCCACAATCACCAAACGTTTGCTGCTCATCTCCCGGAACTGAGCCGCGTCCGCCGAAAAGGTTACAGGCAGCCACGACACTGGATTGCCCGACTTCAGCGTCCGCCGGCTTTTCAAAAATTAACAAACTGTAATCCGCCCATGCGCGTGGCGTTTAACCAAAGATGGTCTGTTGTCTTCAAGAGGGCGCACTGGATGCGTCCGACAGTCAAAACAAACAACAGTAAAGAGAAAGAAAGAACTATGAAA
>CAIKLQ010000009.1 GCA_903828255.1 uncultured Verrucomicrobiota bacterium
GCGGGGCGAGCACACGGTCTATCGCGGCGCGGCGCTTGCCAACATCGGCATGCCCATCGGCGGCTTGTGCGCCGGGCAACTTTATCTCGGTGGCGACGGCAAGCTGTGGCATTGGGATATTTTCAACCGCCATGTGGGCACAGGCGCGGAGCATTACGCCAAGCCCCTGAAAGCGACGGCGCCGCTGGAACAGGGCTTTGCCTTGCGGGTGACCACAGCGGGCAAGCCGCAGGAGCGCACCCTCGACGCGGCGGGTTGGAAGGACGTTTCCTTCATCGGCGAATATCCTATCGGCCAGGTTCACTACGCGGATGCGGAGTGTCCGGTGAGCGTCAGCCTCGAAGCGTTTTCTCCCTTTGTGCCGCTCAACGCGGATGACTCCTCGCTGCCCGCGACCGTGCTGGAGTTCACGCTCAAGAATACCAGCTCCGCGCGAATCGAAGGCGAGTTGGCCGGCTGGTTGGAAAACGCCGTCTGTTTGCACAGCAGCCAGAAGCGCGGTGGGTCGCACCAGAACCGCATTGTGCGCGACCGAGGTTTGCTCTTCCTCGAATGTAGCGCGGAGGATGTGCCCGCCCGCCCGCCGAGCGAACGCCCCGACATCGGGTTCGATGATTTCGAGCGCGAGAGCTACGGCGATTGGACCGCGAGTGGCACGGCGTTCGGCAGCGGCCCGGTGGAAGCGGCGAAAATGCCCGCCTACCAAGGCGAGGTCGCCGCGCACGGCAAGCGGTTAATCAATAGCCACGCCGCCGCGCCGGTCAGCAACATCAACGAAAGGGACGCCGCCACGGGCCGGCTCACGAGCCGCGCTTTCAAGCTGGAGCGCGACTACATCACGTTCCTCATCGGCGGCGGCAATCACAAGGGCAAGACTTGCATGAACCTGTTGGTGGACGGAGCCGGGGTCCGTTCGGCCACCGGCGCCGCCAACAACAAGCTCCAGCCGATGAGTTGGGACGTGCGCGATTGGGCGGGCAAGTCGGCGCAGTTGGTCATCGTGGACGAGGAATCCGGCGGCTGGGGAAACATCGGCGTGGACAACATCATCTTCAGCGACCAACCCCAACAACCGGTTGGCCCGCTGGCGGAGGAGCCGGATTTCGGAACGATGGGATTGGCGCTACTCGCCGCGCAAAAGACCGATCTCGCCTGCGCGGCAGCGGCGGGCGATGGCGGGGCGGGGACATTTTTCCCAACGGCTGAAAGGAAGGTTGAACCGGCGAAAAAACCTTTCGGCCAGAAGCTGGTCGGCGCGCTCGCGCGCAAATTCAAATTGTCGCCGGGTCAATCCGCAAAGGTCACGTTCGTGCTGACGTGGTTTTTCCCGGGCTTGAAAATGAATCGCCTGCCGCCGGGGCGCTATTACGGCTCGCGGTTCGCGTCGGCGCAAGCAGTGGCGGTTTTCGTGGCGAAGAATTTCAAGCGCCTCGCCACGCAGACGCGGCTCTGGCACGACACCTGGTACGATTCCTCGCTGCCGTATTGGTTTTTGGATCGCACGTTTCTGAATACCTCGATCCTCGCCACGTCCACCTGCCACCGCTTCGGCAACGGGCGCTTTTACGCTTGGGAGGGCGTGGGCTGTTGCGAAGGCACCTGCGGCCACGTCTGGCAATACGCCCACGCCATGGCGCGCGTGTTCCCGGAACTGGAGCGGCTCGTGCGCGAGCAGGTGGATTTCGGGTTGGCTCTGCAGCCGGATGGGGCGATCCATTTTCGCGGCGAGTTCAACGACATTCCCGCGATTGACGCGCAAGCGGGCACAATTCTCCGCGCACTGCGCGAACATCAGATGTCCGCGGACGGCGCGTTTCTCAAGGCGAACTGGCCGCGCATTCGGAAGGCCGTGGAATGGCTCATCGCCAAGGATGGCGACGGCGACGGCCTCATCGAAAGCAACCAGCACAACACGCTCGACACCGATTGGTTCGGGCCGGTGGCGTGGTTGAGCGGGCTTTATCTCGCCGCGTTGCTCGCCGCCGAGGCGCTGGCGATTGAAACGGGCGACCGGGAATTCGCCTCGCGCTGCCGGGGAATTTTCAACGCGGGTCAGAAGAATCTCGTGACACGGTTGTTCGAGCAGGAGTATTTCGTGAACCAGGTGAACGAGAAACACCTCGACGCGATCAACTCGGGAACGGGTTGCGAGATTGACCAAGTGATGGGCCAAAGCTGGGCGTTTCAGGTCGGCCTGCCGCGCGTGCTGCCCGAGACGGAAACCCGCGCCGCGTTGCGTTCCCTGTGGCGCTACAACTTCACGCCGGATGTCGGGCCGTATCGCGAGGCTTACAAGGCGGGCCGCTGGTATGCCATGCCGGGCGAGGCGGGATTGCTGATGTGCTCGTTCCCGCGCGCCGGCTGGGATTACGCGCAAGCCAAGGGCAAAGGCCCGGAATGGGCGGCGGGCTATTTCAACGAGTGCATGAACGGCTTCGAGTATCAGGCCGCCGGGCACATGCTCTGGGAGGGCATGATCACCGAGGGTCTGGCGGTGACGCGGGCCGTGCATGATCGTTATCACGCGGCCCGCCGCAATCCGTGGAATGAAGTCGAGTGCGGCGACCACTACGCCCGCAGCATGGCGAGCTATGGCGTGTTCACCGCCGCGTGCGGCTTCGAGTATCACGGGCCGGAAGGCCGCATCGGTTTCGCGCCGCGCCTGACGCCGGAGAATTTCAAGGCCGCCTTCATCGCGGCGGAAGGTTGGGGCACTTACCGCCAGCAACGAACCGCGGGCGCACAGTCACACAGGATCGAGGTCAAACACGGACAGGTGAAACTCCGAATGCTCGCGGTTGAACTTGCGCCCGCCGCGCGGTTCCGGAGCGTGGTGGTGAAACATGGTTCCAAGACCATCGCCGCACAAGCGACGCGAAAAATGGCGCGCGTCGAGGTGACGTTTGATGCGCTGGTGGTGCTCAACAAGGAAGCCGCGGGACTTGAAGTGACCTTGGTGTTGGCAAGCTGAACCCGGGAAGCTGGCTTTGGGTAGTTGGGGGCTTGGGTGTTTGGGTGTTTCCACCCGCTACTCCGCATCCACGGTCAACCCCAGCTCCCGCAACCGCTGGATCTTGTAAACCAGCGTGCGCCGGCTGATGCCCAGGGCTTTGGCGGTTTCCGTGCGGTTGAAGCTGTGCTCCCGAAGACCACGGAGAATCATCTGGCGCTCGACTTCTTCCAGTTTGCCAGAGTCGGCAATTTCCCCGGCGGCTGAAGGCGGCGCGGTTGCGGCCAACCGCCCGGGCAGATGCTCGGGCAGAACCATTTCGCCGCGGCACACCAGCGCGGCGCGCTCCATCACGTTGCGCAACTCGCGCACGTTGCCGGGCCAGGCGTATTGGGCGAGGCAATCCGCGACCGCCGCCGAAAACCGCGCGCGGCCCTGCGTGAACTGGCTGATGAACAATCCTGCCAGCGGCAAAATATCTTCCCGCCGCTCGCGCAGCGGCGGAATGTTCAACTCGACGACGTTGAGCCGGTAAAACAAATCCTCGCGGAAACGCCCGCTCTTCACTGCTTCCTCCAGATTGCGATTCGTGCAGGCAATGATGCGGGCGTTGGTGTGAATCTCGGTGTTCGAGCCGACGCGCTGAAAGCGGCCATCCTGCGTCACGCGCAGGAGTTTGGCCTGAAGTTGCGGCGTCATTTCCCCGATCTCGTCGAGAAAAACCGTCCCACCGTTCGCCAGTTCAAAGCGTCCGATGCGCTGTTTGGTCGCGCCGGTGAACGCGCCTTTCTCGTGGCCGAATAATTCGCTTTCCAGCAGCGTTTCGGGGATCGCGGCGCAGTTCACTTTCACCAGCGGCCCGTTGGCGCGGGTGCTCCAGGCGTGGATTACGTCGGCGAGGACTTCCTTACCCACACCGCTTTCGCCGGTGATGAGCACGCGCGTTTCCGATTCCGCGATGAGCGCGGTGTCGTGGAACAACATCTGCATCTGGGGACTGCGCGCGATCACATTCTCGGGCAGCGGATGCGTCCCGCCGATGGCTCGCACGCCTTCGCCGCCGAAGCCGGTGACTTGCTGGACGGTGGTGAGCAGCTCATCCAGATCAATCGGCTTGGTCAGGTAGTTCAGCGCGCCATCGCGCATCGCCCCCACGGCTTCCTTCACGTCGGCGTAGGCGGTGACGAGCAGCACGGGCAGGACGGGATGATCCTTGCGCGCGAGGCGCAGGGTTTCGAGGCCGCTCATGCCGGGCATGCGCACATCGGAAATCATCAGGCTGATGGGTTGCGCGCGGAGGGCTTTCAGGGCGTGCGCGCCGGAATCCACGGGCACGGTCTCGAAGCCCTGGCTCTTCAAAAACGAATGGAGCAGGCTGCGTTGACCGGCGTCGTCATCCACGATGAGAATGCGGGGTGCTTTCACGATGTTGCGGCAGGATGCTAACGCATGGCGCGAGGCGGACAAGGTTTTCATCTTTGGATGCGCGCGAGGAATTAAAGCCGAAACTCATAAACTCTGGAACGGAAAGGGTTTTGTGAGTTTTGAGTTTCGGCTCAACCCCAGGTGCCATTGGCCGCCACTTGGAAAACCCCAACGAAACGTCGCGTGAGGGCACGCGACCGCCAAGGAAGCAACCGAATTCCCGCTCCGTTGCAGGTCCGGCCCCCGAACCGGACGGGTTGCAAACCGGCGCTTGAGAATGGCGGCCGACGCGACGCCGGTCCTCCGGGCGCAGCAACTCGGGAAAGGCGGCGGGCGTGGACTTTTCGGGGGCGCTGAAAATACTCACCCGGCTGCGACCGAGGACAGGTGCGCGACGCGCCAGATTTTTCAAACAGGCGCTAACAGGTGGACCTCCCAACCCCGCGAATCCGCCAACCTGAGCCGGGCGGCGGTCAGTAACGCGATGGTTGACAAGTCTCCGGCGACAGAGAAACTATGGGCCGCATCTGAGAATTTGTATGAAGGATATTTCGCAAACAAGCGGGTCGCCGAGTAATTCCTTCGCCACGCTGTGAATTCCCGGAACGACCAACCGCATCTTGTGAGAGCGCCCGACCAAGCTTGGCTAGGGTTGGGTTTGGCAAACGGCGTGCGCACTCTGCGCGGCTTCACATGGGACTAAATTCCCTCATCAAGCGGCTCAATCCCCGGGCTGGCTCGGCCAGCTTGAAGGGCGTGGTCATTGAACCGCCGGTGCTGGTGGCGCCCGTGCGTTTTCCCTACGGCCCGTTCCGTTTTGCTGCGCACCTGCTCAAGGGCCTGCCCTACGAAATTCAAGTCAGCACCGATCTGAAAAACTGGATTCCGATTTTCGATGACACGTCGCCGGGGGAAGTGGAATACACTGACTCCAGCGCGGCCAAATTCAGCTTCCGGTTCTATCGAATGAGCGTGAACGGGACACTCTCGGAGAATGTGGTGGGTTACGCCAGCGTCACGCTGCCGCCCGGTTACTCGATGATCGCCAACCCGCTGGAAGCGAAGGACAGCAGCGTGGCTGAACTGTTCAAGGCCATGCCCGACGGCACGACGCTCAGCAAATTTGATCCGCAAGCATCCCGCCTCAACGAAAACACGCTCGCTCAGGGCAAGTGGACCAATCCGTGGGAGAAGCTCGCACCCGGCGAAGGCGCGATCATTTTCAATCCGACTTCGGACTACAAAACCTTGAACTTTGCTGGGAACGTGCGGCTCGGGAGTTTTTCCGTCCCCATTCCGGTCGGATTTTCGATACGAAGTTCGCCCGTGCCCCTGCCCGGTCGGTTGCAGGCGGACTTGCACTTTCCCATTGCCGAGGGCGACGTGATTCACCTTTTTGATCGCGACCGACAGAAGTATGTGCTCCATCCGGTGGATGCCCCGGGATGGGCGTCCAATCCCCCGGTCGTGGGGGTCGGGGAATCCTTCTGGGTCGCCAAACAGTCGGCGAAAAACTGGATTGGCAATGTCACGGTCACGGAGGTACCGACGCCGGCAAGCCAACCCGGCTAGTCGCAGCGAGCAGCCTGGATCCCGGCCAATGGGCGGCGGCGGAAAACGGGCGTGGCTGGCACGGGTGGAATGAGGAGTGGGTGCGGCCCGGAGTGGAGCCGTCACCAACCACGGCAAGGTGAAGCGCCCGACAAGGTGGCTTCCGCATCTTGCAAGGCCGCCGGCGTCCCCACTTGGCCTCGTTCCCACTCGTGTCAGTGGCCTCATTGTTCTATCCATTCCGGCCGCAGTAATACGGTTTCTGGCATGAGGGCAAGCCAAGCCCGCAACGACCGGCATCTAATCCTCCTCATTCGCCTCCTCGTCCTCGATTTGGAGAGGCTTTCGAGGACGAGGAGGAAACCAGCGTATGGGTTACTGCCTCACCCATTTTAATCACCCTCCCGTCCGCAAAACTCGCAAAGAAACGCTTGACTAGGGTATCACAAACTTTTATCCTCGCACACAAGCTCGGTCGTAACACACCAGTGGAGTTCCAAGACGCATGGGCACTCGGCAAGATTGCTGTACGTCGGCGCTTGGTGAACGTGCCGTTGGCTCGGGAGAGAGATCAATATGGCAAGTGGCAAAGTAAAGTGGTTCGATAACAAGAAGGGCTTCGGTTTTATCGCTCAAAATACCGGTCAAGACGTCTTTGTTCACCACACGTCCATCGCGGGCGGCGGTTTCAAGACGTTGAACGAAGGGGAGGAGGTTACCTTCGACGTCGTTCCCAGCGAGAAGGGGAACAAAGCCCAAAATGTCCAAAGGATCGGAGCGGCCTGATTCTCAAGCCTGCGCGTAAGGATCTGGGCGCAGCTTCTTTCCACCACCAAAACGGGACGCCGCCCTTCGGGAACGGAGCGCGAGCCGGCTCGCGCTCCGGTGGTAGTATCCAACTGCGCCATACCGACCTCCGCCCGGGAGAATTTCGTCGCCGCCGCCGGGGGAGTGACATAGCCTGCCCCCATGCCGGAAACCAGCGCGCCGCAGCTCGCGAATCTCTACGTCCATGTTCCGTTTTGCGCGCAGAAATGCGCGTACTGCGCGTTTTTTTCTGAAGCTTCCAGCGGCGAACTCATCAATCGTTACGTCGCCGCCCTCGGCCGCGAGTTGGCAATGGTTGCCGCGGAGCTCCGGCCCCGCACGGTATTCTTCGGTGGCGGTACGCCTTCGCTGCTCAATCTCCGGCAATGGGAACAAATCCTTCGCGCCATGGATCGGCTTGGGCTCCTGGGCGCGGAGGAGTGGACGGTCGAGTGCAATCCCGCCACGGTTTCGCTGGACAAGGCCAAGCTGCTGCGCGACTTCGGCGTGAACCGTATTTCCATGGGCGTGCAATCGCTCGATGCCGTGTTGCTGGACCGGTTGGGCCGGATTCATTCCCGCGAAATGGTTTTCAAGTCATTCGACACGCTCCGCACGGCCGGTTTCGACAATCTGAACGTGGACCTCATGTTCGCGATCCCCGGCCAGACGCTGGAAAGTTGGCGCGCAACTTTGGCGGAGGCGCTGGCGCTGGGCAGCGAACACCTTTCCTGTTACGAAGTCATTTACGAGGAGGACACGCCGCTTTACGCCCAGCTTAACGCCCGCGAATTTGCGGAGGATGAGGACCTGGCCTGCGCGATGTACGACGAACTGGTCGAGCGCGCCACGCACACCGGCTTTCACCGATATGAAATCGCCAATTTCGCCCGTGGGGAAAATGGCGTAATGGAGGGTTGGGGTGATCAGTGCTCGCCGGACCCACACTCCACCACTCCCTCACCCCACCCCGCCATTCCCGCCTTCGCCTGTCGTCACAACGTCAATTACTGGCGCGGGGGCTCGTTCCACGGCCTGGGCCCCAGCGCTACCGGTTACGTCCGCGGCGTGCGCACAAAGAATTGGTCCAACACGCAGCTTTATTGCGATCAGTTGGAAAAGGGCAACCGCGCCGTGGAATCCCGCGAGGAACTCGCGCCGTTGGCTCGCGCTGGCGAAACGGCAGCGTTTGGCTTGCGGATGGCGGCGGGCTGGCCGTTCGCCGAGTTCCAGCGTGTGACCGGCCACGATTTGCGGAACGAATGGGCCGCCGACATGGCCTCGCTGAGTGCGCGCGGTTGGGGGCATTGTTCCACCACCGGATTCCGCCTCACTCCTGACGGCCTGCGGTTTGCCGACGCGGCGGCAGAACTTTTTCTGCGCTGATTTTCGGTCGCAACGTCAAAATGCCTGGCGGTTGGGTATATTACGCGCCGCTTGCCTCCGCTCCACCTTGCGGTGGTCGGGGCCGGCCACACTCCGGGCCGCACCCACTTATGGTCACAACCGACGGGAGGAGGCGGATTCCCGCTTAGCCAACACCCATTCGCCTCCTCACGCCAGGGCCACAGACTGACTGACTATTCCACTTTCACGCGATAGAACCGACTGACCCCGGGTGCATTGGGATCGTCCACGACGATGGGTGCGCCGACGCTGGTTTGCCGCAGCAATTCCTGCCACGCCGGGTCTTGCAGGCTCAGCTTGTATTCCACGACGTAAGTCGCGCCGGTGAAACTCGTGAACGAGAAATGAAAGCCGTTGGCGGACAGGTCCAGTGAAGTCAGCATCGGCGGGGGAAGGTTGACGGTCACGGTGGTGACCGCGCTGGTCACGGCGCCGAATTCATTGGTCGCCACGAGTTCATAGTCTCCCGCATCGCCGGGCAGCGCGCTGGGCAAAGCCAGCCACGGCGTGGTCCGGCCCGCGAGCGGCGTGCCGTTGCGCTGCCACTGATAGCGCAAGGGCAGTCCGCCCACAGCCAGTGTATGGAGCACCAGACTTTGCCCCGCCAGCAGCGAGCGGCTTTGCGGCGGGCGGACAAAGCGCGGAGGCATTGGCGTGGCGGGATCGGTGACCAGGGCCAGGTTATGAAAACCGCCGGCGGCAAGGGTCATTACGTTGCTGGCGTAGGCGGGTGGCGTGGTTTGTCTGTAAGTGCTGCTGCCCCAAGCCAAGATCGTGTGATCCGAGCGCAACGCCGTGTCATGTGCGCCGCCCACCGCCACGGCGATGCAGTTGGTGGCCAGGGGCGAGACGGGGCGGCGCAGCGTGCCCCAGCCGATCACCAAACCATCGGCGCGCAACGCGAGATTCATGTCGCCGGTGGCGGACAGGGCGACGAGGTTGGTGGCGTTCGGCGGGACGTTCGTCTGGCCGGAAGTGTTGCTGCCCCAAGCCAGCGCAGTGCCGTCGGCGCGCAGGGCTAGGCTGTGGCGGTTGCCGGCGGCGAGCGCGACGATGTTCGTAGCGGCGGGCGGCACGTTGGTTTGCCCGTTGGAATTGGACCCCCAAGCCACGATGCTTCCGTCTGCGCGGAGCGCGAGACCGTGTCCGCCGCCTGCGGCTAACGCCACGACATTGGTGGCGGTGGGCGGAATGTTCACTTGACCGAGTGTGTTGGCTCCCCAGCCACGCACCGAGCCGTCGGCGCGCAATGCGAAGTTATGCGCGGCGGGTTCATTTTGGGTTAATCCGCCACCGATAGCGACCGCGACTGCGTTGGTGACATCAGCCGGAACGCCCGGGTCTTTGTCGTAGCCCCAACTCACCACCGTGCCGTCATACCGAACCGCGAGACAGGGAGTGCCAGAAGCCGACCCGCCGACGGCCATGGCGACCACGTTCGTGGCGGTGGCGGGCAGCACGGTCGCGCCATAGTTGGTGCGGCCCCACGCGATCACGGGCACTACCGCGAGGAAGGCTTGTGTGCTGGTGACGGAGCCAAGCGAGTTGCTCACGATGACGCGGTAGTTCCCGACATTGCTTCCGATAACACCCGCGAAGTTGAGCGCAAAGTTTGTCGCGCCGGCCACCTCCACGCCCTCGCGCTGCCAGCGCACCGTCAATGGCTCGGTGCCACTGGCGGCCCCGCTGAGGCTGACTGGCTGGTGAAGCGACGCCACGAGCGACTTGGGTTGCAGCGTGAGCCACGGCACTGAAGGCGTCACAGTCAAAGCCGCCACCGCGCTGGTGACGCTGCCGTAGAGATTGGTTGCGACGAGGTTGTAATCCCCGGCGTTGGCGGATTGCACGTTGGTCAGGTTGAGCGAAGTCTTGGTCGCGCCGGGCAGCGCCGCCTGATTGAAACGCCATTGGAAAGCGAGCGGGGACGTTCCGCTCGCCACGGCGACAAACCCGGCGTTGGTCCCAGCCAAAACCGTCTGGCTGACCGGCGGTGTGGTGATGGAGGGGGGAAACCAAACGGTGAGACTCGCGTCGGCGCTGGTGGCGATTCCATAGTCGTTCGTGACCACCAAATGATAATTGCCGACATCCGCCGCCGTCACCGCGGCGATGCTGAGCGAGGCTGTTGCCGTGCCGCTGATGCGCCCGTCGTCGCTGAGATCGCTCCCGTTCTTTTGCCATCGGAAAACGAGCGTCGCATCGCCGCTGACGGAGGCGGCGAAATTCGCGTTGCTTCCCACCAGCAGGCTTAGGTTCGTGGGAGAAGCCTCGATCGTGGGCGGCAATCGCACGGTCAACACCGCCACCGCGCTGGTCGCCGCGCCAGCGAGGTTCGTCACCACCACGCGATAACTGCCGGCGTCGCTGACTTGTGTTCCGGACAGTGTCAGGGTTGCAGTCGAGGCGCCGCTCACGCGACTGTCATTCACGAGATTGTTCCCCTCATGCTGCCATTGGTAGCTCATGGAGACGCTGCCATTCGCCACCACAGGAAACGACACC
>CAIKLQ010000010.1 GCA_903828255.1 uncultured Verrucomicrobiota bacterium
GTCATTCTCGGCGACGCGGAAGCCAGCAAGCTGCTGACGCGCGAATACCGCGCGCCGTGGCATCACGCCTGAGCCGTATCAACCGAGAAACGGCGGTTGAGACGCGAACCCAGGAGGAGCCAGTAGAGTAGAGAGTTGTCCCTGACGGAGTTGAACCGACCGCAGTTGTCAGTCTCCGCTGGGGCACCACTCCCTCGTCGAACCGGACATGCAGATTTCCCGCATCCGGCTCTCGCCTGCGTCGTCTTTTCCAAAAGGCATTCACAAGCTCACCAGTCCCAGATGGTTCAAATGCGCATACAGGCTGATTCCCTTGCGGGGCCGCCAACCCCGTTGACTGCGCCGTTGCAGATGCTTCCCCACCCGCATCCGCACACAAGCGATCAACTTGTCGTACGGTATGCTGTCGAAGTAGCCGGCCAGGTCCGCATCATACACCGCCGTCAGGCCCCCCCCTTGAGGTGCTGGAGGATTTCCCGCAAGGCGTCGTGCGCCGATCGTCCGGGCCGAAACCCGTAGGAGCAATCTTCAAAATCCACTTCAAAGATCGGCTCCAAGATCAGCAACACCGCCGTCTGCACCACGCGATCCCGCACCGTCGGAATGCCCAACGGCGTAAAGCCGCGTGGCGGGCACGCCGCTATACGCGGCCGCAGTTTCCCATTTTCCTTTTCGAGATACACCCGCTGCACCGGTTGGGCGCGATAGGTCTTCGCTTTGAGGTTGCGCGCGATCTCGGCTAGGAACGCCGCTTCGCTTTCCGGCGTCGCGGTGATCTGGTCGAGACTCATACCATCCACGCCCGGCGCGCCGTCGTTGCGCCGCACTGCCGCGAACGCAGCAGTCAGCACGTCCCGGCGGCATACCAGCGCGTGGAGACTGTAGAAGCGATACCGCTTCTGTGGTTTGGCTTTCTGGCCCAGCTTCGGTCTTAGCACCTGAAGGCTCGCCCCGTGAGATATGCCACCGCTCCGCTTATCGGATGGGGGGACACAGTATCTCACGGGGCGAGGCGGCAGAATCGCTTCCCGAAAGGAAAGCGCTTCTCCCGCGTGGTCTGTCGTAGGTTTGATTTCCATTCCAATCAGCTCCCAGTGCTTCTGACTCCGCGGGACGCAGGCCAGGGTTCCTTCGCTCCCCGCCGACTTGATCGGCGGCTCACCGCTACTATGAACCCCTCCGACGCCGCGAATCGGCCCCGCCGGCGGTTATGGCTTCCCGCCGTGGGGGGGGGTCCTGGTGGACACCGATTCGAGCCTCCCAAGTTCCCGATGGTTCTGTCCGCGCGCGCTGTCTCCTTTCACCCCGGGGAGTTCGACGGGTGCATCTGATCGCAGCTTCCCCGCCAATGCTAGCTTCATCGCATCCGGCAGACTGGCCACTCCCGGTTTTGTGTAACGAGGCCGAACCGAGTTCGCGGGACGCTACGGCTCGCGCGTTGGCTTTCCCCAGCGTCAACGGACGGGATCGCTCCCACCCGCTTTGGAGTCGGCTACATGACTTTCGCTCTTTTATCATGGTGAACACGTTTCAGTTCACAAGAACCACCAAGCTTCGCTTGGCGCTTTCCAGATCACACGAATGATGGCGGCGGTTTCGGCACCATCAACGCAGCGAACACCTTCACAGGCACGACCGTTCCCGACAATCTCACCGTCACGGGCACGCTCAGTCCGACCACGCATGTGCTCAGTGGCACTTACAGTTCCGACGGTATGTTCTTGGGCAACTTCAGTGTAACGCGCACCCTGACGCTGTAGCCCGAAGTGCGAAACGGGCTCCGCAAAAGCACGCCCCGATGGCGGGGGCATTTTGCGCCCGCACTTTATTTTACCAGGCTACTTGGCGCGACCGCGATGAGCACCACGCTTGAACCGCTGAGCTTGATGGGCAGCCCGTTGGTGAGTTCGCGCCCGTTGAAGGTTTTTGAGCGCTCGTTACCGATCTTGACGCCATAGCGTGAACCCGGTTCCACCGTGAACCACTCCGGGAACTGGTTGATGCGTGGATAGTCGAACGGGAGGTGCAGGTTATCCTTGTGACGCGGGTGATCAAACGAGATGCGCCCCTGCCACGGTTTGTCGGCGACCAGCGAGACGTGGAGCGTGTCGCCCTCCAGCACCGCGCCGACGCGCACATCGGCCCGCCAGGGTTCGGCATGGAGGCCCTGGGTTTTCCAGAGCGCATACATGATCGAGGTGCGGGCGAAGTTGCCGTCGCCGTGCCAGCCTTCGATGACGCCGTCGGGCCGCTGCTTGGCCCACATCACGCGCATCTCGCTGTCAATCCACCGGGCGGTCGAGGCGATGGGTTCGCGATTGTAGAGGTTAATCGCGCCTTCGATGGAGTCAGCGTAGCCGTCGGCGCTGCCGTTTTCCCAGTCGTAGTTGCTGTAGTGGGCCTCCAGATTTTCAAGCGCCTTGCGCGCCGCGTCGCGGTACTCGGCGGTGTGATCGAGGATAAAGATCGAGTAGAAACCATCGAAGTCGTAGCCCCAGGTGTCGCAAAGTCCCGTGCTGTGTTCGCCGGTTTTTGGATTGAACCAATCGTAAAGCATTCCGTGCTCGTTGCGGCCAGCGGCGAGGATGCGGTCGAACATTTCGTGAATCGGAGCGCGATACGCAGCGGCTTTTTGCGGCCGCGCCTGTTGCACTGCCACGTATAGTTCGGCGAGGCCGTTGATGACTTCGCAGCCGTGGTCGCGCAGCCGGAGCCGGGACAGGTCGCGCGTCGGGTGGTTCGTGCCGAGGAGGAAAAAATCGCCCAGGCGCAAAGTCCAATCGAGATACTTTTTCTGGCCGGTGAACCAGTAAAGCCGCGCGCCGGCTTGGAGCAGGTCGCCGCAAACTTCGAAGTTCAAAGTGGGAATCGGTCCGTATGGCGTTTCAATTCGCGCGTTCTTCCAGATGTCATCCACCAAGCCAGTCATCCGCTGCGACCACGGACTGGGGCCAAGCCATTCGGTCAGCGGGATCAAGCCGTCCTTCACATACTCGGCGCTGTCGAAGATGATCTCGTCTAAGTTCAGCTTTTCGCGCCGCCAGCCCTTTTTCGAGAACGAGTAATCGTCCGGCAGCCGGCCCACCCGGCTCGTCAGGCGCTGTTCCGTGCGCAACATGTCGAGCAAACGTCCCTGCATGAGCGCGCGATCCGTGAGCGCCGCGGTCAGCACCATGAACGGATAATTGTCCGCCGCCGAATCGCGTCCGTTCCAATAGTCACGGCTCTCCCGAAAGTTGCGCGAGATCAAACCCGTCGCCGGATCGGCGTGGGCCAGCCAGCCTTCCACGTAGCGGTGACAGCGCTGGAACGCTTCTGCAGCCACCACGGCGTTACTCGCGGCGCGGGAGAAAGCTGCCACTCGCGGGCTCGTCGCATCGAGTTGGCTGGCTGGCGAATCCGCCGCCCCTGCCGCATGAGCAATACAGGAGAGAAGAACTGTGGCCAGAATTATGCCACCTGCCGTGGTGTTGGCACCGGAAACGGTGGTAGGCGAGAGTTTGGTTGGCATGTCTTGGTG
This sequence comes from uncultured Verrucomicrobiota bacterium, assembly GCA_903828255.1. GTDB lineage: Bacteria > Verrucomicrobiota > Verrucomicrobiia > Limisphaerales > JADLHS01 > CAIKLQ01. The sequence goes on from CAIKLQ010000010.1 coordinate 3,521, forward strand.
GGGTTAAGGACTGTCAAGCGATTGGTTCTTAGGCTGTCTCAGAGAGGGTGTGCCGCTCTGAAGATTTCCACTTTCTTGCACCATACCGGCGGCAGCGCCTCCGACAAACTCGAAAGGCTTGGTGGCCTTGCGGAGGTCATTTGCCGGGAAGGCGAAGTCGGCGCACGCCCCGTCCAGGCGGGCAAAGACGCTGGTGTTCGGCATGGCGACACAGCCGCGGACCAGCGCGCCACGGACCCGGTCAAACCAGAACGTCGCATCGCTACCGGGAGCGGCTTGAGCGGAAACGCCGTCCAGCCGCAACTCCTCGATGTCCTGGAAGATCATGGCGGAGCGCGGGTCTTTGGTTTCCGTCTTCACTGTGAAGTTGTTGAGCGTCAAGCCCCGGACATGGCGGGTGAAAAGTCCGTAGGACGGCACCCACGCATGGGTCCACAAGATGTCCGGGTAGGCTTCGGGGTTCTCCTTCACCGGCATTTTGTTCATCCCCCAGCCGGGGCCGCGCCCGCCGCCCTCGTAAGTGATGTGGATATTGCTCAGAGAAACATCTTCGAGCATGTGCCCTGGCAGGCCGGTGATCTCGCACCCGGCGCGACCAGCCGAAACCGCCGTGACGTTATTGATGCTGACCTTGCGGATGTGGCCGATCTCCTGTTTGGTGTTCTCCGGGCGGAAGGTTCGCCCCTTGTTGCCCAGCCGGATGAAAACCGGCGACAGAGTGCCGCGAATCGAAATGTTTGAGATGGCCACGTTTTCAATCGTCCCGCCGTCCACGCTGGTCAGGCAAATCCCGCAGTTGCCCTCCGTGGAGCCATGCCACTTCATCTCAACGCCCATGGGGATGACGACGCAATTGGCAATCGAGATATTCTTGAAACCGCCGTATGACTCGGTGCCGAGCTTGAACGCATTGCAATGCGAACTGGCGATGCAATTGGCGATGACGACATTCTCGCAGGGCCGGTCGTAGGTGCTCTTGAACACGAAGGCGTCGTCGCCGGACCAGATCCGGCTGTCGGTCACGCGCACATTGCGGCAACTGTCAATGTCCAGGCCGTCGTTGTTCGCGTTAGACAAGCTCTCCACCTGAATGCCGCGGATGACCAGATCCTCGCACCGGGCGTACTTCTGCACCCAGCTTGCGGCGTTGCGTAGTTTGATGCCCTCAATCAGCACGTTTCGTGAGTTGGCGATCTGGATGTTCATCGGCCGGAATCCCTGGCGAGGAAACGCCGCTCCCTGACCATCAATCGTGCCCCGGCCGATGATGGCCACATCGTCCAGGTCGTCACCGGTGATCAAGGCGCTCTTGGCGACACTCTTGTAGTCCGCCTCGTTGGTGCTACCGAGAAGGATCGCCCCCGCCTCCAAGGATAACGTCACGCGGCTCTTGAGCGAAACCGCGCCGCACAGATAATTCCCTGGCGGGAAATGGACGAATCCGCCCCCGCTGGCGGCGACCGCATCAATAGCGGCTTGAATAGTCCGGGTGTTCAGGGTCTTTGCGTCGCCGATGGCCCCGTGTTCAGTAACGGCGGCGGAATGGACTCTGTGATCTGACGGTCGCAGAGGCAGGTTGCTTGCCGGATTCGGTTCCGCACCGGCGACTGGCAACAAACTGAGCGTCGTGATCAACGCCGCAATGACCGGAAGATGCCCGGTCTTTGGCGTTGAGCGGTCAAAGAAACTCCGCAGCCCCTGCGCAGCGTCGCCCTTCTCATTTTGCTGAGTTGAGCAAGAGTGCTTTGCGAGGTTGGCAAACGGCAGCGCATCCGCATTCGCCTGGATGCTATTGCTGTTCATCGGCGGATTGATCTTCATTTCATTTTAGCGCACGGGTTACTGGTCACGATTGACGCGACAGCGAGTAACGGAGCGTCCGATCCTGGCCGGGGTCGTCGAAGCTCAAAGGATCCAGCTCCGCCACGGCGGGCACTGCTTCCACCCCGACCCAGCCGATGGGATGACGGCCACCATTGAAGTAATTCACGACGGAGAAGCGCACGCAAGGCAGATTCCCCGCCGGGTCAAGGATCGCCAGCGCCAGAATCCTTTCGCCACGTCCCACCGATGTTGGGATCGTAAAGCGTCCTTCAACACGCACGACTTGGGGCTTCGAAACGTATGCGCCCAACGAAGCGTCCCAATTGTCTCCCGGCAGCCAGTGGCGGGTGTCCGCGTCCTTGAAAACCCCTTTCCAGAGCACCGCTTTTGTCTTCGGGTCGAGCAGGCTCACCTCGACCGGCCAGTTGTAATAGAGCGGCGTGGACCCAAGGTTTCGGACCGTGAAGGCAACGGTGAACGGTTCTTGCGGCCGGACCTCAGCCGGGTAGGTCACCTCATCGAGGACGAAGCGGTATCCGAAGGCACGTTGAACCTCCTCGGCCCCTTCACGGGACTTCGCGTTTTTGGGGTCATAGTTGGCGACCCAGCCAAGATGGTTGGCGTGGAGACGTTTGATGGTGTCCACGAGGAATCGGCGATGACCGGGGTCCGAAAC
>CAIKLQ010000011.1 GCA_903828255.1 uncultured Verrucomicrobiota bacterium
GCTTGGGCGGTCAGCTCCTCCGCCGCCGCCGCGCTTTCCTCGGCATTGGCCGCGTTGCTTTGCGTCACCTTATCCATCTGCGTCACCGCAGTGTTCACCTGGGCAATGCCCTGGCTTTGTTCTTGCGACGCGGCGGCTACTTCGCCGGCCATCTCATCCACCTGCCGGGCCTTGCCGACAATCTCTTCCAAGCTCTTAGCCACCTTGGTGCTGATATCCGCGCCCCGCGCACTCTTCTGCACCGCATCCTCAATCTTCCCGGCCGTCTCCTTCGCCGCTTGCGCGCAACGTTGCGCCAAGTTCCGCACCTCGTCGGCCACCACCGCAAAGCCCGCACCCGCCTCGCCCGCCCGGGCGGCTTCCACCGCGGCGTTGAGCGCCAGAATATTGGTCTGGAAGGCAATCTCGTCAATCGTCTTGATGATCTTGGCGATGTCGCTGCTGGAACGCTTGATGTCGTCCATCGCGCCCACCAACGCCGACATGTCTTGCACGCCCAAGTCGCCCGCCTTGCGCGCGTCGCTGCCCAACTCCTTGACCTTACCCGCCGTCTCCGCGTTGCGCTTGGTCATGCTGGACATTTCTTCGAGCGAAGAACTCGTTTCTTCGAGCGCCGCCGCTTGTTCACTCGCACCTTCCGCCAACGACTGACTGGAGGAAGAAACCTGGCCCGCCGCACTGGCCGTCTGTTCGGCCCCAGCGGAGAGGGTTTCGGAAATGCGTCGCAGGACATTATTGATGCCCCGGGTGATGAGTAGGCCCATGGCCAACGCGACCGCCACGCCCACAATCATGGCGGACAGGCTCAGGAGCTTGAGGGTCGCCGCTTGGGCGCTGGACGTCTTGGTGGTGTCGGCGCCCACCGTCTCGTTGATCTCGACCAGTTTGGTCAGGAGAGTTTCGGCAGCGGTGAAGGTCACTCCATTCACGGCCAGCGCCTGCTCGGTCATCTTTTTGTAAAGCTCGTTACTCCGACGATAGTCTTCCACGGTAGTATCGTAAGTCTTGGATAGGACCAGAAACGCCTCATGATCGGCTTTCCACTTGTCCCACGCGGGAGCGAATTCCTTCCATAACTTGGCTTCTTCGGGCGTCTGCTCCAGCGGCTCATAGACCTTGCGCGCCGCTTCGATCCGCTGCCATGCCGCGACGATGCGGTCATAACTGCTCTTCCGATCCGCCAAGGTACCGCTGCGGTCGAGCAGAGCGTTCTCCGAACTATCAATCCCGGTCTGCGCCTCTTTAATAGTCAGCAGCGAGTGGATTGTCAGCAGGTCCACCTTCGAGTAGGTCGCTTGCGCGTTGTCCGACTTGGCCCGGTAGAGTTCCACGATCTGGTCCAGGAAGCGCTTGGCTTTGACAAAGGACTCCGCGTTCACGACCAGCGCCTGGCTGGCCATTTTACCGTACAGTTCAGTCCCTTTATGTTGCGCCTCGACGGTTTTGTCGTACTCCTGGCTGAAGGCGACAAACGTGTGGTGGTCCTTCTTCCACGCCTCCCAAGCCGGCACGAATTTCTTCCAGATAGCCTCCTCCTCGGGCGTCTGGGGCAACGGCTCATAGATCTTCAAGGCGTCGTCAGCACGTTTCCAGGCGGCCGCGAACGTCCCGTATTTTTCCTCGCGCGCTTTGAGGTTGATGTCCCGGCTCAACAGCGCGTTCTCGGCGGAGTCCACCGCCGTTTGGGCCTCGCTCATGATCAGCAGGCTAGAGACGCTGGGCAGGCGCACCTTGCCGATCTCGTTGATGGATTCCGTGCTCTTGACGGCCCCGTAGTAGCCGACGATGCCGAGCAGCAGCGTGATGACCGCGACGGCCAGGAAGGAGCTGATGAGTTTCTTACCGATGGTCCATTGGTTCATAACTTTACTTTCATTTTTTGGTTGATGGGGTGTTTGGTTTTGGGGTCTTAGCGAGTGGGTGCAGGGGTGGCAGCGAGGCGGGCGACGGTTTCGCCGCCGATGACTTTGTCAATATCGAGCAGGGCTTTGACGGCGCCTTTGATCTTGGCCATCCCAAGGATGTATTCGGTGTCCACTTGGGCGCCGAAGTCCGGGGTTTCTTCGATGTCGGCCGTGGCGAGTTGCGCTACCTCTTCGACGGCGTCCACAACCAAGCCCATCGCCGTGGCTTGGCCCGCCGGGTTCTTGACCTGGACGACCACGATGCAATTCTGTTCCGCGCTGGCGGCGGCGGCGAATCCAAAGCGCAGCCGCAGGTCCATCACGGGAATGATCTTGCCGCGCAGATTGATGACCCCACGGATGTAATCGGGCATCTGCGGCACGGTGGTGATGTTGGTGAGCCGGATGATCTCGCGGACTTTGAGGACCGGGATAGCGTAAGACTCGCGGCCAATGATAAACGTGAGGTATTTACCAGCCAAGCTCTGGCTGAGCACTGCGGTGGTGGGTTCCTGCATTTGCTTTGTTATAGAGTTAAAATCTATGCTCGGCCCGGGACTTCAGTTTTGTCTCGGCGCGATTATTCGTCGAACTGCCAGCCTCCGGCTCCTCTTTTCCCGCTCCGGCTTCACGCTGGATTCAATTCTGAAAATGTATCGGATGGAACTGGCGAGAGCTTTAGGACTTTTCTTCAGTGAGGAAAGAATAGTCAGCTCCGCTTGGTTGCCCGCCGACATCCCTTTGGCCTATTGCCGCACCACAACCGCCCTCTGTGGCGAACCCTACCCTCATGCCAGCCCTCCGTGGCTCGCACCCTTGCACCCGGCCAACCCCCATGCACAGGGGTATTCTAACACAGCGACTTTCACTCCCACTCCCACTCCACCTTCCCCTTTGCCCCGTCCAATAACCACCGCTGGAGATGGCCCGCAGGCCGCCTCTGGCAGGCGAGCCGCCAGGGTTTAGAAACTGGTGAAGAACTGCCATTGCGGTCGTAGCAGCCGAGGTAAGGAGGCTTAAATCCCTTGGTTATTGTGGGCCGGCACGCTCCAGAGTTATAGCCTCCTTACTTCGGCGGCTGCTTTTCAAACCGGCTCTTAGAAATCCTGGAAGTCCCCTGCCCTCGGGCTTTCCGAATGTTTGCTGGCCTCGGGGCCCAAGCCCCGAAAGCGCCGATTCCTGCGAATCTCAGGTAGGCTGTGAGTGACCACGGCTGAAGTGCTGCATGCTTTGAAAGCAGCCTTCGCACCGGTCGTTCTGATTCAGGTGCCGGTCATCTACCCGACAGACGATGGGCTAATTCTCCAGCCGGGGCGGGATCGGCAGGACCCCGGCGGCTTGGGGGGTAATGGTGGGTAACTCCAATTGCTAGGCCAGCAATTCATCAGCGGCGAAGTAGTCTTGATTGGAGAAGCGTCCAAAGTAGCACCCAACTATCCGCCCTTGATAACCCGCTTCGGGTCTGATCTTGGTTGCTTTCATGGTGGGGGTCTTTCGGTCAACTACGGCCACTCCACAATGTACAACAACAGACCCCGGAGACGAGTCTATGACCGTCTCCGGGGTCGAGCTATCAGGATTTAGAAATCCTTAAAGTCGCCTTCCATCGGAATTTCAGAATGCCGGCTGGCCGTGGCCAGCGCCGGGGCCGCGGCGGGCTGCTTTGAACGGACCGCCACCGGTTGATGATTGTTTCCGTTGCCGTGAGCGATCACGGTGTGCTTTTGGGGTTTGGCGAAGTTGCGATTCGCGCCGGAGTGGCGCGGGGCCGTGGTCGTCGGAGCCGGCGCACCATTTTGACGGCCTTGGCCATCCACCAGGCGCAGCAGTTCCGCCACTGCGTCTTTCAAAGTCGCGGCTTGCGCCGTCAGTTCTTCGGCAGCCGCAGCGCTTTCCTCGGCGTTGGCCGCGTTGCTTTGCGTGACCTTGTCCATCTGCGTTACCGCCGTGTTCACTTGCGCAATCCCCTGACTTTGCTCCTGGGAAGCGGCGGCCACTTCACCCGCCATCTCATCCACTTGCCGGGCCTTGCCGACAATCTCTTCCAAGCTCTTAGCCACCTTGGCGCTGATGTCCGCACCCCGGGCGCTCTTTTGCACGGCATCTTCAATCTTGCCTGCCGTTTCCTTGGCGGCTTGCGCGCAGCGTTGCGCCAAGTTCCGAACTTCGTCGGCCACCACGGCAAATCCGGCTCCGGCCTCGCCGGCACGGGCGGCTTCTACTGCGGCGTTGAGCGCCAGGATGTTCGTCTGGAAAGCAATCTCATCAATCGTCTTGATGATCTTGGCTATGTCATTGCTGGAGCGTTTGATGTCGTCCATGGCGGTCACTAACACCGACATATCCTGCACGCCCAGATCACCGGCTTTACGGGCTTCGCTACCCAAGCCCTTCACCTTGCTGGCGGTTTCCGCGTTGCGCTTGGTCATGCTGGACATTTCTTCGAGCGAAGAACTGGTTTCCTCCAGGGCCGCCGCCTGTTCGCTCGCGCCTTCCGCCAACGATTGACTGGAGGAGGAAACCTGGCCGGCCGCACTGGCGGTTTGCTCGGCGCCGGCGCTGAGGGCGTCGGCCACTTGCCGGATGGGTTTGGTAATGGAGCGGGTGATGAAGATGGCCAAAGTAATCCCGAGCAACGCCGCCACCACCAAGCCCACGATCATCGTCGTCGAGGCGGTGGTCAGCGAACTGGCGGCGGTGGCGGCGCTCTTGGCGGAGGTGTCCATGCTGCCGGTGGAGGTGTTCTTAGCCTCGGCCAACACCGCGTCGGCGGTGACGCCCCGTTTTTTGCCAAGCTCCTCGCGCGCCAGCCAATTGGCTAGGAAGCCGGTCATAGCGTCGTTGTAAGCCTTGCCTGCGGCACGGCAAGCCTCGATCTGCTTGAGGTTCAATTCTATCTTGGTGATGGCTTTGAGTTCCTCGAGCTTGGGGTTCAATTCGTCAAATTTCTTCTGCGTGTCCCGGAACAGTTGCGGGTCGCGGGTGGCTTGCGCCTTGAAGTTGCCAATGCGGATGAAATTGCCGATGTCAATGACGTCGTTGGCAAGGTCTATCTTTTTGACCCGGTCCTGCACTTCCGCCACGTCCATGGCGGCGGCGGCGTTGGTGGTCTTGAGCGTTTCCTTCAGCCGGGCCGCCTGACTCTCCAAGAACTCGCTACAAGCCTTCATATAATCCGCCGCGGCTTGGTTCATGGCCGTACGATCCCTTTCCAAACCTTCGGTAATAGTCACAGTCTGCTTGGCCAACTCTTCATATTCGAGCGCCTTGACCTCCGCTTTCTCGGCGGCGGTCTTCAAGAATTCCAACTCATTGTCACTCGCTTTGCTGGCCAAGCTCTTGGCGTCCTGAAGCGCCTTCTTCACATCGGCCAAGTTGAGGAGGCTCTTGGCCAGGTAGTTGGTGTCTTCGCTTAAGGCGTAGCCGCGCATCTCATACATGGTCGCGAGGGCCTCGCGTTCGACGGTGTTGGCCACGCTGCTGGCGGGCATAAAGTCGTTCGCAAGTGAGGTGGCAATAGCTTTGACGCCGGACATTTTCCAGACGGCGGTGCCGCCCAGCAACATGGCGATGGCGATTAGACCGACAAAGCCGGCGATGATTTTAGTTCCTAGTTTCATGTTTTCTATCTTTCTTTCTTTTTGTTGTTTCGATTGATGGGGTGTCTGGTTGTTTTGAGTTAGAGAGTGAGTGTGGAGGTGGCCTCCATACGGGCCACGGTGTCGCCGCCAATGACCTTGTCAATGTCGAGCAAGGCTTTGACCGCGCCTTTGATCTTGGCCATACCGAGGATGTATTCGGTGTCCACCTGGGCCCCGAAATCCGGGGTTTCCTCGATGTCCGTCATGGCGAGTTGGGCGACTTCCTCGACGGCGTCCACGACCAGGCCCATCGCCGTGGGCTGGCCCGCCGGGTTCTTGACCTGGACGACCACGATGCAATTCTGTTCCGCGCTGGCGGCGGCGGCGGCGAATCCAAAGCGCAGCCGCAGGTCCATCACGGGAATGATCTTGCCGCGCAGGTTGATGACCCCGCGGATGTAATCGGGCATCTGCGGCACCTTGGTGATGTTGGTGAGCCGGATGATCTCACGGACTTTGAGGACCGGGATGGCGTAAGACTCGCCGCCGATGATAAAGGTGAGGTATTTGCCGGCCAAGTTAAGGCCGGCTTCCGCCGAAGCGGGTGCTAGGGTTTGGGTGGTCATAAAATATGTTAGTTGATGTTAGATGGAAACCTGCGCTGGTAATGGAGCCGCCACTTGGGACCGACCGGCCTTCGGGGCCAGCCGCCCGGTGCGGGGTTGGTTGAGGAGGCGGGGTAACTCGGCAAATTCCCGGGCTTTATCGAGGAGGTGATCGGCCCCGAGGCCTTCGCACTGCTTGCGCAAGGCCGGGAAGACGTCCCTCGACAGGGCAATGACCAGACACGTCGCGGCTTCCTGGCGGATCTGTCCCAGGAGGTGAAGGCCGCTCATCTCGGGCAGTTCGACATCCAAGAGGACGACGGTCGGAGGGCACTCCTGGAACAACTGCCAACCGCGCGCGGCGTTGCCGGCCCGGCCCACAACGGTCACGCCCGGGATACCGCCGAGCAAGCCCGCCAGACTATCCCGAACATACGGCGAGCCTTCGACGATCAACACTGTGTGGCTGCTGGTCATGCTTTCAGGCAGGGCCGAAGGGCCCTGGAATGACTGCCGACTGGAACGGGAGTCCGTTGCCGCGCCGCCCGATCCGGCTCCAGAAGGAGGTTCGGGCGGCTCGCCTGGTTCAGTTAATTGCTTCAACATCTGCACCTGACATCGGCAGGTTAGCCACCACGCAATAGGGGGGAAACTTGGATTCTTTTGTCGGTTTTCCTAAACTTTCCGCGTAGTGGAAAACTACTACAAAAGGAAAATCGGGCGTTTCCGGCCAGTCACTCGCTCCGCCTTACTCCACCAACTTGTGTTGCAGGGCGTAGCGGGTCAGTTCGACGTTGGTAACCAGATCCATCTTTTGCGAGATGCGCGAGCGATAGGTGGCAATGGTGGTTTCCGCCAGCGCCAGGGAGACCGCAATCTCCTTCAACGAACGGCCAGTAGCAATCAGACGGAGCACTTCCAACTCCCGGGTGGAGAGCGCTTCATGCGGGTCTTGCTGGAGGTTTTCGCCCAGGTTGTCCGCCAACTTCTGTGCGAGCGTGGCGGTCAGGTATTTGCCCCCGGCGAGAATCTTTCGGATGGCCACCAGCAACTCGGCCGAGGCGCTCTGTTTGTTAAGGTAAGCGGCGGCCCCGAGTTTGAGGGCCCGCAAGGCGAATTCCTCTTCCGGATAGGCGCTTAACACCAGCACGCGCGCTTGGGGACAAAGGTGCCGGGCGTCCCGGAGGATCTCCAAGCCACTGCGCCCTGGCATGTTGATGTCGAGCAGCAGTAAGTCCCAAGTGCCTTGCATGAGCATCCGGACAGCTTCGCGGGAGTCCTTGGCTTCGCCGATGTCCGCAGCGGTAAACTCCCGGCTGAGGATGGCCCGCAGCCCGTGCCGCACTACTTCATGGTCGTCCGCGATGAGAATTCTCATAATTCAATAGTCGCCGCCGCGTCCCGTCGGGGTAAGCACACTTCCACCACGGTCCCGCCAGTAGCCGCCGGCCGGAAGGTAACCGTGCCGCCCAGCAGGCGCGCCCGTTCCTGCATGCCGAGCAAGCCCAGGGAGCGGGGATCAGTAACCTCCGCTTCGGCGATGCCCTGGCCATCATCCTGGACTACGAGCACCCACTGGTCAGGGTCCGCCCGGAAGGCCCCCTCGACACTCTTGGCGGCCGCATGGCGGGCGACGTTGGTGAGGGTTTCCTGGAAGATGCGGAAGAACGCGGTGGCCGCCTCGGGCGGCACCGCCAGCTCTTCTTGGGGGAGCGTCAACTTACACCGAAGGCCACTGCGGCGCTCAAATTGATTCGCTTCGTAATGCAGCGCCAGGAGCAACCCAAGGCGATCCAATACGCCGGGCCGAAGCTCAGAGGCAATGCGCTGGACCGTGATGATGGTCGCATCAGCCAGCTCCGTGGCCGCCACCAGCTTGTCCAGCAACGGATGAAGTCGGGCATCGTGCAAATCCACCACTAAGTCCTCCGCCAAATGCAGGTCCATCTTAAGCCCGGTCAGCAGTTGGCCCAGCTCGTCGTGAATTTCGCGGGCGATGCGGGTGCGCTCCTCTTCTCGGAGCGTGGCCTGGCGAGCAGATAGGGCCCGGAGTTGTTGCCGGGACTGGAGCAAGGCTTCCTCCGTCCGTTTGCGCTCGGTGATGTCCTCGATCATGCACAAGTGCCGGGGATGACTTTTGTCGGCACCGGCGATCGGGGCCACACTCAAGTTGATCCAGACATAGGAGTCATCGGGACGGCGGTACCGCTTGTTCATCTTGAATCCGGGGATCAATCCGGCGTTCAGTTGGGCCATGCTATCCAGGTCCGCCTGCACGTCGTCTGGATGGGTGATACTCATCCAGTCAATGGTAGCCATTTCCGCGCGCGTCCGGCCAGCGATTTCCGCGAACTGCGGGTTGACCTCACAGAGTCGCCCGGTGCGCGAATCAACTAACGCCACGCCCAGCGGCGCGGCTTCAAACATCGTCCGGAAGCGCGCCTCGCTCGCGCGCAGGACCTCCGCCGTCTCGGCGCGCTCCAGGTAGGAGCGGACGCGCTGCAACCGCCCGGCCCACCCCACACAAGCCCCCGCACTTAGGAGCAAAGCCCCAATGACGACCACCACTTGCCAGAGGCGCACCCGCAGCGGGTCATACATTTCGGCGGTGTCCATGCGCGCCACCAGCGTCCACGGCGAGTTGGGAATAGCCCGCAAGGCCGCGACCACCGGCGCCTCCCGGTAGTCCACGCCTTCCATGACACCCTCCCGGCCCAAAGCGGCCTGAACCGCCGGCAGGGTGACGCGGTCCAGCGACACCCGCAACGAGAGCGCGGTGTTCGTCTGGAAGCGGAGTTCATTCAAGAAGACCGCTTCGTTACCTTCCCGGCGGATAAGTAGCGTCTCGGCGGTCAGGCTGGACGTGGGCCAGCGTTTGACGAGGGGATAAAGAAAGGTTTCCGGATCAATGCGCAAGACGAGCACCCCGAGCGGACGGCGGGCATCCCTTTCGTCGAACAGGGGCACCAGAACCGCCAAATAAATGCGCTGGTTCGCTTCGTGGCGGTAGAAATCCTGGAAGTCCACCCGACCGGAGCGGAGGAGTTCGGCCGCCCGCTGGGTAACTATGGCGGGCAACGGCGGTTGACCGGCCGGGAGGGCCAAGCGGGTGATACCCTGAGTGTCGAGCAAGCCAATCTGATTATAGTCTGTGAGGGTGGGGTATTTGCCCAACCAGTCCTGAAGCTGGTGTTGCGTGTCCGCATCCTCCGGTTGCTCGAAGCCGCGGCGCACCAGCGCGGCAAACGAGGGGTTCTTGAAATAGATGGCGGCATCCGCGAGGCGATCCTGCCGCCACTGCGCCAGCCCGCTCACCTTCAAATCCGCAATGGCCGCAAGCTGCCGCTCCACTTCGGCGAGATAGTGTTGCTCCTGGCCTCGGTAGTAGATGTAGCCGGTGGCCACAATGCCCAGCGCCAGGAGGAGGAAAATCAGGGCGAAGACAAACACCGGGCTGGAATCCGCTCCCGGCGTTCTGCGTAAAGGCTTGATTAACGAACCGGCCAAAGCCAGTAGGGCCAGCCCCAGCGTGACGAAGGCTAGAAGGGTATTGAGCGTCGGCGGGATGAATTCCGAACCGTGAAGCAATGGCGTGCCGAAGAAGTAAGTCAGCAGGAAAAGGTAGCAAGTCCCCAGCAACACCCCGGCAGCGACTAACGCCAGAGTGGCACGCCAAGGGCGGGTCGCCGCGTGCGCCAGCGAGGCCAGAAACGACACGCTGGCCACCAGGAAGCAAAACGCGGTCACCGGTGACGTATGTGCCCGAGCTGCCCCGCCAACCGTTCCGTTGATGTTCAGGCCGAGGTGTTCAGCCGGCCAATGAATGTTCAGACCCGACAGCACGAACAACAGCAGCGCGCCCAGTGCTCCTAAACCGCCCAGCGCCACGCTGACTCTAAAGTTACGGCGGCTCAACGGCGTCCAGGCGCGCAAGCCCATGGCGACTCCAAACAATAGAAACAGAACCGCGGTGCTCGGGGCCATCGGTATTAGTTCCGCCTTGAAGCTGGTCAACCGGGGCCATCCGAGAATCCAACCCAGCAGCGCAACGGAAGCGAGCCCTATTGTCAGGATGCTGAAGATCGCCACGAGCGGAGGCCCACGGCGACGTTCGGCGTTTTCAGGGGCTTTCATGCGCGGGAGCAATTATCCAGTGTTTCCGGGGAAAAAGCAATGGGATCGCTACGGTTCGGTTTAGGCTCGGTTTCAAAATCCAAACCTACAATTGTTCACCTTGTGAGGGGCGGCGCCCGACAATCCCCGCGCCCTCCAGGTCGCTTCGCGCGATGTTGGGCCGCAGCCAGATCATTATGACCGGAGCGTCAGTCTGCGACCGGCCTAGACCAGACGGAATGATGCGGCCCGCCGCTTCTGTTATTGTCCCGCCGCTCCTACAGTACGGCCAAAGCCCTTTGCCAGCCGGGGCTCCTTCAAAATAAGCATTGCCTGGCAGCCGCGACTTGGGCGGGGCTTTCCCCGCACTAAGACGGTAGCCTGCATTCGCTTGAACAGTTGCGATTAAGGAATACAAACTGTCAGGACTTAGCGCCTGTTTGAAAAGTAGCAGCCGACTTAAGGAGACTCTAACTTTTGACCGTTCCAGTCGTTCCGGCCCACAAACACCGAGAGGTTTGAGCCTCCTTACCTCGGCTGCTACGACCGCAATTGGAGTTTTCAAACAAACGCTTAGAATCCCTTGAAGTCCCCGGCCCTCGGGATTTCCGAATCTCGGCTGGCCTCGCGGACTAGGCCCCGAAAGCGCCCGGTCCTGCGAACCTCAGGTCGGCTGCAAGTGTCCCCCGCCGAGGTGGTGAATTCTTTGAAAGCGGCCTTCACGCCGGTCGTTTTGATCCAGGTGCCAACGAGCGACCCAACAGCCGCTAGGTTCATCCTCCAGCCGGGGCAGGATCGGCAAGACTGCGGCGGCTTGGGGGGTAATGGTGGTCGCCTCCAATTGCCGCGCCAACAATTCGTCCGCGGCGAAGTAGCTTTGGCTGGAGTAGCGGCCAAAGTGGCGACTGACTTTCAGCCGTTGATAACCCGCTTCGAGTCTGGTTTTCATTGATTTCATTTTGTTTGTCTTTCAGTAACCGACTAACCTCGACCCCCGCTGGCAACTTGCGCTCAAGCGCAAAGCCCGCAAGCAACGCCGGCTTTTCGACCACCACCGCAATGCAGTTCCCCAGTTGGGACTGGTCTCGGTCAAGGACTGAGTTTCCCCTCACGAACAGATCAAAGCTCCATCTGTTTCAGTTTCCCGAAAATCACTCCTGGATCCACCATCGGCAGGATTGCGCCGAGGCTTAAGCTCGCATTTTGCAGTGGCACAAGGCTAAGCGCGATTAAGAGTAGGTGAGGCCCGGAGGGTGGCCGCCCAGCAATGCTCGTTATGTACCCCGCTGGGAATGTCGGGTGAGTGCCCCCGGCCTACCAGCGGGGGTTTTGTGGTGGGTGTAGGCCAGGGAACTTTTCCATGAACCGGTAGCCGGTCGGACTTCGCGCGAGGCAAGCAGGACCAACGCGCGGATCAGGGCGTGCGCGCTCCCTCCGAACTCCGGGGGAGTTAGCCCCGACTCCCGGCGGCGGCTACGGAGTTTGGAAGGAACTCCTTGGCCCCATCAATTACGAGCCATTCGCCCATTGATGGAGCCGGCCAGTCCGTTGACGTCAAGGATCAGGCCGACGCGGCCATCGCCAAGGATGGCGGCCCCCGCCAGGCCCTGGCTTTGTTTGAACATGTGGCCCAAACCTTTGATGACCACTTCTTGCTTCCCAATCAAGCGATCCACCAGCAAGCAGCGGTGCTGGCGGTTGGTTTCCACCATGATGATGATGGACTGGGCCGGGTCCGTGGATTCGGGTTGAATCCCGAAGTGTTCGTAGATCCGCACCAAGGGGCTGAGTTGGCCGCGCACGCTCACCATTTCGCCCCGGCCCTGGACGGTCGAAATCATCGCCGCCGACGGCCGGAAGGATTCCCGGACACACAAGGTCGGCACGATGAATCGCTCGGGACCAACGCTGAAAATCAAGCCGTCAATGATCGCCAGGGTCAGCGGCAGATGGATCGAGATGGTCGAGCCTTTGCCCGGGGTGGAATGAACCTCAATTTTGCCGCGCAGTTTGTTGATGTTGCGTTGCACCACGTCCATGCCCACGCCACGCCCGGAAATATCGGTGACCTTCTCGGCGGTGGACAATCCGGGGGCGAAAATGAGGCCGAAGATTTCCTGCTCGCTTAGTTGCGCGCCCGCGGTGACCAAGCCAGCCTGAATCGCTTTGGCCAGAATGCGTTCCTTGTTCAACCCGGCCCCGTCGTCCTCGATCTCGATCACGATGTTGCCGCCCAAGTGGAAGGCGCGGAGTTGGACGATGCCTTGCGCGGGCTTGCCGACCGCCAAGCGCTTCTCCGGGTTTTCGACGCCATGATCCACGGCATTCCGAATGAGGTGAATGAGCGGGTCGTTGATTTCCTCGATCAAATTGCGGTCCAATTCGGTGCCTTCCCCGCTCACGCGCAGTTCGACTTGTTTGCCGGCCTTGGCCGCGACATCGCGAACGAGCCGCGCCATTTTCTGGAACGACGCGCGGATGGGCACCATGCGCAGCGACATGGCAATGTGCTGGAGTTCGTTGGTGCTCCGGCCCAACTGAGCAAGGTTGCGGCTGAGTTGCTGGCTTTGCACGGCGCGCAGATCGGCGTCCTGATTCACGAGCGATTGCGCGATGACCAATTCGCCCACGAGGTCCACCAGGCTGTCCAGCTTGGCGGTGTCCACTTTGACAAAGCCGGAGGTGCTGCGGCGGTTGTCGGGGGCGGCTTTGGTTTCCTCGGCGGCGGGTTGGCCTGGGGTGCGATCCTGAGTTGGGGCGGTGGGGGCGGCGATTTCAGCTTCGGAGCCCGGCTCCGCGCCCTCAGTTCCATCCTGCTGCACTTCTTGGATTCTGAGCAACAGCTTTCCTGTGGCCACGATGATCGGCTCCCCTTGCGCCTCCCCAGAGAGCTGGCGGTCAATTTCCGTGACGAACTGGCGCAACGCGTCGCGCCCCGAAAGGATGATGTCAATCACCTCGCTCTGCGCCGTCAGTTTGCCCTGGCGGGTAAGGTCCAGTAACGCTTCCAGTTGGTGCGCCAGCCGGTTCATCGGCACTAGATTCAGGAAACCCGACCCGCCCTTGAGCGTGTGAAACGAACGGAAAAGCGAATTCAGCGTGTCGGCATCGGTCGGGTCCTTTTCCAAGCCCAGCGCATCCAGTTCGATCTGGTGCAAATGCTCCTGCGCTTCCCCGACGAACTCGCGCAACATGTCGGCGTTGCCGACGAGGTCCAAGATCAAGGCTTCGGTGCGTTCATTTCCGTCCGTTGACCGGCCCGCCGACGGCGGCGCACTCGGCAGCGCGCTCGTGGACGCGAGCTTGGTCAGGGTCTCGGGCAGGGCGGGAATCGGCCGCTCCAGGGTGGCGGCGGTCAAGGCTTCGCGCATCCAAGCGGTCCAACTGCTGAACTGCTTGATCGCGTCGGCGGAAAACCCTCCGGTTTCGAGAGCGGTATCCACCCATTGGCGTCCGATGGCGATCGCCCGCCCGATAGGCTCGGGAGCCGGATTGACGGCAGAGAGGTTTTCGATTTCGCCCAACAGACTGTTGATGGGCAGCAAGCCGCTGTCCTTGCCGGGTTCGGCGAAGACCAGTTCCAAGGCGATCTTCTCGATCAACTCGCAAGTTTTCGATGGAGGATTCATGTTCTTTTTCAGTTGGTTTGTTCACCAAACCGCTCCGTCTGGCCAGAAAAACGACAGGCCCGCCCGCCCGGTGCGCCCGGCAGCTTGGTTCTCTTTTCGACGGATTGTCCAGATCGCATAAATGATTTCAGCCAAGTTTCGCCAAACCGGGCTGAAACTTTGCGCTGACAACGGCCATCATCGCGCCCCCGCGAGAACCGCCGACGTGCGATGAATGGCGACTTCGTTGCCAAAACGCTCGATCGCTGGCGCAACCTGATCGAGCGAGAGAACCCGCTGGGCCGCGCCCATACGAATCGCTTCCCGGGGCATGCCGAAAACCACTGACGACGCTTCGTCCTGAGCCACCGTCTGGGCGCCGCCGGTGCGCAATTCCAGCAATGACGAGGCCCCGTCTGTTCCCATGCCGGTCAACAAAATTCCCAGCGCGTGCGGGGCCGCGCCGGCTTTGACGGCGGAGCCAAATAACACGTCCACTGCCGGTCGCTGGTAATGAATCGGCGGGCCTTCATTCAACCGCACGCCGTATCCATAGCCGCGCCAATCAAGCACGACATGAAAGCCGCCGGGAGCAATCAACGCCAAACCGGGCATCACAACATCCCCATTCCGAGCTTCGCGAACCTCCAAGTCGCACTGCTCATGGAGCCGCTTGGCAAAGGCGAGGGAGAAGTGCGGCGGGATATGCTGGACGATGCAAATCCCCGGCAAGTCCGGACGGAGGCGGGTGAGGACCGCCCGCAAGGCTTCGGTGCCGCCGGTGGAAGCGCCCATGAGAATGATTTTGCGCGGCTCATAGCACCGCTCGCCGGCCGTGGGGACGCGGAGAACGCCCAGCGGGGCCGACGTGGGAGAGCGCTTGCTGGGCGGTTCGTCCGCCGGCAGGTGGACGCGCGCGCGCGCCGCCGCCTTGATGACCTCAACCAGCCGATCGTGGTCGGCAATCGCTGACATGGAGCCGGAGGATTTTTCCAACACCTCAACGGCCCCGGCCTGCATCGCTTCGAGTGCTTTTGCCGAGCCGGCCCCGGTCAGCGAACTCAGAATAACGACGGGCATGGGCCGGTGCTGCATGAGGCGCTTGAGGAAAGTGATGCCGTCCATGCGCGGCATTTCGATGTCGAGCGTCAACACATCGGGGTTGAGTTGCAGGATTTTGTCCCGCGCCACGTACGGGTCAACCGCCGTGCCGACGACCTCGATGTCGGGACAACGCGCCAGGGTTTCCGACAACGCGCGCCGGACCAGCGCGGAATCATCCACGATCAGAACTTTGATCCGGGCGCTCATTTTCCGAACGGAAAGCTGAGCAACGCTTCCGTGTCCTTGAGCGTAAAAAAGGCCTTCGCCATGTAGTTGGGAAGCTCCTCGGGGGTCGTCCCGATCAATTCCAGCGCCTCCGCCCGGCCCTGAAACGCCAGCGCCTGGTGGCCGCAGCCAAATCCCATGAAGCAAGCGAGCATGTTCCCCATGTAAGCATAGGCGGCAATCACGCCGTGCTCGGGCGCCGCCCCCGGGTTGTGGTGAAACCGCACCCCTTGGACCAGTTCGACGGGGAAGTTCCAGCGTTCCAACAGCCGGCCCCCGACTTCCGCATGATCGAACCCCAGCAGTTTCTGCTCAACCACCAACATCGGGCTTTGGCTGCGTTTCGTCTCGGCCACGACCTCATCGTACTTACATTCGAGACTCCGGGAAAGGGCGACCTTGCCGATGTCATGCAACATGCAGGCGGTAAAGACCAGCGACTCATCGCCGCCGCGATCATTGGCCAGGAGTTTGCCCACCAGCGCCGCCGTGACGGAGTGCTTCCAAAGTTCACCGACCTCGATGCCGTAGCCTTTTTGCTGCGGGCGCATCATGGTGGCGGTGCTGAGCGCAATGACGAGTTGGAGGATTTCATAATAGCCCACGCGAACCGTGGCTTCGTGCAGGTTGTCTGCCGGCGCGCCGCCGAAGTAGGCGCTGTTGCACAGCCGGATGACTTGGGCCGTCAATGCAGGATCGTATTGGATGAGTTGGACGATCTGGTCCACATCGAGGTCGGGCTGGTTGAGCAACTTGACCAACGAGGTCACGTTGCTGGGCATTGGTGGGAGGTAGTCAATGCTATCAATGAAGCCATCGAGGGTCAGCATAGGATAATTTCGTTTTGCAGGCCGGAAACCTTCAGGGTCACGCGGCCGGTTTGGATGGAGAAGTACATGGTTCGATTGACGTGTCCGCCCACCTGAATGGCGCTGGCTTGCAAGTTTTCCCGGCGCAGGAATTCCGCCAACGCCGTCTGGTTGCGGCCGCCGATGTTAAATACGTTCTTATCATCCATGATTTGCGCGCCACCGGCCACATAGATTTTCAGTCGCCGCTTGTCCGCGCGCAGATCGCTGGCTTCCCGCAGGAGCGCCGGCAGCCCCGTATCGAGAAACATGCCGGGCTGCCGGACGGCTTTCCCGGGGTCAATCTTCGAATCCGGCAGCATGGCATGGAGCAACCCGCCGACCTTGGCGACGGGATCATAAATGGCGATGCCCAGGCACGAACCGAGAGAGTAGGTCGTCAGCACGGCGCTCGGATTGTTCGACACAACCAGTTCAGCGAGGCCGACCACGACCCGGTGCTCGAAACCGAGACCCATGAGACTTGGCGCGGGCATGTGAAAAATTATTCGGGATTCTGGTAAATACTCGGTTTGAGGTAGCGCAGTGGCATCGTCAAGCCGTTGAGGCTTTCCGCCCGACCGGTGAACAGGAATCCCCCCGGCACGAGGACTCGACTCAGACGGTTGACCAGACGTTCCTGCGTCTGCCGGTCAAAATAAATCATCACGTTGCGACAGAAGATGACCTCGAAGACCCGGTCGTTATTCTGGTCTTCCAGCAAATTCAGTTGCTTGAAAGTGATGCGCTCCTGCAAGTGCCGTTTGATGCGGTACTTATCCGCCCAGTTACCATTTCCGCGTTGGAAATACTTGCTCCCCCAGGCCTTGGGCAGGGCGGCCAGCCGTTCGCCCGCGTAAATTCCCTGGCTCGCTTTTTCCAGCGCCCGGGTCGAAATATCCGTCGCCTGAATGTTCCAATTCCAACCGTCCGCCAGCGGATATCGCTCCTCAAGGAAGAAGGAAATGGTGTAAGGCTCTTCCCCGGTGGCGCAGGCGGCGCTCCAAACCCAGAATTGCTTTTGGTTGGGGGCGAGCAGGCGCGGCAGGGCTTCCGTCACCATGAAGTCAAAATGTTCGCGCTCGCGCAGAAAGTGCGTGAAATTCGTGGTGAGGGCATCAATCGCCCGGCCGATTTCGACGGCCCCCTCCGCGGAGTCAAGCAGGCTGCAGTAATCCGGCAGCGACAGGATGCCCAAGGCCCGCATCCGCTTGCCCAGCCGGGACCGAATCAAAGCCTCCTTGCTGCGGTCCATCCGGATCCGCGAGCGTTCGTAAATCAGCGTAATGACATAATCCAGCGCCTGAATCTCGCGCCGCGACATTTGGGAAGCGCCCGCGCCAGACCTGACGGCATCGGCCTCGATCGAGTCCCCCCCGGACGGCAACCGGGCCAAGGGGGCAGCGCGTATGGACGCCGGCTTCAGACCAGCCCCTCCAGAATTGTTGAGAGCCGTTCGAGACTGCGCTCCATGTTGGCGCGGGCCAGAGCGCGGGCTTCCGATTCGGCGGGAAACAACAGGTCCCAGCCCTCAGCCTCCATCCAATCCTCGGCGGTGACTTCCGCGGGATTGCCGCTGTTCCCGATGCGCGCGTGCCGGACAAACAGGTCGGCCACTTGCACGGCGGCGACAATCCGGGCATCCGAGCCGGCGCGCTTGGGGGCATGATGAAACCGCACGGCCTGAATCGTGACGGCGGACAATTTGTGGGATTCGAGGTACAGCGCGCCCAGTTCGCAATGATCAATCCCGAGAATCCCGGATTCCACCAGCAGCAGATCGGCAGGGGCCCCGGCCATGCGCAATTGGACTTGATCGAAATACTCGGGAAAGGCCGCCCCCATGACAATTTTGCCAACGTCGTGCAGCAGGCCCGCCACATAATCCTCTTCGTCGGAATTGGGCTGAACGTCGCCGAGAATTTCGCGGGTCATCATGGCGGTTCCGATGCAGTGCCGCCAGAATTCGCGCCACGGAAACCGGGATGCTCCGGCGAGTCTTTGGAGATCTTCGATGACCGGGGTGAGTACCGCGAGGCGGCGAATCTGGCGCACCCCCAGGTAAAAAACGGCTTCCTCGATGCTGCTGACCGGCGTAGATAGGCCATAATAGACGGAATTGACCATCCGGAGCAGGCGCGTGGTCATGCTGGGGTCGCGGCGGATCACATCGGCAATCTGCGAGGTAAAGCATTGGTCGGCGTCGAGCAACTCGCGGAGCACGCCGTTGATGCTGCCCAAGGAGGGCAACCGCGGGCAGTTTCCAAGTCGGCGTTCGATTTGAGCGCGGTCCAATCGGGCGAGGACGGCCAGCGCGATGGGTTCTTTCATAGACATCGGGTTCACTTCTCAGGTCTTATCGGCCCGCCGCGCGTTAAGTTTAACGCTCACAAGCAAATTTTTCCGATTTCTCTACTTTTTCCGATTTCTCCCCTCAAGTAGCGGCATAAGTTGCCGATAGGCTTGGCAACATGATTGACGACATGGATGAACTGGTCACGTCCGCGGTGACCACACTATTTGATACGATGCTCGGCATGAAGATGGTGAAAGTGCCAGTGCAACCGGAATTTATTGACTCCGAAAGGCACATCGCCGGCGTGGTGGGTTTCATCGGCAAGCTCAACGGCGTCGTTTACATTTATACCACACAGAAGTTCGGACAACGCATTACTTCCATCCTGCTCGGCCTTGGCGCTTCGGAGGCGACCACGGGCGAAATGGTCAACGATGCCATGGGGGAAATGGCCAACATGCTGGTGGGCACGATGAAATCGCGCCTGATGGATCGCGGCATCGCTTGCGTCCTCACCATTCCCTCGGTGGTGCGGGGGAGTCATTTTAGCGTGGAAGCCATCAGCACCACCGAAGGGCATGTTTTCAGCTATGAAGCGGAAGGCAACCGGATATTCGTTCAATTCCTCGTGAAGCCAGGTTCGTAGAGCCAAACCAGATTTAACCACTATGGGTCCGAAAATTTTAACCGTAGATGACAGCCGGACGATCCGCATGATCGTCACCCGCGCCTTCAAAGGGTTTGCCTGCGAGATCTTCGAAGCCTCCGATGGCGTGGAAGGACTCACGGTGGCCGGCCGCGAGCGGCCGGACATTATCCTGCTCGACCTCACCATGCCGGTCATGGACGGAGCGGAAATGCTCTCCAAGCTCAAGGCCGACCCCGAATTGCGCGCCATTCCCGTCGTCATGCTCACGGCGGAATCGGGCCGGGAAAACGTCCTCCGCATCGCCAAGCTCGGCGTGCGCGACTACCTGGTCAAACCGTTCAAAGAAGAATTGATCGTCGAACGCGTGGGCCGCATCGTGGACCTCAAAGCCAAGAATGAAGCGACAACGCGGGTAAAGCGCTTTGACGATCCCCTCCAGGTTCTGGTCGTGGACGACAAGCCCGTCATCGTGGACCAAATCCAAGCGGCGCTGACTGGACTTCCTTGGACGGTGCAAGGTGCCGCGCAAGCGGGCCAGGCGGTGGATTCTTGCAGCCAGGCCGTGCCTGACATCGTCCTGATCAGCTTGTCGCTGCCGGAAAGTTCCGGTTTCATTCTTTTCCAAATGCTCCGCGCCAGCGTGCGCACCAAGGCCATCCCGATTATCGGATTGAGCGTGAAGAATGCGACCGAAGAACAGACGCGCGCCCAGCAACTCGGCTTCAGCGCCATTGTCACCAAGCCCATTGATCTCATAGACCTGCAACTCAAGATCACCCGGGCGCTGAATCTCGACACCTCCTACAAATACTTCCAATACCGCGATGGCGTGCTGGTGCTACTGCTGCCAACCTCCTTCAACCAAGCCGTGGCCAGCGATGTGACCACGCATCTCCGCACCAAAGTCAGCGAAGCGGTGGACGCGGGCCTAAACCACCTGGTCATGGACATGAGTCAGATCAAGGCAGCGGATGTGATCTTGATCCGGCTCGGCATAGATGTCATTCAACTCTGCGCGGAACTGGGCGTCAAACACGCCTTGGTCGGCTCGGATGCGGTTTGCCGCGAGTGCAAGAACTACGCCGAAACCAAGGATTGGCAGTTCAGCGATTCCATCACCGAAGCATTGGAGAACCTCAATGGTAAAACCCCTGCGACTATTTGAGTGGAGCGGGCTGGCCGTCGGGCTGTGGCTTGCCAGCGCCAACGCGTACGCCGAACAGACTGAGGCTTACCTCCCTACTGTGGGGGTTTCGCCCCTGCGTTTTCAGTCCTTTTCCGCCGGTGGGCAAACCGAGGGCTTACCCCCCCTCTTGCTGTGGCGTGGTCCGGCTACAAATGCGACCGCCCTAGACACCACCGCGTCGGCCAACTCCAGCGCTGGGACTAGGAACCAGCCGGCTTTACCAGCAACGGCAGCCCTTGCTTCCCCAGCTATCACTGCTCCGGCGGACACCAACCTGGCCTCGCTACCGCCAATGAACGAACCAGTGCCGGTGGGGAGCACGCTGACCGACATGCAGTCGGTGCTGAAATGGCTGCTGCCGGCTTCCGGGAATGTGCCAGATGGCAGCCGTTTGTTCCCCGTCTTTGCGCCCGCAACGCCGCCGCGTTCCAGCAGTGCCGTTTACCAAAGCCGTTAATTCAATCATCATCATGCGCGCGGCTTCCGAACGCGAATCAACCAGTTCCGTCTGGCGGACCTGTGTTCGCATCGGGCGACTAGTAGGCGCGCTCGCGCTCGCGTTGGCGGGGCCAGCGGTCGCGCAAGAGTCGAATCGGGTGACGCACCCCCAGGCTGTTCCCACTCCGCAGGCTAAGGCATCGGCCCCCGGGACGAATGGCGGGGCGCTCCCGCCCTCCAGCCACACGGTGATTGACGACTTGGGATTACTCGCCCGCGCCACCAATTCGGTGAAGCAAACCACCGAATCGGCCAAGCAGGTGGAAGACTTTCCGGCCCGGCTCGAACTAGCCCGCAGCAGCCGTTTGAGCCGTCAGTTTTCCGTGGCCACCGCGATCTACGCGGGGCTGCTGCAAAGTGACGCGCCCGAGAGCTTGCGCCGCACGGCGTTGATCGAAATGGCCCTGACGGCGCAGGACGAGAACGACTTGGTTCGCGCCCAACAGATTTACGCCCAAGGCATCGCCCTCTGGCCACTGGATCCCGGCCTGCCGGAAATAATTCTCCGCCAGGGCTTGGTTTACCGGCAGATGGGGCTGAATAATCTCGCGATTGCGAAGTTTTACACCGTGATGACCAGCGCGCTGACGCTCCGACCCGATCGCTTTGAATATTATCAGCAACTGGTGCTCCGCGCGCAAAATGAGATTGCCAACGCGCAATATGATCTCGGTAGCTGGACCGAGGCGGCCGATTCACTGGGCCGGCTGCTCAAGCTGGACACCCCGCCCGAGAACCACTCCACCCTGCAATGCAAACTCATCCGTTGCCTGATTGCCCAGGGTCGCCACGGCGATGCCTGCGCCCAGGCGCAAGACTTCTTGACCCGGCACGCCGACGCCAAGGAGCGGCCCGAGGTGCATTTCCTTTGCGCCAGTTCGCTCAAGCAAATCGGTCGCGGGGCGGACTCGTTGCAACAAGTGCTGTCCCTGCTGAAGGAACAGCACGGTGAAGGAACGCGCGATCCCGCCGCCCTCGCCTACTGGCAGCGCCGGGCGGGCAATGAGATTGCCAATCAGTTCTACCAGGAAGGCGAGCATTTGAAGGCCATGGACATTTATCTCAGCCTCGCAGCGCTCGGCTCCACTCCCGAGTGGCAGCTTCCGGTTTGGTACCAACTGGGGCTGGTTTACGAGCGGATGAGCCAGCCCGCGAAGGCCATCGAGTATTACGAAAACATCGGGCGGCGGGAAACGGAAATGACCAACGCCGCCCCCAGCCTCAAGGCGGTTTTAGAAATGGCTCGTTGGCGCAAAGAGTTCATCGCCTGGCGGGTCAAGTCCGAGAGCGCCAACCTCGAATTCCGCGATACGATCGGGGATTCGGCCATCATCAAAACCTCCTCGGTCCCCGCCGCCCCGATTCAGTCCAAAGCTCCATCGCAATGAACCCACCCGACGAAGCCACCGACTCCATTGCCGCCGTGATCAACGATCACCTCGGCGTGTGCAGCAAATTGCTGGCCCTGGCGCAACGGGAAGCGGAGGCGCTGAAAAACGCGCCGGCTTTTCCGCTCGCTGAAATCCAAACGGAACGAAGATCGTTGCTTGCCCAGCTCGAATCTGCGCTCCACTTACTGGGTCAAAAACAGGCGTTATGGCAGAAGCTTTCCCCCGAGCGCCGGGCCCGCAAACCGCAGATGAACCAACTGCTCCAAACCGCCATGGACACCATCATGCGCATCTTGGTGCTGGACCGCGAAAACGAGCAGGCGCTCTTGCGCCGGGGCTTGTTACCCACCCGCGCCCTGCCGCCGGTGGAACAATCGCGCCCGCACTACGTGGCCCGGCTCTACCAACACCACGGGAAGTCCTAATACCTTTCTATGCCCATTGAGAAAATCATCCTCGTCGAGGACGACCAGATCATTCGACGGAACCTCGAGTCCCTGCTGCGGCAGCGCCGGTGCGAGGTGTTCTCCACCGTTACTCTGGCCGCGGCCAAGGAAGCTCTGACCAAGGACACTTTCGACCTGGTTTTCTTGGACGTGCGGCTTCCCGATGGGGAAGGCACCGACTGGTTGAAGGAACTGCAACTTTCCCCCCAGCGACCACTCGTTGTCATGATGACCGGGTTTGGCTCGGTGGAGTCGGCAGTCGAGTGCATGCGCGGCGGGGCCTTCGATTACCTCATCAAGCCTTTTGCCGACAACCAGATTGACGTCGTGCTCAAGAAAGCCGAGGAGTTCACGCGCATCTTGCGGGTGAATCAGTTCCTCACCAAGGACGGCGGCACCGCGGGGTTTGAATTGCTGGGGCGCAGCGCCCCCATGGAAAAACTGCGCCAGTTGATTCGCCAGATCGCGCGCACCCAGGCCACCGTGCTGATCCAGGGCGAAAGCGGCACCGGCAAGGAACTCGTGGCCCAGGCGATCCACAAGGAGAGTCCGCGCAACGCCGCCCCACTCATCAAAGTCAATTGCGCCGCCATCCCGGAGAATCTGATTGAAAGCGAATTTTTCGGCCACGAGAAAGGCGCCTTCACCGGCGCGCTGAACAAGCGCGAAGGCCGCTTTGAACTCGCGCACGGCGGCACGATTTTGCTCGATGAAATCAGTGAAATCTCGCCGGGCGTGCAGGCCAAGCTACTGCGCGTGCTGCAAGAACGAGAACTGGAACGCGTCGGCGGCAATCGCACGATCAAGGTGGATGTGCGGGTCATTGCCACTACCAATCGCCTGCTGGAGCAAAGCGTTCAGCGCAAGGAATTCCGGGAGGATTTGTACTTTCGCCTCAACGTCGTCCCCATGCATGTCCCGCCGCTGCGGGACCGGCGTCCGGACATCATGTTCCTGGCCGAGTATTTTCTGGGCTGGTACGCTCGCAAGCATGGCTGCCCTGCGCGCCGGTTTTCCGATGACTGCGAGGCCACCTTGCTCGCGCACCATTGGCCCGGCAACGTGCGCGAGTTGCAAAACGTCATTGAGCGCGCCGTCATCATGACCAGCGATTCCCCCGTCATCGAATCCTCCCACTTCTGTCTGGCCGGACCGTTGTCAGAAGTCGCCCCCCCCGCCGCCACGTCCCTCGACAAACCCGCCGGCGCGGTTTCCCGGACTGCCGGCGCCTTCCTGACGCTTCACGATCTGGAAAAAGAGCATATCTACGCGGCACTCGAACGGTGTCAGGACAACCGGACGCAAGCGGCCAAAATCCTCGACATCAGCGTGCGGACGCTGCGGAACAAACTGAACGAGTATAATGGCTGTGCCGATCCTTCCGGTGGCGCGCTAGGTAGCGTCCCCCAGACTGAAACCGGCGGCGAAATCCCGGAAGCCGACTGCGTCGCCGGAAGCTCGGCGTGATGCCCGCCAGCACGCCACCGCACTCGGGACGCTGTTCCCAACCTAAGAATCCCACCCCGCTCCTCCAGTGAGTGCTTCCACTTGTAACCCCGAGAAGCTCCGCCGGGCGGGCGGCAGCGTTTCGGCAAGGGGTTCTCCCGGGATGCCAAACAGTTGTTTCTGCACGTCCGAGTGGGGGAAGAAATATGTCTTTGATGTAGGCAGGTTCATGAACTTGATGTCGCCGGCCCCGGATGCGGCCCCAATACAACGGCGGCTTGAATTTGAATTCCTCAAAATGGTCGTTGAAGTTTGGGTCATGGCTTTGTTTTTGCACTGAGCCAAATCGGGTAAATGGCGATGCTTGTCTGGAAGTGTTGTTCAACCTAGTTAGTTCCGGGTCAAGCCAGCAGCTCTTGGATTTCTTCCCAGTTCAGCGCGGCCGCGAATTCCTCCTCGCCGCCAATGGTTGCTTGGATGATTTCACGCTTGCGGTTTTGCAAGGTCAGGATTTTTTCCTCCACCGTGTCGCGCGTGATCAGCTTGTAGCTCGTGACGACTTTGGTCTGTCCGATGCGGTGCGCGCGATCGGTCGCTTGGTCTTCGACGGCGGGATTCCACCACGGATCGAAATGAATCACCGTGTCCGCACCGGTGAGGTTCAAGCCCACCCCGCCGGCTTTGAGGCTGATCAGGAACACTGGGATCGCTGCGTGGGTTTGAAACCGATCCACGACGGCGGCTCGGTCGGTCGTTGAGCCGTCGAGATAACAGAACTCTATGCCTTCCGCGGTGAGCTTCTCCTTCAGGAGTGTCAACATGCCGACGAACTGGCTAAAGACCAGCAGGCGATGACCGCCGTCTATTACTTCCTCCAGCAGTTCGCCGAACATTTCCAGTTTGCCGGAGGAGGCGGAGGGGAGCGATGGCTTGGTGGATTGGTGGAGCGACAAGGCGGGGGCTGCACTACTCGAATCTTCCCCTACTTCAGCACTCCGTTTCTTCAGTTTGAGCAGCCGCAAATCACAGCACACCTGGCGCAAGCGCAGCAACGCGGTCAGCACCACCATGCGGCTCTTGGCCAAGCCTTGCGCGCCCACGGCTTCGAGGACCTCCTTACGGCTCGCTTCGATGACTTGTTGATAAACGCTCCGTTGGTCCGGCGTCAGTTCGCAGAACGAGACTTGCTCTAGTTTCGCCGGCAGATCGGTGGCTACTTCCTTCTTGAGTCGCCGCAGCATGAAGGGGCGCAACCGCCGCGCCAGCCGGTGTTGGGCTTCGGCGTTCCGCTCCTTTGCGATGGGCAATTCGTAACGCTCGTGAAAATCCTTCGCCGTGCCGAGGTAGCCCGGCATGAGGAAATCGAAGATGGACCAGAGATCGAGCACCGAGTTTTCCAACGGCGTGCCTGTGAGCACCAGCCGGTGCTGCGCCTTTACCGCTTTGACGGCTTGGGCGTTTTGCGTTTGCCGGTTCTTGATGTGCTGCGCTTCGTCGAGGACGACGGTGTCGAACTCCAGGGCGCGATAGCGTTCCGCGTCGCGACGAATCAGCGCGTAGCTCGTCACCACGATGTCGCTTGTTGCGATCTGGTCAAATCGGGCGTGGCGATCCGGTCCGTGGAGGGCCAGCACTTTCAATTCGGGCGTAAATTTCCGGGCTTCGGCGAGCCAGTTAAAGACGAGGCTGGTGGGGCAGACGACCAGATTCGGCTTGGTCGCAGCCGCCGTGAGGAGGCTCTGACTTTCCGGTCCCGCAGCCTGTTGCGCCCCAATTTTAGAATGAGCCTCCGCACGTCGGCGGCTACAAGTCTGGAGGTGCGCCAGCGCTTGCAGCGTTTTGCCCAAGCCCATTTCATCGGCGAGAATGCCGCCGAAGCCGTTCTCGCGCAGGAATTGCAGCCACGCCACGCCTTGTTTCTGATAGGGGCGCAATACCGTTTCCAACTCGCCGAGCGGTGGACATTCCAGCTTGGCTGCGCCGCTTTGTTTGGCGGCGCGCTCCCGCCAGGCGGCGGGCGCTTGGACGCGCCAATCGGAGTGCTGGCGCAAGGTCGCCTCCAGGAAGCCCGCTTGTTTGCTGTTGATGCGATAGCCTCCGGCGTTCTGCTGGGGCGCGCAATCGAGCAACACCTCCTGCAATTCCTCCACCGCGCCGGTATCAATGACCGCCAACTTTCCGTTCTTCAAGCGGGTGTGGTTCTGCCCGGACAAGAGCAGGCGTTGAATATCCGCCGCCGAAAAAGTTTCGCCGCCACTGGACGTGAAGACCACGCCAAGATCAAACCACTGCACGCCTGACGAAGTGATTTGAAACTGCGGCTCGACGCGCTCGAAGTTTTTCAGCGTGCGATTTTCCAACTGCTCGTCGAGCGTGACGCTCCATTGGCTTTGCAGCTTCGGGAATTCGCGCGCTAGAAAATTCAACACCCCGTTCTGCCCGAGCAATTGCAGCTTGCCTTGCGCGTCCGGCCCGGTAAAGCCGCTGCGATGCAACCGCGCTAACGCCACGCGCTCGGCGTTCAAGTCGCGAGTGGAGTACCGCGTCGGGACTTCGGGATCCGGTAGCCAGACGTTTTCATCAGCCGCCGTGACGCCGATGGTCATGATACGTTGACCATAGCCGCATTGCAGAAGCGCGCTCAGTTGGGCGAGTCCGCCTTTGAGGGCCAGGAGGAACCGGGGCGCTTGCGGTTCGAGCGTAAAGTCTTCCGGTTTGAAATTTGCTTCGAGCCCGCCCGCGGCCAGCAACAGTTGCCACTGTTGACTTAGGAACTGCGGCACTTCCGAACGCGGCACCCGCACCGGCGCGCGGAACACGTCCTTCGCTGCCGGCGGCAATCCGAGCGGCTGAAAAGTCTGCTTCTGCCAGGCCCAATCGCCGACCATTACGAACGCGCTCGCTTTGTCGCGCAAGGTCAGGACGATTTCCCCGCTTGGTTCCAGCGTGGCGCGGAGCGGCAGCTTGAGCGGCGTGCGGGTGATCGTGACCGCTGCGGTTTTGCCGAGCGTAATGTTGGGGTGTTCGGCGAGCGCGGGCAGGAGGGCGGCGAAGTCCTTCGCATCCAGTTGCACGAGGGCGGGCGTTTCGCCGTTCGTCAGCGATTCGAGTCTTTCAATGATCGTGTTATCCTGCGACGAGAAGGCGAACGGACGCCCCTTGGGCAAGGCGTTCAAGGGGCAACGACCGCCGCCCCACTTCGCTTCAAACACCAGCATGACTTTTCCGCGGGCGAGGGCTTGATCGGTATTGGGCGGGAGGATGATAAAGAGTTCCGCCGGTTCGCCGGAAGCCGCACGTTGGAGTGTTGGCGGTTTTCTGACTGGGATTGTTGCAGTGGGACGCGGCGGTGGCGGAGCGGGTTCGGGTTGCTGCTTCTTCAACCAATGCAGCCCAACTGCAACCCCGTGGGCGCAAATCTTTCCCCACTCGCGTGCCTCCCGACAATTGCAGAGATTCTCAATATCAATGCTGTCCTTGATGACCATCGAAGCGCGGAAGGAAACGCCATCGCCCTGCACCACTCCGCGCAGCAGCGGCGGCTCCCAGTAAGAACTGAGAACCTGCCCCTGCACGAGATACGCGCGCGCCAGTTTTATGACCTCCCACCCGGCGGCCTTGATGAGCAGGTCATCTGTGAGTTCGGCGGACATTCAAATCAATGGTTAAAGGGCATCGCAGCCACCGACCGGTAGCGCAGGTTGGCAACCTGCGGGGTCGCCGACTGGCAGTCCGGACGGTCTCCGCGCAGGCTGCGGCTGTGGATTGCCAATCCGCGCCACCGCAGCCTGCCAGTCGGCGTTCCGAGAGCTATTCAAAGGCACTGGTCACCGGGCGGCCCCAGAAATTCTCCGGCAACGGAACCCCCAATAACCACAGGGCCGTGGCGGCGGTGTCGTATTGCACCACGAGCGCCGTGACGGTGAACTTCTTCTTCACGCCTTTGCCCCAAGCGACCCAAGGGATTTTAACATCCTCCGCGTCGCCCACATCATGCACGCCAATCGTCTTGCCCTCCTTGTTCTTGGCGTCATGCCCGCCGTGATCGGCGGTGAGGATAATGACGCTGCTCTCCATCAAGCCCGCGGCGACAATGGCTTCCTTGATAATCTTGAGCGCGGCGTCGCAATCTTTGAGGGCCTGGATTTTCTCTGGGGCGTAGGCCCCGACTTTGTGCCCGACGCTGTCGGGATCGTGAAAGTGGATGAAGCAAAGATTGGGTTTCAAGGTGGCAACTTGGGACGCGAAGACTTTTGCCACCGCCAGAGCGTTGTCGTCCGGCCGAGGCCACACGAACGCATCCAGGCTGCCGGGCAATTCGAGTTGTTTGAATTTTTCCTTGCCGACGAACATGGCGGTGACGAGCCCCCGCTGCTTCGCGAGGCTAAAGATAGTCGGCACCTTGACCAGCCCTTTTTCCGGCAAAAAATTGTTCCAGAGAATCTGGTGCGCTTGCGGGCCGAGGCCGGTCAACATGGAGGCATGGGACGGAAGGGTGAGGCTGGGGATGACGGTGTAGGCGTTCCAGGTATGCGCCGCTTCGGACGCCATGCCGTTGAAGTTGGGCAGGTCGTTGGTGCGAATCAGGTCCGAATTGCCCTGATCGTAACTGATAATGAACACATGCGGGACGCGCGGCGCATCGGCTAAAAGCGTGGTCGCGCCGACGAAGCCGGCAAAAGTGGCGGCCAGCGCAGCGACGAATTTCCATTTCAATTTTCTCATCTGGTTTGTGACCTACCGGCGAGCTTCTTTCAGAACCGTAGCTGCGGCCGGGATGCCGCACTGACTTGCGTCTGACTTGCGTCTGACTTGCGCCGACGAACGGCGGCGGCTACGGAGTTTTGAAAGCGCTTCAGGCGTGATGGTTGTTCGCCTTGATTCGCCAATTCTCTGCCAGATGTTGGGTCGTGCGCCAGAAAGAAGTTTTTGCTCCCGTCGGAATCGCAACCCGACTACGCTGCGGGCACATGGCAATCCTCGGCAAACGAAATGTTCTCTCGGTGGTCAGAGCTTCCGCTCCCGGCCTCTACCTCGACGGTGGAGAGCTGGGGGAGATTCTGTTGCCCGGTCGCTACATTCCCGCGACCCTCAAGCCCAAGGATAAGCTGGATGTGTTTGTCTATCGCGATTCCGAGGACCGGCTCGTGGCCACCACCGAAACGCCGCACGCCATGGTCGGCGAGTTTGCGTATCTCAAAGTCAAGGACGTGAATCAGAACATCGGCGCGTTCCTCGACTGGGGACTTGCCAAGGATCTGCTGCTGCCGTTTCGCGAGCAGGACATCCCGGTTCGCGCGGGGCAACGGGTGGTCGTCTTCGTCTGTCTGGATGTAAAAACCAACCGCATTTTGGCGACGACGCGGCTGAACCGGCACTTGAATCGCGACACGCCAGCCTACCGGGATGGACAGCCGGTGAACCTCCTGATCTTGGGAAAAACTCCGCTGGGCTACAATGCCATTGTGGAAAACGCGCACCGCGGCCTGCTTTACCACGCCAACATCGCCGCCCCGCTTGAAGTCGGCCAGAAGCTGAAGGGTTTCGTCCGCACCGTCCGCCCGGGCGGGAAAATTGATTTGAGCCTCGATGCTTCTGGCTATCGCCGCGTGGCTTCAGTGACCGATCAAATCGTCCAGGCTCTGGAACGTAACGCTGGTCAACTGAAATTCGATGATGACAGCTCGCCCGAAGCGATCCGGCAGAAATTCGGCGTCAGCAAGAAGGCTTTCAAGCAAGCGTTGGGCAAACTTTACAAAGCGCGGCGCATCTGTTTTGAGCGGCCGGGAATTCGATTACTCGCAAACTCTGCCTGGTCGCCCCGTTCGTGACCGGCAGCGGGTGGCGCGCGGCACTCCGGGCCGCAGTGGCATCCTATTTTTCGAGGGCGGTTGAAGCTGTTTGAGACGGTCGGCCCGCGCGCTGCTAAACCTTCCCGTAAAAGTCTGCCACGATTTTGCCGAAGGTGTTTTCGCCCACGCGCACGATGCCAATTTCACGCTTCGCGTTGTCCGCCGAATCGCTGGCGTGCGCGGCGTTGACCATGACGCTCGAACCAAACTCCCGCCGGATGGAGCCGGGCGGGGCTTTCGAGGGATCGGTTGGGCCCAAGACGTCGCGGATTTTCGCCACGGCACCCACGCCTTCGTAAATCAGCGCGATGCACTTTTCACTGCCGGGTTGGTTCAGTTCCTCCGGCGAACAAGCCGACGGCGCGCGCCCGGACATGAAACTCACGATGTTTTCAAACTGATTGTCGCCGAACGCCGGACCGAGCAGATCGCCCAGGGCCTGTTGTTCGTTGGCCCCAATCGGAAAACCAAATTCCTTCTCCAGCGCGGCTTTGGCCTTGCCTGCCACCATGTCCTTGAGCTTGGTGCGCAGGACTTCGCGGACGGGGCCGTAGAATTCCAGCGCCTCCGCCACGCTCATGCGGTGGACTTTGATGGCGACGATGAAGAGGCCGGTGCGCGAGAAGAAATCAATTACGTTGCCGGGCCGGCCGGTGGCGAAGCGGAAGTTGTCCGGCTTGATGAGCACGAGGGTGCGTTCCGGGGTTTCGCCGGGCGGATAGTCGTTGACTTGCTCCAGTACGCCGCCGTCAACGTCTGAATAGCGGGCCCAGAGCTTCAACTTGGACTCGGCTTCCTCCGGGGTCGGCGCAGCGAGCACAGCGGGCTCGAAGTATCGGACCTGGTCATTCTCGTCGGTGATGAAATCGCCGTAAGTGTCGCGGATGGTTTCGCCGACGTGGCGGTCGGGGCCGAGATTGCCGACGACGGAACGAACCTTGCGCACGGCATCTTCGCCCTTGAAGAGCAGCACCATCACTCGGCGGCGGCGACCGGTCTTCGGGTCCGGCGAAAAGTCGTGCAGGATGTATTGGCGGATGTGTTCCTGGATGCGGCGGTCCTGGGGGTCGTTGGCGGAGATGACGACTTCGGAGTATTCCTGCGCCAGTTCAGCGCTGGGTGCGAACATCCGGGCGGCGATGAGATCCAAGCCGGTGCGCGAAATCAGCCGGCTCAGGATGCCGCCCGTGCGTGACTTGTACAGCGAGTAGGGCGTGACGATGACGTAGGCGAGTTGTTGCGACATACTTAGCTGGCGACCGGGGGCGTGGGGGGCGTGGCAGCTTTGCCGCCCAGAATTTTGAACATGACGGTGCCACAAGTCGGGCATTTACCTTTGATCGCTTTGCGTCCGTTCTTCATGATTTCTTCCACGCCGTCAACGATTTCTTTCTTCGCTTTACACTTAACGCAATATCCTTCGGCCATAAAATTTTCCGGTTCTGAACGCACCATGCGCCGAACAGTTATGGGCGGAGGTTAGGACGGGAGGGGGGCAGCGTCAATGTGGAAAGGGCCGGGGGATTCGGGCTGAAATGCGCTTGAACGGCGCGCAAATGTCGGATTCGGCCCTGTTTCCAATGGGGTCTAGGAAGCCAAGTGCGCGGCCGCTTGGAGCGGAATAGAAGAATCAAGCTCCAAGCACCAAACGCCAAGCTCCCGAGAAACACCAAACCTCAAGCTCCTATCGGTGCAATTGCCCCGGATTCCGACGTAGAACTGGCGCATTGTCGGCGAAGCTGTCACGGAATGCGCCGGGTGCGAATTCTCCGAAAAGGAGCTTCGCGCTTTGACCGGTTGAACCGAAGCTGCCGCCGGGAGTCGGCGCTGGCTTCTGGCAAGGAATTACGGCGCGGAATCACGTCCGCGGCTCCGAGGTTCAAGGGGGAAATTCGCCGAACCAGAATTTCGCGCAATGAACCCACGCACCGAAGCCCCCGGACTCCATTGCTGCCGTGATCCACGATCACCTCGGCGGGTGCAGAGAATTGCTGGCTCTGGCGCAACGGGAAGCGGAGGTGCTGAAAAACGCGCCAACCTTTCCGCTCACTGAAATCCAAACGGGAACGAAGATCCTTGCTTGCCCAGCTCGAATCTGCGCTATACTTGCGGGTCAAAAACAGGCGTTATGGCAGAAACTTTCCCCCGAGCGTCGGGCCCACAAATCGCAGTTGAATCGACTGCTCCAAACCGCCATGGATACCATCATGCGCATCTTGGTGCTGGACCGCGAAAACGAGCCGGCGCTCTTGCGCCGGGGCTTGGCTCGGTGGAGTCGGCGGGCGAGTGCATGCGCGGCGGGGCCTTCGATTACCTCGTCAAGCCTTTTGCCGACAACCAAATTGACGTCGTGCTCAAGAAAGCCGAGGAGTTCACGCGCATCTTGCGGGTGAATCAGTTCCTCACCAAGGACGACGGCACCGCGGGGTTTGAATTGCTGGAGCGCAGCGTCCCCCAGACTGAAACCGGCGGCGAAATCCCGGAAGCCGACTGCGCGGTCGGAAAATCGGCGCGATGGTCGCCAGCACGCCACCGCGCTCGGGACGATGTGTCCAACCTAAGAATCCCACCCCGCTCCTTCAGTGGGTGCTTCTTGCTACCGGTCATGGCACTCAAAGTTGGCCGCCCATCTAGTAGTTGCGACCTCCTCTCAACCACTGTTCGCTTGTGAAACTCTACTATCTTGGAAAACCCGATGACGGCTTCGGCTGGGGCGTGGCGAACACCAACCTGGTCCGCGAACTGTCCAAACTCTGCGAGGTGGTGGTGGACACTTCCAACCGCACCCAGTTTGACGCTCCGGTGTTCATGCCGGTTGTGGATGAATCCCTGGCGCCCCAGCACCGGATAAGTGCTCCGAGGGTGTTAGGCTACTGCTTCACGGAATGGCCACTCACCCCTGATGCCGCGCGCAATGCGAGGCATTATGACGTGCTGTTCGCGGGTTCTACCTGGAACACCGAGAAGCTCCGCCGAGCGGGCGTCCAACAGGCCGAGACCCTCATCCAAGGTGTGAACTTTGGGCGATTCACCCCGCGCCCACCACCGGACCCGAAAGGATTCGTGGTTTTTAGCGGCG
Organism: uncultured Verrucomicrobiota bacterium; assembly: GCA_903828255.1. Lineage (GTDB taxonomy): Bacteria > Verrucomicrobiota > Verrucomicrobiia > Limisphaerales > JADLHS01 > CAIKLQ01. Next base: position 32,832 of record CAIKLQ010000011.1, read on the forward strand.
GCAAATACGAGTTCCGCAAGGGACAGGACTACGTACTCCGGGCGATGCGCCATTTCATGCTGCTACATGCCGACGTCCTTCTGTTAGCCGCGTGGCATAACCCGTGGCCGCAAACTATGGCCTCCATGCAGCAAAGCCGACTGATTGACTGCACCAATCCCTGGGCTGGATTGCCCGAAGATCGGGTCATCAAGATTCCCGCCATTCCCAATGCCGAGACGCCGGAGGTCTATTCCAGCGCTCACGTCGGACTGTTCCCCAACCGCTGCGAAGCTGGCACCAACATGGTCATGGCGGAGTTTATGGCCTGTAGCCGGCCGGTCATTGCTACCGACGCGCATGGGCACCGGGATGTTCTCGACGGCGACGGGCCTTTGAAGCTAACCAACGGAACCTGGGACGCGACGGGTTGGTTCCACCCCAACGTCACGGATATCCGCGCGCACCTGGAATACGCCTATCAACACCGCGCCGAGTTAGTGCCGCGCGGCGAGCAATGCCGCAGACTGGTCGAAAGATTTACTTGGGCCGACTGCGCGGCGAAGATCGTCAAAGCCGCTTTTCCGACGACCGCCGAACTAGCTGGCCCAGCAGTTGCCGCTAGGCCGTGGCCTATCCACGAAACCGCTTCCTCGCAGCCCAACCAAGCGTTGTTGTCTTTGATGGCGAGTGCCGAAGCCCGGCGCTCCGCAACCGAATTCAGCGCGGCAGAGAACCTCTACCGTCAGGTGCTCAACCAAGATGCCGACCACGCGCCCGCCTGGTACGGTCTGGCCCAAATGGCCATGACCACCCGGAACTTTGAACTGGCGGCTCAATTACTCGGCAAAGCCATCGGCAGCGCCCCGAACGAACCGGGCAATTACGTTGATCTGGGTATCTGCCTTGGCGCTATGAACCGCGGGGAGTTGGCCATCCAAGCGCAACGCAAGGCGCTCCAACTCGCCCCGGAAAATGTGCCCGCCCTGACCAACTTAGGGAAAGCTCTCGGTGCCCAAAACCAAGTCACTGAGTCTATCGCCTGTTTGCGGCAAGCCCTGCACCTCGCCCCTGGCCTTGCCGCTGCGCATTGGAACCTGGCTCTGGCGCTGCTGGTAGCGGGTCGGTTGCCGGAAGGTTGGGAGGAATTCGAATGGCGTCTGCAAGTCAACCCCCACCTCGACCCCAAACTAAGCGTTCCCAAATGGCAGGGGGAACCCGCCCCCAGTCAGACCATCCTACTCTGTGCCGAACAGGGGACCGGGGATTGCCTTCAATTCCTCCGCTACCTGCCGCTGGTCAAGGCCAGGGTTGGCCGCGTGATCGTAGCCTGCCCCAAAAGCCTGGTGAGCTTGGTGAAAACGGCCGAAGGCGTGGACGAAGCGGCCCCGGCTCCAGGACCAACACTTCATTGTGATAGGTATGCGATGATGCTCAGTCTGCCCCGCATCTTCGGCACCTCACTGAACACGATCCCGGCCACCATCCCCTACCTCCGCGCACAGTCCCATTTCCAACCGACAACGGCACAAGCCAAGGACCCCGCGGGCCGCCGCATCGGGTTGGTTTGGGCGGGCAATGCCAGCCACCCCAATGACGCCAACCGCTCCGCTCCCTTGGCGGCCCTGTCCCCCTTGCTCGCCCTACCGGGTAACCAGTTTTTTAGTCTCCAAGTCGGTCCGCGGGCGACCGACTTGAGCCAACTGGCCGATGCCGCGGCGATTACCGATTGGTCGTCCTATCTCGGCGATTACAGCGATACCGCTGCGGCGCTAGCGACGCTTGACCTCTTGATCACGGTGGACACTTCGGTGGCCCATCTCGCGGGAGCACTCGGTCGCCCCGTATGGTTGCTGTTGCCATTCGCTCCGGACTGGCGCTGGTTGCTCAAGCGCGAGGACACGCCGTGGTATCCCACCATGCGGCTCTTTCGCCAACCAACTCCCGGCGACTGGAAGTCCGTCGTCGCCAAACTTGTCGAGGCACTGCAGGATGGCTCGCACTAGGAGCCGGTTGGCTAACATGACATTGAGCCGCTCCATACCAGCAAAACTTCCACTGACTGTCTTTTGGTTGGACCTAACTTCAGCTCGGCGCAATTCCTCGCACCCATGAGCTCGAACTTGCTCGCCATGCTGCAAACTGCACTGGAGCATCACCACGCCGGACGCCCGGCTGAAGCGGAGCAACTTTACCGCGTCGTGTTACAAGCCGACGCCGAAAACGCCGATGCCCTCAACTTACTGGGGGTTTTGGAATATGAGCGAGGCCGGAACCCCCCGGCGCTGGATTGGCTATCCAAAGCAGTCGAATTGGCCCCGCAAACTGCAATGTACCACAACAATCTGGGCTTGGTGTTGGTTGCGTTGGGTCGGCATGGCGACGCGGCGACGCGGTTTGAGCAAGCCGGCCAACTAGACGCCCAACTGCCGGATGCGTTCTACAATCTGGGCGTCGCCCGCCAGAAACTTGACCAAGTGGACGAGGCCATTGCCGCTTACGAGAAGGCGCTGACGTTGGCAGAAGATCCGGGCACCTTGAGTAACCTAGGGGCCGCGTATCTCCAGAGCAGCCGACGCAAGGAAGGCATCCGGTGCTATGAGCGGGTGCTTCAGCTTCAGCCGGAGCACGCGGAGGCCATGGTCAGCCTTGCCGACGCCCTGCTGGAGAGCGGAAGCGCAACCGAAGCAGAAAGCTGGTACCGCCAGGCGTTGCTGTGCCAACCGACGGCACAAGCGTGCGTCAAACTCGCGCATATCCTGGAGCAACGACTGGAGTTCACGGAGGCAGAACAACTCTTGCGCCGGGCTTTGAAGTTGCAACCGGATGCCTCAGCGGCTTTCAATAGTCTCGGCAATGTGCTGCTGGCCACCGGACGGGCCGAGGAGGCGGTGCTGGCCTACGACCAGGCCATTCAGTTCGGAGGGGCCGACCCGGTTGTTTCCTACAATCGAGGACAGGCTCGCCTGCTGTTGGGCGACTTCGCCGAGGGATGGGATGGTTACGAATGCCGGTGGCTGTGGAAGAGCTCCCCACACCAGCGCCCCCCGTTCGCGCAACCGGCGTGGACCGGTGATGACCTGAATGGCCGCACCCTGCTGGTATATCACGAGCAGGGGAGAGGTGATATTATCCAGTTTGCGCGCTATGTACGCCTGCTGGCTGACCGGGGGGCAAGAGTGCTATTTGCGGAACCGGCAGAACTCAAGTCTCTCCTCGGCGATCTGGGTGGGGCCTGCCAAGTTCTGGAACCAGGCCAACCGCTGCCCCCGTTCGACGTTCATGCGGCGCTGATGAGTCTGCCGCGGCTGTGTGGTACCCGGCGGGAGAACATTCCCGCCTCCGTGCCGTACCTGCCGTTGCCGCCGGTGGAACGTTTCCCCCTGCCGCCTGCCACGCCCGGACGGGTGCGGGTGGGCTTGGTCTGGGCGGGGGCGGCGAGTAATCCCAGGGACAAGTTGCGCAGCATTCCCTTGCAGACTTTTCTGCCTCTGCTGGAAAACGCCGATTGCGACTTCTTCAGTTTGCAGGCGGGACCAAGAGCGGCCGACCTGGCGGCCCTGCCGTCCGAAATTCCCGTGACAGACATTGGCTCTCGCGTCCGGGATTTTGCCGACACCGCAGCGGTCATGGGCCAGGTTGATCTGATCATCTCCGTTGATACGTCCACGCTGCACCTGGCCGGGGCCCTGGCACGGCCCGTGTGGGGATTGCTGCCCTACGCTCCAGACTGGCGCTGGTTGCTCGAGCGCGAGGACACCCCATGGTATCCTACTATGCGACTGTTTCGCCAACCGACCCCCGGCGACTGGGAGTCCGTCGTGGCAAGACTGGCCAAAGCGCTGCAAGATCGTTCGTTCCGGCCAGCGCTGTTAGCCCCCACCTCTCCGCGCAAGGAGCCAGATCGGAAACCGCTTCGCTAGCCCGACATGCCCCGCACCGCTACACTTTCGCTGGTCAGGTTTTGACTCGCCATGGCTTTGACACAGTACATTTTATTTTACCCATGAAGCCGAACTTACTCGCCAAATTGCAAACCGCGTTGGAGCATCATCACGCAGGACGGGCCGATGAAGCGGAACAACTCTACCGCGCCGTGTTGCGCGCTGACGCCCAAAACGCCGATGCCCTCAACTTGCTGGGGGTATTGGAATATGAGCGAGGCCGCAACCTGGAGGCACTGGATTGGCTATCCAAAGCGGTCGCAGGGTCTTCGCGTACCGCAATGTACCATAACAATCTGGGCTTGGTGCTGATGGCGTTGCGCCGGCATAGGGACGCCGCAGCGCGGTTTGAGCAGGCCGGCCAACTGGATCAACGCTTGCCAGATGCGTTCTACAATCTAGGAGTCGCTCGACAGGAACTGGGGCAAGTGGACGAGGCTATCGCCGCTTACGAGAAGGCGCTGACGCTCGCAGAGGATCCAGTCACCTTGAACAATTTGGGCGCGGCGTATCTCAAGTGCGGTCGGGGCGAGCAGGCTATTCGGTGCTTTGAGCGGGCGATTCAACTCCAACCGGATCACGCGGATGCCATGTTCAATCTTGCTGGGGCCCTGTTGGAATGTGGGCGCAACCCGGACGCCGAAACCCGCTACCGTCAGGTGCTGGCCTTGTACCGCCAGGAGTTGCTGCGCCAACCAACGTCAACAGTGTGCGTCAACCTCGCCCATGTCCTATTGCGGCAATTCGAGTTCCCATTCGAGTTCCTGGAGGCAGAACAGCTCTTGCGTCGGGCTTTGGAGCTGCAACCGGATAACTATGCGGCTTTCAACGGTCTCGGCAATCTATTCATGGCCACCGGCCGAGCGGAGGAAGCGGTGCTGGCCTACGGTCAAGCCATTAAGCTCAAAGGCGACGACCCGCATGCTTACCGCAACCGGGGCTACGCCCGCTTGATTTTGGGCGACTTCCCCGGGGGATGGGACGATTGCGAATACCGGTGGCTATGTAAGGGATTTGCGCACCAACGGGCCCCGTCTTTTGCTCAACCGTCGTGGGTCGGGGATGACCTCAACGGGCGCACCTTGCTGGTGTACGCCGAGCAGGGACGAGGCGATGTCATTCAGTTTGTACGCTACCTGCGCCTACTGGCAGATCGGGGAGCCAGAGTACTACTTACTGCGCCAGCAGAGCTTCAATCTCTCCTTGGCGATCTGGCTGGGGCTTGTCAAGTTGTAGCGCCCAACCAACCGCTACCGCCATTTGACGTCCACGCCGCGCTTCTGAGTCTGCCGCGACTGTGCGGCACCCGACTGGAGAACATCCCAGCTTCTGTGCCGTACCTGCCGCTGCCACCACTGGAGCGTTTCCCCCTGCCACCGGCCACGCCGGGGCGTTTGCAGGTAGGACTAATCTGGGCGGGCGGAGCGGGCCACCCCAATGACAAGTTTCGCAGCCTCTCCTTGGAGAATTTGCTTCCGCTGCTGCAAACCGCCGATTGCGACTTTTTCAGTTTGCAGGTGGGGCCAAGAGCGGCCGACCTAGCGACCCTTCCGGCTGGAATTGCCGTGACGGACATTGGTTCTCGCGTCAGGGATTTTGCCGACACCGCCGCGGCCATGAGACAGCTTGATCTGATCATCTCCGTTGATACCTCCACTTTGCACTTGGCTGGGGCGCTGGCACGCCCCGCGTGGGCGTTACTACCCTACGCGCCGGACTGGCGCTGGCTGCTCCAGCGCGAGGACACGCCGTGGTATCCCACCATGCGGTTGTTTCGCCAGGTCGCGCTGGGTGATTGGGCCGGCGTCCTCAAGCGAGTTCAGGATGAACTCAGCCGGGTGGCGGGCCTGCACCGCGAGTCAGGCGGGCCACCGCCGTTGAATTGGTTTCAGCCTTCGCCGAGTTTGCCGGTTACGCCCGCAGTGGGCGGACCACCAGACCACGAGGCAGGCGAACTGAACCAGCTTTTCATGTCCGGCCAGACCCGCGGCGGATTCGGCTGGGCCGTGGTGAATCGCGGCCTCTTCGAGGCGCTCTCCAAAATATCGAAGCCCAAGCTCATCACCCCCGCCGACCGCGAGTTCATGTCTCCCAAGTTACCGGGTTTCCTGCTGACCACGCTGGGGGGACACGAGTTCGTTCCAGAGTGTCGGGCACGCGCCCGGGTCAACTTCGGCAATGCGGTGTTTGAGCAGGAACTCACTGGACGATCCGTGGAGAATGCGAAACGGTTTGACGTGGTATTCGTTGCCTCCAACTGGTGCGTGGAGCGGATGCGCGAGAAAGGGATTCCCAATGGCGCGTTGTTGTTGCAGGGAATTGACACTCAGGTTTTTCGCCCGGCGGAAAGGAAGCTCCAGGAGGAGCGCTTCGTTTTGTTCAGTGGCGGGAAGTTCGAGTTGCGCAAGGGGCAGGATCTCGTGTTGCGCGCCTTCCGGATTCTGGCCCGGAAGTTTCCAGACATGACGCTAATGACGTCATGGCACAACCTCTGGCCGTATTCACTCCGGAGCATGGCTGGCTCCCCAGACATCCGCTTTGAATTGAAGGGGGCCGCGTGGGCAGACCAATTGGCGCATCTCTGCACGCTCAATGACATTGATCCCCAGCGAGTCGTCGCTCTCCCGCCCGGAAACCCCGAACAAATGGCGGCAACCTATCGGCTGGCGGACTTGGGACTGTTTCCGAATCGCTGCGAGGGCGCCACCAACCTGGTGTTGATGGAATTTCTCGCGTGCGGCCGGCCGGCCATCGTGAGTTTCAACAGCGGCCACTGCGACGTCGTCAGCGATCAAACCGCGATCCTGCTAAAGAATCAGCGCGATTTTGAAGTCCAGGATGCCGGGAAGCGCACAACGGCCCGCTGGAAGGAAGTGTCGGTGGACGACATCATCGCGGCCGTCGAATATGCCTATCATCATCGGGCGGAGATGCAGCTCCTCGGGGCAAGGGCGGCGGAAGAGTTGGCGCGTTGGGATTGGGCGCGGGCCGCGCAAGAGGTCCTTGCCACGATGAAACGGTTTGCTGTCTGAGTTTGGGGTTGAAAGCATGCCCAGCTTGACTCCAGCAATCTCCGCCTGTCGGACGGCGGGTTCGCAGGCAGGACAGATTAGCCGCCCGCCGATAGGTCGCGATTTATGGCAATCTCTGTTGGTACGGCCACACTGTGCCTGGCCGGAGCCCTGGCATATCCCGTGTGGGCGTTGCTGCCCTGCGCGCCGGACTGGCGCTGGCTGGTCGAGCGCGAGGACACGCCGTGGTATCCCACCATGCTACTGTTTCGCCAACGGCTCTCGGCGACTGGAAGTCCGTCGTCGCCGCACTGGTCAAGACGCAGCGGGATGGTTCGATCCGGCCAACACCGATGACATTGCGCCTCCCCGCGCACGGAGCCGCATCCGATCCCGCTTCGCTAACATGACCAGCACCCTTGCAGCAAATAAACGCCGCCGTGGACCGCGCAGCCTCAAAAAGTGAATTGCTAGCGGTCGGTTAACGCAACTTGGTAAAGAAATGGACAAGCTGGCCCAGGAGGGTGTAAGGATTGCGGTGGCCTGAAGGACAAAAACCTTCCGGCGACGACTTAAACTTATGAGTGATCAAAACCAAGAACTGACGAAAGGCAGGACGTGTATCGCGCTGTCGTTTGATTCCGCCATGTTCACACAAGGACGCGAGTGCATTAAAACCATTCTGAAACATTGGGATGGAAATGGCGAAATCTGCGTTCTATCCTTGGGACTGAAGGATACGGAGACCGAGTGGCTTCGGCAAATAGGAGTGCGGGTTGAAACAAATACCGCAGGCATTCCGGTCTTTTCCGGAGCGCCTCTATACGCTGTCGCGATGACCTGCCGACCTTGGCTTCGGGACCTGTTTCCCGGGTTTGAGCTTTACATGTGGATCGACGCTGACGTGCGGATCGCTTCACCCGGTGCGTTCATGTTTTATCTGCACAATGCCGCCGGTAATTCAGACGCGATTGTCATCACCCAGGAAGTCGATCCAACTTACTGCTTTGTCAGCAATCCGCAGATTGCCGGCAACTATCATAGGGAGAAATTCCGGCGCATCAAAGCAACGCATGGGGACCAGCTTGCTCTTTCGATGGAGTATTTTTACTGTTTCAACGCTGGGGTCTTCGCCATGCATCGTGATTCGCTGGTATGGGAGGCTTACCAGACGAATATTCGGCGGGCCATTCTGACCGAGTTTGACCACATGAAGGAGCAGGATGCCATGAACATTGCGATTTTTCAGACGGGACAGGTGTGCATCGCTCCGGCCATTATGAATTGGCTTTGCTCCATCAGTTTCCCGGCCTTTGACTCGGAGACCTCGTGCTGGGTGCGCCCAGCCTGGCCGCAACTTGCCATCCCGGTCCTTCATCTGACCAATTCCAACAACGTAATCTCTGTTAATGCCGAAAACATGACTTTTTACCAAGCTTACCGGCTGAAAGGGTTGACGGAATGATTTGCCATCCGTCATCCTCCTGGGGCAAGCTAAAGCCGACGAGCAATCAGTATCAGGGACACGACTAACCGCCCAACCATTTACGAATTACCCTCATGCCAACGATTGCACTCGATTTTGAAGACTCGGCCATGCACCGAACGGTCTTTTACGAAAAGTTCCGTGCTGCGCATTCCAGGTCTGCCTCGTTTATCGGTGACCCCGGCCGCGCGGAACTGGTTTTCCCGCCGAAAATACTGCGCTGGAAAAAAACTGGCCACGCTATGGTCGTGGTGAAACTGCTTTCATCTGCGGCAGATTTGACAAAGACACTCACATCGCCTACCTACAACGACTGGCTCAGGTGGAAGGGCCACTCTGCTTGGTTAACATGCACCCGCTCACCCATTTGTCCGTGCTCATGCAGCCGAGCGCGGCGATCATGGTAGCTGACGGCAATCTGATGACCTTCGAACGATCCCTAAACCCGCGCAGCATCAGTATGCCGGCTCTGCCCATTGTCACCGCGACCAACCCGGGTGCGACGCGTAAAGTGCTTGCCTCATTCCGCAGGATTTTGTCCCACCCAGTGCGGCAGGCGCTCGCCCGCATCGGCGATGGTAAGCAGATCGTCGTCGAGATCGTCCAGGAGGCGAACCACGTTGGCAAACTGGATGCCGAAGCAAGACGAGGCGACCCCGCCTATGCGTCGCTGCTGGAATCGAGCTACTTTGCGTTCGTGCCCCGCGGCGACGCGGAGTTTTCGTATCGCTTGCTCGAAGTGATGTCGGCTGGCTGCATCCCGGTGGTCTTGTCCGATGGGTGGGTGCTTCCCTTCGACCGGATCGTGGACTGGTCCTCTTGCAGCGTGCAAGTGCCGGAAAACAAAGCGAGCGAACTTCCTGCAATTCTGGCTAGTTTTCCGACGGAGCGGATTGCCGAAATGCAGGCCAAGGTTGCCCAAATTTACGCCTCGGTGTTCAGCAGTCTCGACACCGTTGTTGCCGGAATCCTGAAAGAGGCGGAACTGGTGCTACGCCACCTCCCCGGGGTTCAAGAACAGTCAGCGTCTGGGAAATGAATTGTGCGACCACCCTGCGCAGTGCTATTACGGAGGACGGGGAATGAAAGGCAACCAAAACGCCCTCCGCACGAGTTGCAGGCAAAACAACCCGCACACCATCTGGAAATCAGGCCGGTGCCGACGCAGGAATGCAAATCCTGGGCCCACGGGCGGACGAAGATTGGGCGCGTTGGGGTTTGGCGCGGGCCGCGCAAGTGGTCCTTGCCACGATGAAGCGGTTTGCTGTCTGACTTTGGGGTTGAAAGTAAAACTCGCGCGCTTTCGTTCTAAACTTGGGGGCTTTTTGCCCCACAATTGAGGGACTTGCACGCTCGGAGCAGCATGACTTCACCTCGGCGCGCAAGAATTTGCTCATGCCGTTGCGCGGGGCAGTGTCAGCACTCTCTCATGCGTCCTTTTCGGTTACGACCGTAGGAACAAAGCCCGATTTAAGCCGTTTGTGGAATACCCATAAAGGGACAAGCCTTTCCCCAAGAAATCCAGGTATGCGGAAATTAGCCCATCGTTTGTCTTCACCCTTGGTCAATAGTTCAGCAAAGTCATCCCGGGAAACGAGTCTTTTGACCAAAGCCATGTAAAAGTGCGTAAATTCGGCAACCAACTCCCACTTGGCGATCATCAGCGGTCCCCAAACATGGGCATTGGAATGATCGAAGAATGACACGCTCGCAGCCAGCTCAGTATCGCCCAACTCCTCGATGAATATGTCAAACGCCTTTGGATTGTGAAAACATCCCCACTGCTCCCGGTAATTCTCCGCCAGAACATACGGCCTGAATTGGATTACCTCGTAAGTTTTAAGCATATCCAGAGCCGCCTGCTCTTGCTCCTTGCCGACCAAGAACGACAGATTGCTCTCGGTCGGGTCCATGAGGTATTTGGGGTTCGGATGTTTGTGCTGGTTGACGAAAAGCGGATAACGCCGGTAAGTGGTCACACCAACATATTCAGCCTCCTTGCTCAGCGAGGCATGGATGCAGGATTCAAACTGATCCAAACGGATTCCTTCTGGAACTGCGAGGGGACCGTCCTTTGGCATCTCAATTAATCGGCAACGTGGAGTTTGGAATGAACCCGTGTGGCTGGTCGGCTGATACCACTTTGACTCCACATAGGGATAGTTCTTATGGAAATGGGAATAAATTAAAATTGCTTTTGGAGTATTTTTTAAGGTGCCGTATGACGAGCCTGAACCGCTCGATTCCGAGGCCTGTCCCACCAGTCGGCCCATCACCGCGCTGGCGTTCTCGGGGTCACCGGCGGCAAGATAGCACTTCGCCAAACCCGTCAGCGCATCCGGATCGGTCGGCGTATGCTGCAAAAGACGTTCAAAGCCCTGCCGGGCAGCAGCCACGGACCCACTCTGCAGGTTCATACGCGCCAGCAATCGCTGGAGCTCCGCGTCGTCACCCGCGCACGCCAGAGCGCGGCTCAAGGCTGCCTCAAAACCCACCGTTCGGCCGCACTGCAAACAACTCATCGCCAAGTTAACCAAGATGCGGACGTTGTCTGGTTTGGTTCCGTCCGCCAATTCAAATTGGTTTCGAGCCCCCTCGTGGTCTCCCAGATCCCCCAAGGCGAGTCCCAACGCCATGCGGGATCCCAAATCGCGCGGGGTTAGAACCAATTGCTTGGCCAGCCAGTCGCAAGATGTTTGCAGACCGGGACGCCGGTCTCCCGAACCTTGCTGTTCAGGCAACTGTGAATCGTCCTTTAGCGAGTCATTATTCATGTCTTGGGCTCAAAATGCCCATGGTGGCTTAGGCTGGCAAGCGCCAATTTCTACCAGTCTTTTGGCGGCTTTGGCCCAGCGCGGGGTCGTTGACTGCGTGATTCATGCGTCCCAACAACTGGCGTCAAGTCCTGACCCTTGCTTCCGTTGCGGATTGCTAGTAACCAGTCCCCCGAAAGCACAACCCACTTAAGATCCCAGCGTCGTCAGCATCTCGCAGGCAGGCAGGCTCATAGCCTAAACCGGCGGCCCGTTCAAAGCACTGGCGCGCGGCGACCGCCTCCCCGAACAAATGGTAGAGCGCGCCCAGGTTGTAGTAGGCCAGGAATGTGCCCGTGCCGACGGCGCTCTTGTGCTGGGGGGGGGTCACCCAGGGCCAGACAGCGTTGGAAGCGTTGCTCGAGTCTGGTGGCTGCTCCAATTCGCGCCCCAGCAACCGTCCGTTGCGCACCAGCTTCGAGAGGTTCACCATGGCGAGCATGTGAGCGGCTGGAAATCTCGGCGCAGTATTCGAGGGTTGTTAGCCTCACCGGCTTAACACAAACCCGGCACCAAGCTTGCGCATTGCCAGGGAAATGACTTGAGGCTTGCCAACAGCCTGATTGAGATGGCAGCATAATCCTACCTGTGGGGAATTATTTTCCCGGCGCAAGACTGTTCCCCTGCGTGGAAATAGCCTGCCACAGGCTGAAATCGGATAAAACAGCGTGAACTCACCCAGTCAACTTATCATTGCCGCTTCGGAGGCCTACGACCGCGGGCGCTATGACGAGGCGGTGGGCATTTGCCGCGAACTGACCCTGGCAACGCCCGACTATGGACCCGCCGTTTTTCTGTTCGCAAAGGCCTTGAAGAAACTCGGCCAGTTGACGGAATCTGAACCCCTGATGCGGAAGGCTGCGGAACTGATGCCGGAATCGCCGGACGTCCTCAACGAGCTGGGTACGGTTCATAGTGCTTTGGGCGATTATGCGCAGGCCGCAAGCTGCTTCTCGCGGGTTATCCAACTCGACCCGAAGCATGCGGATGCCTTCTATAACAAGGGCAACGCCTGCCAGCGGATGGAGGAGTTTGAAAAAGCCGTATCGTGCTACCAGGAAGCCATCAAACTAAATGCTCGGGATCATGAGGCCTGGACCAATTTAGGGAAGTTGCACCATGAGCTGAACCAGCTTGAGCAGGCGGTTGCCGCGCATGAGCGCGCGCTGCAGATTAGTCCCGAATTTCCGCTGGGACATTGGAACCGCGCCTTGGCTCTATTGACCACCGGCCGCCTCCTGGAAGGGTTTTCCGATTACGAATGGCGCTGGCGGATGGGGGGCGATATTTTCGTGCCCCGCAACTATCCCCAGCCCCGATGGGCCGGGGAGCCGATCAACGAACGAATCCTTTTTGTCCATGCCGAGCAGGGATTTGGCGACGCGATCCAAATCGTGCGGTTCGTTCGCCAGGCCCGCCGCAGAGCGGCCCGCGTCATTTTGGAATGCCCTCCTGCTCTGAAACGCCTGTTTGAACATTCCGAATGTGCTGACACCCTCATCACCCTGGGCCAAACGCCGCCCGCTTTTGATACCTATGCCCCGCTGATGAGCCTGCCAGGGATATTTCATACCACTCTCGAAACCATTCCCTGCCAGACACCCTATTTACAGTCCCCGTCAGACGGTGGCGCAGTCACGACCCCAACGAGCCATTTGAAGATCGGATTAACCTGGGCCGGCAATGCCACACGCGACCAGAATGCCCTGCGCTCGATTCCGTTCAAGGAGCTTACTCCCATTCTCCAGACCCCTGGAACTGCCTTTTATAGTCTCCAGTTGCCCTTATCTGAAAGTGACGAGGCGCGTTTGCGCGCCGTCCCCAACCTGGTGGACGTATCCAGACAGCTAGAGGATTTTAGTCACACCGCGGCGGTGATTGCCCAAATGGACTTGGTTATCACGGTGGACACGGCGGTGGCTCATTTGGCTGGAGCATTGAATAAACCGACCTGGACGCTCCTGCAGCATGTGCCGGATTGGCGCTGGTTTTTGCAGCGTTCTGATACCCCTTGGTATCCGTCCATGCGCCTGTTTCGTCAAAGCGTTCGGGGAGACTGGAATGGCCCGATCCAGCAGGTTACAGCAGCGTTGAAGGAGTTGGTCCTGGGTCGAGGCTCTCGGCCTCAGTTGCGCGCATGGTAGTTCGGAACCCTCCCCCGGGAGCACGACGCACTTACGACCCCAGCGTCGTCAGCATTTCGCGAGCAGGCTCATAGCCTAAACCGGCGGCTTGTTCAAAGCACTGGCGCGCGGCGACCGCCTCCCCAAACACATGGTAGAGCGTGCCCAGGTTGTAGTAGGCCAGGAATGTGCCCGTCCCGACAACGCTCTTGTACTGGGGAGTTTCACCCAGGGCCAGGCAGCGTTGGAAGCGCTGTTCGATGTTCGGCAGATACGCGAGGTATTGCGCCGGATTGCTGCGCACGAGTTGCAGGTAAAACAACCCGCACACCAGATGGAAGTCGGGCAGGTGCTGACAAAACCGGTCGCCCTGCTCGATCACGCGAAGGCCCTCCTCAAAGCGGTTCAATTCCCGCAAGGCGTAGAGATAGTCCACCACGAGATTCGGGGCGAAGGGCTCGTCCGTCCGCAGACAGGCGTAGGCACGTTGCAGACAGGAAAGGGCCGGCGCGGTTTGATGCAAGCTGGCGTGCTCCAGAGCCAGTTGGAACCACAGGTAGGAGCTCTCCGGGGACCGCTCCAACTCGTGCTCCAGCAACCGCGCGTTGCGCGCCGACTTCGAAGGTTGCAAATAACCGTCATGCCACAACTCCCCCTGCAAATCCAACCGCGGCAGCGGCGAAATAAGCTGCTCATGGATGCGGCCTTCGAAATGAGCCCCGCGCGGAAACAGTCGGGACACCAAACTCTGGGACCGCAGCGTCTGATTGTTCCGCCGGAAGTCGCTGACGATCTTCAACCGGCCGATGGCGGGGCGGGCGGCGATAAACCCAGGAATCTCCGCCGCGAGCGCCGGGCTGGCGTGCTCGTCCGCGTCCAAAACCAGGATCCAGGCCCCAGTGGTTTGCGCCAGGGCGAAGTTCCTGGCGGCGGCAAAATCGTCCTCCCAGGGAAAATCCACGACTCTGGCCTGACATTCCCGGGCAATCCGCACGGTTTCGTCCGTCGAGCCTGTATCTACCACCACGATCTCATTGACCACGCCTTGCACGCTCCGCAGACACCGCGCCAGACACCGCGCCTCGTTCTTAACAATGAGCGCGAGCGATAAACTTGTTTCCGAGGCAATCATGTGGGGATGGAATGATTCATTGGCCGGCTGAAAAGGCAGGCCACGGAAAAAACGATAGAAAGTTTGGGATCAGGATTCAAGCGTCAAGCGGGGCTTTCCATCAACCGTCCGCACCACCGGCAGGTCTTGGAGTGCTCTGCGTCTTCCGCCAGAGTGATCCTGCGGTTCAGGGGTTCAAAGCGCGAATCGTTTCGCGGAATTCTCACCCAGGACTCCCGCCAAACGGGCGGTGGCGATGCCGATCGGCTGCCGAAACTTTTACGCGCGTGCGGGAAGGTTTCGTTCGAGCGAACTCCGACCGGCGCATCCAAATTCCTCGGGATCAGGAGGTCTGAGGCTTTAAGCCCCTCGCAAAACATCCGATAACCCGACTGTGTGGATGTCGCAAACAAGTCGGTGGTCGCACGCCCTGAGAATTTTCTCGTTCAGGCAGGCACGGCGCGGTTGACCCACAAAAGCGCCGCACCGCATTCAGTGCGGCGTTTTCCGGGAGGCGCGCCGTGAACGAGACGCCCGGATGGAGCCGGTCTCCATCCGGGCTTACGTTTGTGGCGTGCAAAAGCGAGCCTCCCCGCGGTCAGTCTTCACCAAATCTCCCGCAAATTTCGCTAAAGTCAGCCCCCGCCACAGCCGATAAGCGAGGTGGCAGGAAGGAATTTTATGGCAACATCAAATCTCGCAATTTCAGGTTTGGCCAGCGGTTTCGACTGGCAGACCGTCGTCACTCAACTAGTCGCCATCGAGCGCTCGCCCGAGAGGCAACTGCAAGCCCAGCAAAGCGCCCTTGCCCAACAGAACATTGCCTGGGGCGGCATCAAAACCGAGTTGGGCACATTGCAAAACGCGCTCGCGGTGCTCAAGGAGCCAAACTTTTTCGACAGCCGTACCGCCACCTCCTCCGACACCACGCTGGCAAGCGCCACGGCGGATTCAGGGACGGCCGTAGGCACGTACAGTTTCAGTGTCTCTCAACTCGCTACGGCCGCCGCCTGGAAAGGGACGACTGGTATCAGCGGTTCACTCAATTCCACGGATGATGTCTCCGCGCTCACGCTCAGCGCCGCCTCTTTTGCCCAGACCGTGACTGCTGGCAAGTTCACCGTCAACGGGAAGCAAATCACCATTGCCACGGGCGACACCCTGAAAAGCGTCTTCGACCAGATCAACACCGCGACCGCCGGGGCGGTGACGGCGGGCTATTCGTCGGCCAGCGACAAGATCACGCTGTCGAGCGGTAGCGCCATCACCCTGGGCAGCAGCGCGGACACGAGCAATTTTCTTCAGGTCGCGAAACTCAGCAACAATGGCACGAACGCTATCACCAGCTCCGCAAAACTGGGCTCCGCCCAAGCCAAACATGTGCTCAGTGCCGGTAACTTTGCCACCGCCATTTCTGACGGTGGGAGCGGCAGTGGTGCGTTCACGATCAACGGCGTGAGCATCAGCTTCAGCGCTTCAAGCGACAGCCTTAACGACGTCGTTAACCGCATCAACAGCTCCGCAGCCGGGGTCACTGCGGCTTATGACGTCATCAATAACCGCCTTTCGCTCACGAACAAGACCACCGGCGACTTGGGCATCTCCATGGCCGACAGCACCGGCAACTTTCTTGCGGCCACCGGGCTGACCAGCGGAACATTGTCAAGTGGCAAGAACTTGCTTTATACGATCAACGGCGGCCCGGCGTTGTCCAGCCAGTCCAATTCCATCACGGGAGACAGTTCGGGCCTTCCCGGTCTGAGCGTGACGGCTTTGGTCAAGGGGGATTTCAGCGTCACGGTGGCCGGCGATACGGCCAAGATCAAGACCGGCATCACGAACTTTGTGAACACTTACAACAGCGTTCAGGCCAAGCTCAATACCGAATCCGCGAGCACCACGGACTCCACGGGGACGGTTAAATCGGGCACGCTCGCTGGCGACCAAGACGCCGGAAGTTTGAACTCGCGTTTGCGCGACTTGATGAATTCCACCATCGGGGGCATGTCCGGCACCCTCAAACGACTCGAAAGCCTCGGTTTCGTCTCCAATGGCTACGACGATTCGCTCTCGACGACCGATCTCTCAGGTTTGGACAGCGCCCTGAGTTCAAACCTGCCCGGACTAAAGGATTTGTTCAGTAATACGTCCACTGGTCTGGCAGTTCAGATGGATACATTTCTGACCAACACGATTGGCACCAGTGGCTCGTTGGTGGCGCACCAGAGCAACTTGACGAAACAATCCACCGACATTGATACCCAGATCAGTGCCATGGAAAGTCAGATTTTGGTCTATCAACAACAATTGACCGACGGATTTGTGGCCATGGAGGTCGCGCGATCGAACACCAACCAGCAATTGGCATATTTGACGAAGACTTTTGGCGGCACCAGCAGCGGTTAGACTAGCGGTGCCGCCGCCGCCGCCGCCACCGCCTTGAAGTGTAGCGTACCGCAAGTTGCGACAATTGGACCCGCGTGCCCAGGCTCCCGCCCGCGACATGCCGGCTCAACTCCTAAACGCAATGCCATCGAACCCGGCTGAAGAATTTGGGCAAGGCGTGCAGTTTCAGGCGCGCAACCAGAAACCGGCAGCCGCCTGCTGCTATTTCCAGGCGCGCCAACTGCGGCCCCGCTTTTCCAAGACGGCTTTCAACCTGTCTGGATTACTCCAGGAAATGGGCCAGGTGGAGGCGGCAACTCTCGGTTTCCGGCAGGCGCTCGAACTAAACCTCGCAAACCACCTTGCGCTTTGATGCCCCACTTCGACTTGGCCATCTCAGCGTATCCATGAGGCGCAGCACGCTCGGCCCCCGGTCGCAACGTTTCGCCAGTCAAGTGATCTCCGTAAATTCTTGACGCCGCACGGTTTGCCAGGGCGCTCCAGCCGGGGGGGGCCGTCCGGGCTCCGAACTTTATGCAGAATCCAAATGGCGCTCAGCCGAGTAGGGGTAAATCCCCCCCCCGCCCTGGCGAAGCTGGCTCAGACGGCGGACCCTCAAGAGCCGCTCGCTCCTGAAGGGTCGAACGCCGCCAATCAAAAAATTAAATCGCCGCTAAAGTTCCGCCTGCTCCTGCCGATATGGCTACTGCCAGCTAAAGCTGACAAGGATAACGGTGGATGCCTTCAAATTCCACCAAACGGCAAGGATGCCGTTAGCAACAAACAAAACCCCGCCAGGGGGTAACTCAAGGAAA
>CAIKLQ010000012.1 GCA_903828255.1 uncultured Verrucomicrobiota bacterium
ACGGCCTTGCGACCGCTGGCACCGGGCTCGCGAAGGCCTGGCGGAAAGCCGCCGGGACTTCCGTATAGACCTGACCGGGCGGGGAATAGTCCTTCGAACTGGGCGGTTCACTGTCCGCGAAGAAAAAGACGGAGCCGTCCGGCTTCCGGCCCAGGAGGTAGAGAAACCGGCAGTGCGGGAGCGTCGTGCGGATCGTGATGAATTGCTCCTTGAGCCGGAGGTAAGCCGGCAGCTCCAAGTCTGCCGCCGTGCCGGAGAGCGCCCGGACTTGGTCGAGATTCACCGCCTGCGCCACGGCGCGGGTGTGTTGGAGCAAGTCCGCGCGCAAGGTGCGGTCGGCCCGAATGACCATCCACCAGGTGAACAGCCCGAGGGCGACAAGGAGCAGAAGGAAGCGGATGAGGGCGGAGCGCGAAAGGCGAAATAGTGGAGGGGTCATAAACGGGATGGTTTCAACTCTGAGAGCCGGTTTGAAAAGTAGCCTTCCGACGACAGGAGACTCTGACTCTGGAGCGTGTCGGTCACCAATAACCAATAGGTTTGAGCCTCCTGACGTCGGCGGCTACGACCGAGTTGGGAGGTTTCAAACCGGCGCTGCGGCGCTTTCAGCCACTGGCGGCGGAGCGTCGGCCGGGGGTCGGCTTGGCGCAAAGGGCGCGGCGTGGCGCGCGAAAAATCGGCGTGGCTCCGCCTGGTTCTTAAAAGTGGTCGCCGGGTTGCAAAGCGCAGCGTTGGTTGCGAGGTGGATCGCGTATTCGGTCTTTGATTAAGGGCTTGGTCCGCTCAGCTTTCGAGCGCCTAAGATTCTAATCTAGCGAAACTAACGGGATTTGCCTACAAGGAAATGCGGATTCTCTGATTCTCCTGTCAGTATTTTCCCTACAAACCGCTCGGGAGGCCGGTGAGTAGGTCCACTGCATAGCATCAAAAGCCTCCCTTTATTCTGGTTCGGCATCGGGTTGATCCCGAATTCCGAAGTCAAACGGCGAAATGTCGGTGGGAACCAGGGAGCATACGCCTCCGGCGGGTGGTTTTCGGCGTCGCGCCGAAAACTTCGTCTCGCAACATTCCGCGCACCAGGAAATCTGGGAAGATGGTGGGGCTCCGACTCCTTCCGCTGGAGCGGGTTCTTTTACTCGCGGCGCAACTCGGGCCACTTTTCCAACCGGCGCAGCAGCGCCTGCGGCGATAGGCCGAGCTTCGTCGCCGTGCGCCGAATCCCGCCGTTGGTTTCGCGGAGCGTGTCCCGGATGAGCCGATACTCCTGCGCTTCGATGGGCGTAAGCTGGCGCTCGGTGGGTAAGGGGCCGCTGGCAACCGCCGGCGCGGTCGCTGGGGTTGCGGGTCCGGTCGCCGCCGGAGTTGCGGCGCGTTGCAGCCAGTTCAAATCCATCGCCAGCCAGCGGCTGTCAGCACTGGAGCGCAACAGCGAACGCTCCAGGACGTTGCGTAACTCGCGGACGTTGCCAGGAAAATCATGTCCGCTCAAGGCGGTCAAGTCCTCCGCTTTGAGCAACGGCTTCGCCCGCTCGTATTTTTTGGCCAGTTGCGTCAACAGCAATTCCGCCAGGCCGGGAATGTCCTCGCGCCGTTGGCGCAAGGGCGGCAACTCGACCGCGAAGACGTCGAGCCGGTAGAGCAAATCCTCGCGGAAACGGCCCGCCTTCACTTCCGCCGCGAGGTGCTTGTTGGTCGCGGCGACGAAGCGGCCCG
Source organism: uncultured Verrucomicrobiota bacterium (assembly GCA_903828255.1). Lineage (GTDB taxonomy): Bacteria > Verrucomicrobiota > Verrucomicrobiia > Limisphaerales > JADLHS01 > CAIKLQ01. The sequence continues at coordinate 1,714 of CAIKLQ010000012.1, forward strand.
TGAAGCGCTGACTCTCCGTGCTGCCGAGCGGCCGGAACTCGCGCGCGTCCAAGAGCCGCAGCAATTTGGCCTGCAAACCCAGCGGCACCTCGGCAATCTCGTCCAGAAACAACGTTCCGCCCGCCGCCGCCGCCACGAGGCCCGCGCGCTTCCGATCCGCCCCGGTGTAAGCGCCGCGTTCCGCGCCGAATAGCTCCGCCTCGAACATCTCGCCCGGCAGGGTCGCGCAATTCACGGCGATGAATGGCGTGTCCGCTTCCGCGCCCGCCAGTTCGTGCAGCACGCGCGCGGCGAGATCCTTGCCCGCGCCCGTCTCCCCGGTGAACAAGACCGTGCTGGCCGGATGCCGGGCGGCCTGTCGCAGTTGCTCCATCACCGCGCGCATCGGGGCCGAAGCGCCGAAGAATTCTTGCGCCCTGCCCGGCAGTTCGGGCCCTGCCAGCCGCAACTTCGCCCGCTGCAAACACGCGGCCAGCGCGTCCAAGTTAATCGGCTTGATCAGGTAGTCGAACAGCCCGTTCTTGGTCAACGCCACCGCCTCGCGGGCGTCCGGCTCGCCAGTGATCATCACGATCGGCGCGGCCGGATTGCGGCGGGCGAAGCTGTCGAAGAAATCGTAGGCCTTGCCGTCGGGCAGATGATTGTCGAGCAAGACGAGTTGGAACGACGTGTCTTGAGAAGCGTTCCGCCCGGCCGCCAGCGTGTGGCACACGGTCGGTTCGCCGCCCTCGGCGCGCACCACCTGCGCCGACATGGTGGCGAACGCCACATCGTCCTCCACGATGAGACAGGAGAATTTCGCTTCACTGGAACGGGTTGTGGTCATGGCGAAAGTAAGAGTATTGAAACAGCGGTCGGTTCCAAGTCTGGAGCAACGCGGTGGCGCGGCTGGGGGGTGGTTTGGGAAATGGGTTGGCCCCATTCGCGCCAACTTTTCCGCGAAATTACAGTGTCGCCCGCCAGTTCATTGTCCGGTTTATTCCGGGTTTCGCCTTGCCAAGCCGCCAGGCACAACGCTCAATGTCTGTCGAACCGAAACTCACGCCATGAATCGTCTATTTGTCGTCTGGCTGGCCACGACTGGATTAACCGCAGCACTGAGCGCGGAGTTAATTCATTTCGACAACGACCAACCGGGCGAAGCGCTGCGCAGTTGGACCGCCACGCAGACCGGTAGCGGAAAAGCCAACTGGGCCGTCGTCGCCGATGATTCCGCGCCGAGCCGCTCGAACGTGCTCAAGCAATCTGGCGTGGCGGCTTACCCGATTTGCCTCAAGGAGGACGCCCTGCTGTTGGACGGGTTCGTGGAAGTGAAGTTCAAACCCGTTTCCGGCAAGGAGGATCAAGCCGGCGGCGTGATCTGGCGCGCGAAGGATGCGGACAATTATTACGTCTGCCGGGCCAACGCCCTGGAAGACAACGTCACGCTCTACAAAACCGTCGGCGGCAAGCGCACGGCGCTGGACATCTTCGGGCGCAAGGGTGGCTACGGCGTCAAGGCGAAGGTCGCGCCCGCGCAGTGGCACACGCTGCGGGTGGAGTTTCGCGGCGCGCGGTTCATCGTGTATTTCGACGGGAAGAAAATGTTCGAGGTCGAGGACGGCACTTTCTCGGACGCCGGCAAAGTCGGCGTATGGACCAAAGCCGACAGCGTGACGCTGTTCGACGATTTCAGTTACGGCAAAGAAACAACCAAGCAATAATCAGTCATGGCGAAGAAAAACGAAACCAACAACAACCTCGTCGGCATCCTGATGGGCAGCGATTCCGACTGGCCGGTGATGAAAGCGGCCGCGGATGCGCTGAATGAATTCGGCATCGCGTCCGAGGCAAACGTCATTTCCGCCCACCGCACGCCCCGCGATCTGGAAGCGTATGCCAGTTCCGCCCGCGAGCGCGGCCTGCGCGTGCTCATCTGCGGCGCGGGCGGCGCGGCGCATTTGCCGGGCGTGACGGCGGCGTTCACCACGCTGCCGGTGATCGGCGTGCCGATCCAGGGCAAGGCACTGGACGGAATGGATTCCTTGCTCTCCATCGTGCAGATGCCTCCGGGCGTGCCGGTCGCGACCGTCGGCGTCAACGCCGCCCGCAATGCCGGGTTGCTCGCCGCGCAAATCATCGGCTCGGGCAACGCCGCGATGCAGAAAAAACTCGACGCGTTCAAGCTCAAGCTCGCCGCTGAATCCCGCGCGAAGAACAAGACGCTCGCCGGTTAATCCGGGCCATGCAACGGCTCATCGCAGGCGTTCACCGGTTTCGCAACGACGAGTTCGGCCGGTACCGCGCGCTCTTCCGCAAGTTGTCGCAGGATGGCCAGAATCCGCACACGCTGTTCATCACCTGCTCAGATTCGCGCGTGCTGGCCGAGTTGATCACGCAGAGCAAACCCGGCGATTTGTTCGTCGTGAAAAACGTCGGCAACATCGTGCCGCCCGCCAGCGCCGTGGGCAGCACCAACTCCACGGCCGCCGCCATTGAGTTCGCCGTGAACGTGCTCAAGGTGAACGACGTGGTGGTTTGCGGCCATTCGCAGTGCGGGGCGATGGATGCGTTGCTCAGCGAATTCGTTCACTCCGAAGAGTTGCCGCATCTTTCCGGCTGGCTGGAGATCGCCCGGCCGGTGCGGGAAGTTCTCGCGCGCGATTATTCGCATCTGACGGACCCGGCGGCCCGCGCCACCGCGGCGGCCGAGGAAAACGTCTTGTTCGCGCTTGAGAACCTGCACAGCTATCCGTGTGTTCAGCAGCGACTCGCGGCCGGCTCGCTCCATCTGCACGGCTGGTTCTTCAAGATCAATTCCGCCGAACTCTTTGCCTATGATCCGGAAACGAATCAATTCGCGCCGCTGGTCACGACGGAATCGGGCAAGCCGTGAACCCCCAGAAGATCCCGTACCAGAATGACGCGGAAGGCTTGCGAAACGCGAAGCTTTGGAGTGCGGTGACTTGTCACCGCTTTTGGCAGGCGACTTGCGCGCCGTCAAATGAAGTAACGCCGGCGCAAGCAGAAAAGCTCGCGACTGGGGCGTCTCGCCGCGCCGCGCCGCTCTGCGCGCCGCTGCTTGGTGGACAAGTCCACCAAGCGAAAAAGCGGTGACAAGTCACCGCACTCCAAAGCTCACGCTGGCGGAGCCGCCATCACGGACTTCAGTCGCTCAACAATTCGACCAAGCGCAACCGCGCCGGCGCGATGCCTTTGTAAACCGCCATCGCTTCGGGCATCGTCTCCAAGGCGCGACGTAAGCGGGCGCGGGCCACTTGGTCGGCGTGAATCGCGGTGAGTGGATGATTGACCAGCCGGATGCCGAAAAGTATTCCGCCCGACTTCGGCAGCGCCACGAGCGACTGCTCCTCGACGCGCAACCAGACTTCTTCCAACGTCACCCTCGCGTCCAGTCGCGGCAGCGCGCGGGCGGGATGCTGATTCAACTCCGCTGAGCGACTCAGCCCCCAGTTGAACCGCAGCGAGGCCGCCCCCGGCTTCCGGCCCGTCAGGAATTTGTGAATCGCCGCGCCGAGGTTCGCGTTCAGTTCCGGCACGGCTTCGTGGATAAACTCAATTGTCTGCCCCAGCTTTTCACTGAGTCGCCAAGATGACGGGAAGCAGAGGCAGCCACCCAAGAGCCGGATCGCGCCAGTCGCGTCCGCTTTCAACAGCAGATAATCCGCCTCCCAAAACGCGCCGAGCGCGAGACATTTTTCCCAAGGCGACGCGCCATCGGTCGGCGGTGCAAAACCACTCCAGCTTCGTGCCGCTTCAATTGTTTCCTCCAGCAGCGGCTCGCCCGCTGGCAGCAGCGCGGCGTAGGTTTGCGGCTCGGTCGTCAGCCAATGCTTTCGCTCGGCGACCACGGCGGCGTGCCGCGCCGTCGGCGCAAAGAACTCCGTCGGCTCGCCGCGCCCGAAGCGCAGTTGAAATCGGTAATTCTCGTCGGGAAATAGTTCTGTCAGCGTCATGCTCGTGCGCCGAAGCGTGGCCGCATCTTTGCCTAGTCAGCCCCGGTTCACAATGCTACTTTCCGCGCCGTCGAGCATGAATACTCCGAACACCGCACCCGCCAATGCCGCCGCGCCAACCGCGCCTGCGGCGCCGTCTGATTTCATCCGCGACCTCGTCGCCCAGCACGTCGAGGAGCAGCGTTACCCGCAGATTCACACACGCTTTCCGCCCGAGCCGAACGGCTACCTCCACATCGGCCACGCCAAAAGCATCTGCCTGAACTTCGGCATCGCACGCGAGTTCGGCGGCGTCTGCAATCTGCGGATGGACGACACGAA
>CAIKLQ010000013.1 GCA_903828255.1 uncultured Verrucomicrobiota bacterium
GCCGATGATGGGCTTCAAGATGACGCCCAATCCCTGCCTCGTGGACGAACTGCCCGACGCCTACCTCGCGATGGGTTTGACCGCCGAAAATGTGGCCACCCAGTTTCAAGTCTCGCGCGCGGACCAGGATGCCTTCGCCTATGCGAGCCATCAAAAAGCCATCGCCGCGATTGACGCCGGACGCTTCAAGGAAGAAATCGTTTCCGTGAGCGGGCGCGAAGTGAACCTCGATCAAAACGGCAAGCGCAAGGTCACGGAGTTTGTTTTCGACACCGACGAAGGCCCGCGGCGCGACACCTCCCTGGAAAAGCTCGGCACGTTGCGGCCGGCGTTTAATCCCAAAGGCTCGGTGACGGCCGGAAACGCTTCGCAGCGCAGCGACGGCTCGGCGGCGGTGCTCTTGATGTCGGGCGAACGCATGAGGGAACTCGGCGTGAAGCCGCTCGCGCGATTCGTCACCTACGCCGTCGGCGGCGTGGCGCCGGGGATCATGGGCATTGGGCCGGTCGCGGCGATTCCCAAGGCACTCAAGCTCGCCGGCTTGAAGATTGCGGACATGGATTTGGTGGAGTTGAACGAAGCGTTCGCCAGCCAGTCGGTTTCGGTCATTCGCCAGTGCGAAATCCCAGATGACCGGGTCAACGTCAACGGCGGCGCGATCGCGCTCGGCCATCCGCTCGGCGCGACCGGCGCGAAACTGACCGTCAGTATCATTCACGAACTGAAACGCCGCCAAGGTCGTTACGGCCTGGTGACCATGTGCGTCGGCGGCGGCATGGGCGGCGCGGGGATTTTTGAATTGTGCAAATAACCGTGGAGGCACGCCCCGGGAGCGCAGCGGATCGAACGCCAACGGCGTTCCGTCTCTTAGCCCAGGGTTGCTCGCGCCAGCGAGCTACCCTGGGTGGCAATTTCCCAAATTACCCCAACCCTGAAGGGGTTGCATCCGCGGCATTGCGAGGCCGGCTTCAACCCCTTCAGGGTTGCAGGTTTTTCACGCTCGTCCCCAGGGTAGCGCTGGCCGCGCAACCCTGGGCTGACAGATGGAACGCCGTTGGCGTTCAACTCGCAAGCGCACCCACGTATTGCTCTCCGTTTTCGCGATAGCTCGTTCCCCGAACCCATGAAGATCCTCGTCCCCTTAAAACGCGTCACCGATCCGGATACAAAAATCCGCCTCAAGCCCGACGGCTCGGCGGTGGACCTGGACGGCGTGAAGTTCGCCGTGAATCCGTTCGACGCCATCGCGCTGGAGGAAGCGCTGCGCATCAAGGAAAAGGTCGGCGATGCCGAAATCGTGGTGGCCAGCATTGGCGGCGACGAGTGCGTGGAGCAGCTCCGCGTCGGGCTGGCGATGGGCGCGGATCGGGCTTTGCTGATCAAGGCGGCGGACCGCTTCGACTCGCTGGGGGTCGCGAAAATTCTGGCGGCGGTTTACCGGCGGGAGCAACCGGCTTTCGTCCTGATGGGCAAGCAAGCCATTGACGACGACTCGAACCAAGCCGGCCAGATGCTGGCCGCGCTGCTCGGCCTCGGCCAGGCGACGTTTGTCTCCAAGCTCGAACTGTTGGACAACAACACCCGGGCGCGCTGCGGTCGCGAAACGGATGCGGGCATTGAAACCGTCGCGGTCACGTTTCCGGCGATCATCACCACGGACTTGCGCCTCAACGAGCCCCGCTAC
>CAIKLQ010000014.1 GCA_903828255.1 uncultured Verrucomicrobiota bacterium
ACTGCTACTGGCGGGGCGATCGCTCAAGGAGATTGCGGCGGAGCTATCGCTCAGCCCGAAAACCGTCAGCACCTTCCACACGCGCATCTGGGAAAAACTCGGGGTGCGCAGCGACCTGGAACTCTTCCGCTATGCGCAGGAGCACGGAATGAGTAACGGGTGACTAGGATCATCCGGCGGGCGCCGCTTCTTCCGATTTCTAATTTTAACCATTATTATACACAAGGACACCCCGTCCTGAATTTGTAGGCCGCCGCCTACGTTTTTTTCAGCCTCTAATCAGTTGCGTAACCGGCGGGATGGGGGTAAAACAACCGCGTGATAAAGCTTACGCGACTGGTCCCAGTTCACTCCCGCGTTCGGCGCTGCGGTTTGGTCGCGACTGGCGTGAGGGCCGCAAAAGACCGGCGCTTGAGAGTGCTTGTTCGAGCTGCTCACCAACCTGATGGCGGGCGGTTTGGAGCGGACACCTGTGGACCTGTCAGTTCAAATCGTAACAACCACTGCCGATGATCACGGATAACAAAACCTCAAATCCCCTCCGACCCAAAGGCCGGCCAACCTCGCTACCTATGATGACCAACGATGCGACTGATTCAACGCTGGCTTTCCAACCCGACCCGGACCCGGTCGCGGACTGGGTGGTGGTGATCGTTTATGACGACGCACGCGCCGGCCGGCGCGCGGTGATTACCTTGGACGCCGTGGTTCAACAGTTGGGCGGAAAAACGCGGCTGCAGCCGCAGCTCTGGCGGTTCGATCTATTGGAGGACCCGGACTGGCGCGCGGCGGCCACCCACGATGTCGCCCAAGCCGACCTGCTCATCATCTCGGCCAGTAGCAAGGCCGCGCTGCCCCCACAAGTGCAGCGCTGGGTGGACGAATCACTCTGCCAGAACTGCGGAACGGCCACCGCCGTGGCGGCCTTGCTCGGCCCGGAGGACGATATGGACGCCTTGGACTCCCCGAGGGTTCAGCTCCTGCGGCGCAAAGTGGAAGCGGCCGATCTCAGTTTCTTTGCCCCCGCGACCGCGCGGGAGTGTCCGCCCCCTGCGCCGACGACAACCCACCCAGCGCAGCCCCGGCCCACCGGGCTGCCGGCACGCCGGATTCTCCTCGTTGAGGATGACGATGGCGTCCGCAAACTCAGCGCGCGGGTGCTGATGGGTGCCGGTTACGAAGTGGACGCGGTCGCGGGCAGTCAACTCGGCTGGGACGCGCTGCAGGCCCAAGCCTACGACCTCCTGATTACCGACAACCAGATGCCGGGAATGACGGGCCTCCAACTGGTCCGGAAGCTGCGATCCGCGCAATTGGCGTTGCCGGTCCTCATGGCCTCGGGCGGGGTTGGGGCGGAAGAATTGATGCAGAACCCCTGGCTACAGCCCGCCACGGTGCTGCCCAAACCGTACCTCGGCAGCGCGTTGTTGGAGAGCGTGGCCGAAGTCCTGTCGGTGGCCGACCGCAACCCTGGCCGCTCCGCATCCGCCCTACCAGAGATAGGCAATGCCGCCGCACATTGGAGTCGAGAGAACCAATGGTACCACGGAGGGCTTAACGAATGAACCCGCTCGTCCCCCCAGCCAGTCAGCGCCAAGCCTTGGGTGGGGCAATGCTGTTTTTCTGAGGGCCTATGACCAAGCAGATAGCCCGTCGCCACCAGCGCGGCCGGGGCGTCCTTACAGTTGGAAAACCCTCTCTCCGGGGTTGACCGGAGTGGGTTTGGCAAAGCACGGGTGACGGAAACCTACGCGCCGTTGTCGCCAATGGCTTCGACGGGGCAGCCTTCCTTGGCTTCCTTGCAACGCGCTTCCTCTTCAGGATTCTCGGGTTGCTTGTAAACGAACGAGTAACCGCCGTCCTCGTTGCGCTTGTAATTGTCCGGGGCGGTCTCGCGGCACAAGTCGCAGTCAATGCACTGGTTGTCCACGTAGTATTTGCCGCCAATGTTTTCAGGATATTTATTTGCTACATCTGCCATAAATTTTCTTTCGTTCGGAAAAATATGCTGGCGGCTTCCGGTCTTGGCAAGCTTGATTTGGGATTTCCTTCGCGACGGGTGGGATCAAGAGCGGGTGAGACAGGAACCAATACTCTGGTTTCCTCACACCCTGCTGGGTACTCAATCAAATCCGCGCTGGGGACCCCGGAATACGTGCTGGCTTGCTTCCAAGAGGAGTGGCGGCAACGCGCGTGGCTCAACGAAGCCGAACCCGCCGACGTAGGGCGGCAGTTGCCAGCCTTCGACACCCCAACCCATGAATGGCGCGAGGCCTTGGATTCACCGCGATTTGGCTGGGAAGTTGGTGTTGGCGGGGCCCAATGACCTTGGAAAATGTGCCCAGGTTCCGAGAGTTGACCGAGTTGATCGTCGAGCAACAGCGGCGGGCTGGGGTTGGCCCGGAGAAATCGGGCGATGAATCGAACGCTCCAAATTGCTTTGGCCGGGGTGGTGGCGTTGCTCTTGGCGACCGGTTGTCGCCGGTATCGCACGCGGGAATTCGTGGCGGTCCCCGATCGCGCCGAGTTGGAACTCTGCGCTCCTATTTCTTCCGCAACCTTTCCAGGAAACCCGATTCCGTGCCGGCGAGATCCGCCCGCCGTTGTTGCGCCAGCAAACCGCCATAGACGCGCACATCCCGCACCAGCATCTCCACCCGCTTCTTGAGCGCGTCGCTGACAATTTCGCCGTTGGCCACGTCGGCTTTTTCCGCAAACGAAACGCCGTAGGGCAGCGCCCACGCGTAGCATTGGCGCGCGATGGTTCGGAGTTGGTCAATGACCGTCAGCCCCTTCTCGTGCGAGGCGACGACCGGGCAAAAAAGTTTGCCGGCAAACTCCTGCCAGAAGTGATCGAGGAAATTCTTCATCGCACTGCTGACGCTGCCGTGATAATCGGGCGTACCGAGAATGAACACGTCAGCCGCCACGACCCGCTGTTCGAGCGCAGGATAACCAGGTTGGGTGTAGGCGGCATCGGGATCGTAAAGCGGCAACGTTTCGGCGCGCAGGTCGAGCACATCCACGGTGCAGCCGACGGCGCGGAGCCGGTCGGCCAGGTGCCCGATCACGACGCGCGTGACGGAAGTTTCGTTCAGGCTGCCGACCACGGCGAGCACCTGCGGTTTGGATTCAAGCATGGCGTCAAGTTAGCAACGCCGCGCAAGCAAGTCGAATGGACGTTTGGCCGGCCTTGGGACCGACCGGAATCGGGACCTGAAAATTATGCAAAATCGTTTCCGCTACCTCGGCCACTGGCTGTAGCGAGCTGGGTTGGCGGGCCTATTCGCGCGGGCCGTGACGGCGGCGACGACGGACGACGTGCGGCGTGCCCACACTCAAAACCATGCAGGGCAACTACAACAACGTCCTGGTCACCGGAAAAACCGCGACGGATATTTTCATCCAGCACGAACGCGGGATCACCAATGTCAAACTGGCGGACCTCCAGGACGACGCAGCCTTCAGGCGTTGGGGTTGCTGGCCCCACCGGCCAAAGTGGCGCCACCACCGCCCGCCGTGAAACCACCGCCCGCCACCAACTCCAACTCGCTACCGCAAGTGGAACCTCCCGCCGCCCGTCCAGGAGCTTTGCCGCCGGCATTATGAAAACAATTGGCGGACCTGGAAAAGCTGCACCTGCCCTTGGCCTTGCTGGGAGGGAGCCTTGTGATCGGTTTCATTTTCTACCTGTTCGGCTGCTATTGCCTCAAGTTGATCTGTGAGAAGGTGGGGCAAGAGCCTGGTCCAATGGTTTGGCTTCCGATCCTCCAGATGCTTCCCGCGCTGCGGGCGGCGGGGAGGTCCGGTTGGTGGTTGCTGGGGTGGCTCCGGCCCCTGTCCAGTGCGCTCAATACCACGGGCCATAAAACCCTCGACCTCGGGCTGGCAATCGGGCTGCTCCTGTTAAGCTTTGGGGTGCAGATCGCGTGGTGTTTCAAAATCACCGCCGCCCGTGGCGAGCAGGTTTGGGTGGCGATTCTGTTGCTGCTGCTTGGGCTGAACTTCATTGGCTTCCTGTATCTGGCGTTCTTAGCGCCTGTTTGAAAATCCCAAACTCGGTCGTAGCAGCGGCTCAAATCTCTTGGTTTTTGGGGCCCGCACGCTCCAGAGTCAGAGCCTCCTTACATCGGCTGCTACTTTTCAAACCGGCGCTTAGGGAATCCAATCCAGCGCGTGCGCCACGCGCACAAGCAGGTAAGCCACCAGGCCGCTCGCCGGAATCGTCAGCACCCACGCCCAGATGATGCGCTCGACCACCCGCAGCTTGAGCGCATTGAATCCTTTCGCACATCCAACACCCATGATCGAAGTCGTAATGGCGTGCGTGGTCGAGACTGGCATGCCGAAATGCGCCGCCGCCAGCAGCACCGACGCCCCCGTAGCTTCCGCTGCGAAACCGTGAACGGGGTGGAGCTTCACCATTTTATGGCCGAGCGTCCGGATGATGCGCCAACCGCCCGCCGCCGTGCCTGCGCACATCGTCAGCGCGCAGGCGACCGTCACCCAGACCGGGATGAACTGAGACTTGGCGTCGAAGGCGGGCGGCGTGTAACCAAATTGCAGCCAGGACGGCAGGTGCGCCATGACCCACGCGACAGGCGTGAGGTGACCGGCGGGCGTCCCTTCAGCCGTGTGCAGCCAACCCAGCCAGTCCGGCGCGGAGGCCAGCAGGCCGGCCTTGGTTGCCACCACCAGCGCCAGCGTGATGATGCCCATGGTTTTCTGCGCGTCGTTCGTACCGTGGCTGAAACCCATGTAGGCCGCGCTGAACAACTGCATTTTGCCGAAGGTCCGGTTGACCATGACGGGCCGCCAGTTTCGCAACAAAAAGTAAAGTAAGCCCATGACCAAGAATCCGACCACTAGGCCGAGAACCGGCGAGGTGACCATCGGAATGACCACTTTCCAGAGAATGCCCTTGCCATTCCACCAATGATCGGAAGCGGGCACGCTCCAGATGAGGACGCGCCAGTCATTCTGCGCCGCAGCCAAGCTAGCCCCGCACAGTCCGCCCACCAGTGCATGTGAGGAACTAGACGGCAACCCGACCCACCATGTGATCAGATTCCACACGATGGCCCCAAGCAAGGCGCAGATGATGATCTCCGACGTGACAATCTTGGCGTCCACCAAGCCGGAGGAAATGGTCTTGGCCACGGCAGTTCCGACCAGCGCGCCCGTCAAGTTCGTGACCGCCGCCAGCAGGACCGCCTGGCGCGGCGTGAGCACCTTGGTGGAAACGACCGTGGCGATGGAATTGGCCGTGTCGTGGAAACCATTGATGTATTCAAACACCAACGCGACGAAAATGACGGTCAGGATGAGGGCCATCGCGCGGGTCAGGAATTCTTCAGCACGATTTGCATCACCACGTTGCCGACGTCCCGGCAGCGGTCCACGACCTTCTCGATCAACTCGTAAACGTCGCGGAGCACCATGGCGCGGATCACTTCATACCGGCCGCTGTAAAGTTCGCGGAGCGCATCAATCATGAACCGATCCGCCTCGCCTTCGATATATTGCAACTTGTCGTTGAGCGCCTTGATCTTTTCGAGATCCTCCATCGCGCGCAATTGCTTGATCATGGCAAGCACCACGTCGGTAGCGCGCAGCATCATTTCCGCCTGCTTGCTGAAATCCACGCCGGGCAAGTGCGGCGCGGCCAGCATGAAGCGCTCGGCGAGCTTCTCCGCAGTCTTCGGAATCTTGTAAAGCCCGCGCGCCAGGGCCTCGATGTCCTCGCGTTCCAGGCCGGTGACAAACGTCTTCACCAATTCCTCGCTGATCTGCTCGGAGATCTTCCTTTCCTTGCGCCGCGTCATCACGACGTCGTCAAATTTCCGCGTGTCGCGCGGCGATTTGATCAACTCGTGAACGAGCCGCACACTCTCATGGGTTTCCGCCGCCGCCTGCTCAAGCAGCTCGTGAAACCGGTCGCCTTTGCTGAATAGATTCTGGATTGAGAACATTGCGCCGTCAGTAGCCGGGAAACCGGCAAAATTGTCCACCAAAAAATGCCCGCCCGCGAAAACGTCACCTGATCGCAACCCAAACGCCGCCGGACCGACACCCGGTGGCGAACGGCGCGCGACCGGCCCCCGGTCGCAGCAACTCCGCACGGTCGGGCGCGCGGCCTACAAGTACCCACCAGAAACCCAATGTCTTGTAGGCCTGTTGCCCCCACCGGGCGAGTCGCCCAACAGGCCCTTTAGGTTCTTTGGGTTCTCGGTGGTTGAACTGCTCCGTTTAGGATGACGGGCGCGGTGAATGGTGGTTTCCATTGCTCTTCTTGGGATGAATTCGTTTTTGACAGAAGAATGGGGACAAGCGAATGGCCCTGATAACGGCGTGGTGGCTGCGTGTGCCTTGCCATTTTCCCGCTTGGCTTTATCGTGCGCTTCGATTAACAAGTCGAGGTCGGTAGAGCTTCTTTCAAAAACGTAGCCGTGGGCGTGGGCCGCGCTCAATTCAGTAGGTTTGCGCCTACTAACCTCGGCGGCTATGAAGTCTTGGAAGAGCAGCGGAAGGATAGTCACATTATGAGCATAGCGGCTGGATGTCTAATCGGATTCATCGCCTGGTTTCTCGTGCGCTACCTGGCGGCGGGACTGTTCACAGTCAACCAGAACGAGCGCGCGGTGAAGACCAGTTTTGGCCGCGCCCAACGCCTCCAAAACCTCACCACGCTCGACGACCCCATTTCCGAATCCCTGAGCGCGGACGAGAAGAAGCGGTATGCCTTTCCCCAGGTGCGCGTGATTCCGCCGGGCGGGCCGTATTTCAAATGGCCGTGGGAGCGGGTTTACAAGGTGTCCATCGCGACCGAGACCGTGAACATGGCTTGGGATCCGGAGAATCCTTCGGCCAACCTCGGCGGCACGTTGCTCGAAGCGGTGACCAAGGATCAGTTGAACACCGGCCTGACGGGGCAGATTCGCTACCGCGTTTCGGAGCGGAATCTCTACGCCTATCTCTTCGGCGTGAAACATCCCATCGCCCATGTCATGGGTTACTTCGTGTCTGTGCTCCGCGAACGCATCGCCAATTTTGAAGTGCCGAAATCCGCCGAAGCCATTGCTGCGACCGGGCCGGACACCGGCGGCATCTCGATCAACGATCTGCGCAAAAACCTGCGCGACCTCAACGAGCACATGGATCAGGAATGTCGCTCCTCCTCCGCCCGCTACGGAATGCTGCTCGACGCCTCGCTCATCACGGGCATTGATCCGCCGCCGGAAGTGGAATCCGCGCTCGCTGCCATCAACACGGCGCACAACCAGGTTTCGTCGGACATCAGCCTCGCCCAAGCCTCGGCGGACCAGAAGATCGTGCAGTCGCGGCGCGCGGTGGAAATCGAAACGCTCAAGGCGCAGGCGGAAGTCGAACCGCTGGATCGGCTGGCGAAGCAATTGACGGACTTGAAACGCATCGGCGGGCCGGAGGCGTTGAAGGCTTACACGCGCAACGTGCGGCTTTCGTTGTTCGAGCAGGCGCACTCGGTGTTCATGGAGGTGCCCAAGTGAACGGCTTGATTGCAGCCGCAGCCACGTTCATCGGCTGCTTCCTTTTGATGCCGCTGCTGCTCGGATTGGCGCGGGCGGTGGGACTCTATGTCATCGTCAACGAGCGGCGTTGTCATGTGTATGTGTTGTTTGGGAAGGTCGTCGCGACGATCGAAGAGGCGGGGTTGCACTGGCTGCCGCTGAAGATGGGCTGGCGCGCGTTCATCATCAACTGGCTGGGCAAGTGTTACGTGCTCGATATGCGGCTGGATCAGGAATATCTCCGCAGCCAGCCCGTCAATTCCGAGGAAGGCGCGCCGATGGGCATCGGCATGTGGTTCGAGATGTATATCAGCGATCCCGTGGCCTACCTGTTCAAGAACACTGACCCGCGCGGTTCGCTGGGCGCGAACGTGAGCAACTCCACCGTCCGCTGCCTGAGCAACCTGCCGCTCGCCAAGATGATGGTGAGCCGCCACACGATGAGCACCACGGTGCGCGACGAAGTCTCGCCCAAGTCACACGAATGGGGCTACAAGCTCGGCTCGGTTTATATCCGCAACGTCCACTTCCGCGACGCCGGCATGATCAAGCAGATCGAAAGCAAGGTCGTGAACCGGTTGCGCCAGGTCACGTCCGCCATCAAGCAGGACGGCGCGAATCAAGTGAGCATCATCGCCAGCACGGCGGAACGACAGGCGGCAATTGAATTTGCCAAAGCGGCGGCGGTGCGGCCGGAAATCGTCGGCCAGGCGCTGCAGAAGATTTCGCAGGATCGCGAGATCATGTCCGCGATGTTCGACATTCTGGAAGCGCAAAAGATCATTGCCGGCGAGGCGCGTATCACGATGCTGCCGGCGGGCGGCGCGCTGCTCGGGGAGTTGCTGGCGTCGGGCGCGGGCAGGGAGCGGGCGGTTGTCGCTCCGCCAACGGTGCCGAAGTAAGGGGAGCATCCTGCTTTCTGACAGGTCGCTGATTGAGCGATCCGCTCTCCCTCCACCTGAACCGGAGCGCGGCTG
>CAIKLQ010000015.1 GCA_903828255.1 uncultured Verrucomicrobiota bacterium
GTCTTTGGACACGCCGACGATGCGGCCGGGCATCTGGCGTTTGAATTCGTCGCGCGTGGCGAAGAACGCCGCGTGCGGTCCGCCGTAACCGAGCGGCACACCGAATCGTTGGGCGCTGCCGACGGCGATATCCGCGCCGAATTCGCCGGGCGGCTTGATGAGCGTGAGCGCCAGCAAATCCGTGGCGACCGTGACCATTGCGCCGGCGGCGTGGGCTTTCGCGGTAAACCCAGAGTAATCTTGGATCGCACCGAAAGTGTCGGGATATTGCACCAGCGCGCCAAAGACTTGCTCCGTGAACGCGAAGGTTTCGGGGTTGCCGACGACCACTTCAATGTTCAGTGCCTGGGCGCGGCTGCGGACGACTTCGATGGTTTGTGGATGGCAGGTTTCCGAAATGAAGAAAGTATTGCGACCATCCTTGAGCCGGTGGGACATCGTCATGGCTTCGGCGGCGGCGGTGGCTTCATCCAGCATCGAGGCGTTGGCGATGTCGAGGGCCGTGAGATCGCTGACCATCGTTTGGAAATTCAACAACGCTTCGAGGCGGCCTTGGGAAATCTCGGCTTGGTAAGGGGTGTATTGCGTGTACCAGCCGGGGTTTTCCAGCACGTTGCGCTGAATCACCGGCGGCGTGAGGCAATCGTAATAGCCCATGCCGATGAACGAGCGGAACACCTGGTTCTGTGCCGCCACGGATTTCAACTCGGCGAGCGCCTGGTGCTCACTGCGGGCGGCGGGAAGGTCCAGTGATTTGCCCAGGCGGATTTGCGCCGGCACGGCGGCGTCCGTGAGCGCGTTGAGGGTGTCGAAGCCGATGGCCTTGAGCATGGCCAGGGTCTCGGCTTCGTTGGGGCCGATGTGGCGGCGGACGAATTCGTCCGGGGGCGCCAGCGAATCGGATGAAAAATTCTTTGTTTCGGAAAACGACATGGCCGGGAAGTTAGATTTGAGCCGACGCAAAGCAAGTTGGATTTGTCAGCATGACTGTTGACGGGTGCGATTAGAAGCAGGCACGGTCCGGAGGGTAGCGGTCCTCGACCACAACTCGGTGGAGCGGAGGCCGGCGGGCTGAACTAACCCAGCCGCCAAACGTACAGGACCTGCTGCTCCCGAGGCCTGGCGCTCTCCCCCCAGTTGAACAAAACCGAAACCTTCCTCGCCCGGTTTTTATCCCGCCCGAATCAGAGTGCGGCGCTCCTTTTTCATGGCGAACGCGCCGCCTCGCGCTAAACTTCCAGCATGTTAAGTCAGCGACAACGCGCGGTGGTCTGGTCGGCGGCAGCGATTGCGGGAATTTGGCTTCTGGCGGCGGCGGGGTTCTGGATTTCCGATTCGCTCAAAGTGACGCCGGCGCGAGTGCGGGCGTATGTGGAGTCGGTAGATTTGAGCAAGCTCTCGGGGGCGGCGCGGGCCAAGGCGCTGCATGACTTGGCCGACAAGATCAACGCGCTCTCGCTGGAGGAACGGCAACAGATGCGCCTGGATCACAGCGCGTATCGGTGGTTCGATCAGATGACCGAGGAGGAAAAGGGAGCTTTCATCGAGGCGACGATGCCGACGGGCTTCAAGCAAATGATCAGCGCTTTTGAGGAAATGCCAGAGGAGCGACGGCGACGGGTGATCGGCGACGCGTTGAAAAACATGCGCGAGTTGAAAGGCCGGGCCCCGACGGGCGCAGACGCGCTGGGGCAGGGGACAAATGGCCCGGTCATCAGCGAGGAGCTTCAGGCAAAGGTGCGAACTATCGGGCTGAAATCGTTTTATAGTCAAAGTTCCGCGCAGACGAAGGCGGAACTCGCGCCGGTGCTGGAGGAGCTGCAGCGGGCGATGGAATCGGGCCGCGCGTTTCATGGCCGGTGACGCTTTCAGGCGAAAACAGCTCGATGTGAAATTTGTCCGCCGCTCCTCCCGCTTTACCAATCCTCCAGCATGGCTTCAAAGGCGAAATCCTACGTCCGGATGCTGGAAAACAGATGCGGATTAACCGCCTTCTAATATCGCTCGCCCGTACTGCGCCCCGACCACCCACCTCGAAATCATGCCTCGCTCCCAACATTCAAACCCAATTCCACGGTTCGTTCTTGCCGTTTGCGGAGGCATTGCGCTCCACGTCGCAAACCTCCCCGCCGCGGAGTTCGTGGCCGAGGCCATGTTCCAGGTCGCGGATGGACTGGAGGTCAAGCTCTGGGCTCATTCGCCGATGCTCAAGAATCCCACCAACCTGGACACCGATAAGCAGGGCCGCCTCTGGGTCGCCGAGGGCGTGAACTACCGCAGCCATTACAACCGCCAGCCGGAAGGCGACCGCATCGTCGTGTTGGAGGACACCGATGGCGACGGGTGCGCCGACAAGAGTTGGACGTTTGTGCAGGAGCCGTTTCTCCGCACCCCGATGGGCATTGCGGTGATGGATAACAAGATCGTTGTCTCGATGACGCCCGATCTGGTCGTTTACACCGACGTGAATCGGGACTTGAAGTTCGATCCGGCGGTGGACAAGCGAGAGGTCATTCTTACCGGCTTCAACGGCCGCAAGCACGATCACAGTCTCCATTCCGTGACGTGCGGCCCGGACGGGCAATGGTATTGGAACGCCGGTAATTGCGGGGCGCTCTTCACCGACAAGTCGGCGAAAACCTTTCGCGTTGGCAGCCCCGACAGTTCCACCGACTTCAAATGGACCCCGCGCGAACTGGCCGGTCAGCCCAGCGACGACGGCCGCGTTTATGTGGGCGGGTTTGCCGCGCGCATGAATCCGGACGGTTCGGAAGTCCGCATCATCGGCTACAATTTCCGCAACAGTTACGAGCAGACGGTCACGTCGTTCGGCGATGTCTTTCAGAACGACAACGACGATCCGCCTGCCTGCCGGACGACGTTCATGTTGGAGGGCGGCAACGCCGGTTTCTTTTCGGCGAACGGCCAGCGGTCCTGGTCCGCCGACCGGCGTCCGGGGCAGAGCACGGCGATTGCGGAGTGGCGGCAGGAAGACCCCGGCACGATGCCGGCGGGGGATGTCTATGGCGGGGGGGCACCCACGGGCATTGCGTTTTACGAAGGCGGCGCCCTCGGCGAGCCGTATCGCGGGATGTTGTTGAGTTGTGAACCGGGGCGGAACACCGTCTTCGGCTATTTCCCGAAACCGGCCGGCGCGGGGTGGAAACTGGAGCGGTTCAATTTCCTCACGACCAATCCGGAAGGAAATTATTCGGGCACGGATTTCACCGGCGGCGTGCCCTCGGAACGCAAGCTCTCCTTCCGTCCGTCCGACGTGGTGGTGGGCGCGGACGGCGCAATTTACGTGTGCGACTGGTTCGATCCGCGCGTCGGCGGGCACGGTGATCTGGACGCCTCGCTCTCCGGCGCGATCTATCGCATCGCGCCCCCAGGCTTCAAACCCAAAATTCCCAAGCTCCATCTCAACACGACCCGCGGGCAGATTGCGGCGCTGAAAAGTCCGGCGGTGAACGTGCGCAATCTGGGTTTTGAAAAGCTCCAATGGCAGGGGAGCAAGGCCGTGCGCGAGGTGGCGAAACTGCTGAACGACGAGAATCCTTACGTCAACGCTCGGGCCGTGTGGCTGTTGTCGCACCTGGGCGGGGCGGGCATTGCCACGGTGCAAACGCTGTTGCAGGACGAAGACCCGCACTTTCGCATCGTGGCGTTTCGCGCGCTGCGGCGGCTCTACGCCCGGATAGGCGAGTCTTCCTGGCGGCTGGCATTGGACCCTGTGCCGATGGTGCGCCGGGAAGTGGCGCTGGCCCAACGGGACGTGCCCTTTGCGGAGGCGAAAAATATTCTACTCGCGATTGCGCGCGGCTTCGACGGCGTGGACCGCACCTACCTCGAAGCGTTTGGGATGGGCTGTTCCGGGAAGGAATCCGAGATGTTTGACCTCATCGCCTCGGACACGAATTCCACGGACCCGCTGAAATGGTCGCCCGCGCTCGCGGGCCTCGCGTGGCGCTTGCACCCGCCGCAGAGTGTCCCGGCCTTCAAAGCCCGCGCACTGGCCACCAGTCTCCCGCTCAAGGATCGCAAAGCCGCCTTGGTCGCGTTGGGTTTTATTCCCACCCACGCCTCCGCCGACGCGGTCGCCGACATCTACGCGGGAACCACCAATGAAATCCGCACCGACGCGCTGTGGTGGCTGCTCCACGGCAAGGATCAACAATGGAAAGACCTGGGCGTGGCCGAGCGGCTCAAGCGGGATGGCATTTACGACCCGGAGAACATTGCATTGGTGGAAATCAAAGTGCCCGAGCCGACGCCCACCAAGCTGCCGCCGCTGGAAGAGTTGCTGAAAATTAAAGGCGACGCCGTCCGGGGCAAGCAGGTCGCCACGGCCTGTCAGACTTGTCATCGCATCGGCAGTGAAGGCACGGACTACGCGCCGGATATTACGGCGTTCGCCAAAATGCAGCCGCGCGAAGTCGTTCTGCGCTCCATCGTCAATCCCTCGGCGGACATCTCCAACGGTTTCGACGGATATGCCGTCAAGCTCAAGGACGGCATGGAGATTGACGGCCTGATTCTTTCCGCGGGCGACCCGCTGATCATCCGTTCCACCGGCGGTGTGACGCAAACCGTGCCGGCGGCGCGTATTGGATCCAAAAAGCCGCTGGGCCGTTCGCTCATGCTAAGCGCAGAACAACAGGGCCTGGAGCCGCAAGACCTCGCCGATGTACTCGCGTTTCTGACGCGGCCAGGAAACTAAATGTGCCAACGAATAAATGGGGCCACCGGATTTGCGCGGCGGCTTTCGCGCGTCCGTTGGAACGTCTCAACCGGTGGCGCGAAATGTTTTACCGCTAATCCCGAACCGATTCCCTCACCACCACCGGAATGAATCACCTAGCCCAAGCCCGCAATCTGTTCAGACCATGAAATCAAAACTCTTCCGCCTCGCGGTCATCGCCGTTCTGGGCATCGCGTTCGCCGCGCTCGCTGCGGATCGTCCGCCTGCGCCGCCGCCGGTGAAAATTATTTTCGACACCGACATCGGCAACGA
>CAIKLQ010000016.1 GCA_903828255.1 uncultured Verrucomicrobiota bacterium
CCCCATTCCTCCGTTGTCAAAGCGTGGCGGTCTGCGATAATGGCGGCGGTTGGGCGCTTAGCGCAGTGGTAGCGCAGCAGCTTTACACGCTGTTGGTCGGGGGTTCGAATCCCTCAGCGCCCACCATGTTTCCTTGAGAAATCAGGCGATTCTCAAAAAGTTTGCACAGAGTTTGCACAGAATTTCGCCCGAACCGCTGACCGTCGCGTGAGATTCCCCGTCACCATCCGACACCGCACCAGCAAGGCGAAAATCTACGCGCCGAGCGGGAAGTTCGCTTACTACCGCCTCGCCTACACCACCGCGGGCAAACGGCGGATGCAAACCTTCGCTGCCTATTCCGACGCCAAAGCCGCCGCTGAACGCATTGTCCGCGCTGCCGCGAACGGTTCCGAGGCCGCCGCGCTCTCGGCTACGCAATCCCGCGATGCCCTCGCCGCTTTGCAGTGTCTCGAATCCTTCCGGCAGTCCACTGGCCGCCGGGTTTCCTTGCTGGCCGCCGCGTCTGAGTTTGTCGAGGCCGCCGCCAAGCTGAAGGGGCGCACGATGGGCGAAGCCGTCGAGGGTTACTTGCGCACCGTCGCCAACGTGAAGCGCGCAGACATCAAGCAAGCCGTCGAGGAGTTTCTTCAAACCGAGGCGCCCCGCGCGAAAGCCCGAGCCGGCCAGCGGGCGCAACTCTCCGCCCACTACGCCTAGACCCGCTCCCGTCAACTGCGCAAATTCGCCGACACGTTCCCCGGCACCGCCCTTTGCGATTTGAGCAAGGAGCACTTGGACGCCTTCATCGGCTCCCTGGAGGATTTTGCGCCCAAGACCTGCAACCACTATCGCGCCGCCGTCCGGCAATTTCTGCAATGGTCAGTCCGCAAAGACTACCTGCCCGCCACGCACCGCTTGTTTGAAGCCGACACCATGCGCCCCGAGCGGGCCAACACCGGCGAAACTCAATTCTACACCCCCGGCGAGTTTGCCGTGTTGCTGGAAAAGGCCGACGCCACGCTGCGCCCGATCATCGCCATTGGCGGACTGGCCGGCCTGCGCACCGCGGAATTGCAGCGCTTGGATTGGGCGGACGTGTGGCGCGTGCCAGGGCACATTGAAATCACCGCCAGCAAGGCCAAGACCCGGCAGCGTCGGCTGGTGGAAATCTGCCCCGCGCTCGCCGCGTGGCTGGAACCCTTCCGCAGTCAGGCCGGCGGCAAGTTGTGGCTGGAAAATGAGAACATCTTTCAGAAAAGCTTTTTGAAGTTCTGTGAGGACGCGAACGTCGCGCGCAAGGCCAACGGACTGCGCCACGCCTTTTGCACGTATCACTTTGCCGCGCACGCCAACGAAAACCAGACCGCCCAGCAAGCGGGCAACTCGCCCGCGATGATTCACGCCCACTACAAAGGACTCGCGACCAAAGCCGAGGCTGAAAAATGGTTCAACGTCCAGCCGCCCGCCGCGGCAACGAACGTCATTCCCCCGCCCGCCGTCTCGCGCAAGCAAGCGCATTGACCGGCAACGCCGGGTGAAGTATAACATCCTTGTAAAACATGAAAACAGCCAACGTCAGACAACTTCGACACGCCTTCGGCGACGTGATGGACTGGATCACCGAAGGCCAGCAGGTGGAAATCATCAAAAAGGGCAAAGTCATCGCGCTCCTCTCCCCGCCGCCCAAACCCACCGCGCCGCAAAAGTTCAAGCTCCCTGACTTCGCGGCGCGGCGGAAACGCATCTTTGGCGACCGCGTGCTGCCCGGCAACATCGTCGCCGAAGAGCGGGAGAGCTACGAATGGTAGCCTTTGCCGACACCGGCTTTATCGCCTCGCTTTATTTGGAAGAATCCACCTCCAAGGCGGCGGACGCGGCGTTGGGAGTCAAACGAGAACCCTTGCCGCTCACCCCGCTGGTCGCGTTGGAGCTGCGCAACGCCTTCAACCGCGCCGTCCAACGCCAGCGCATCACGGCGGCGCAACGCGACGCGCTCTGGCAGGACGTGGAAGCCGACATCGCCAGCGGCTTTCTGGTCCTGACGCCGGTTGCTTCCGCCGCTTTGCACGACTCGGCGCGTGAATTGAGCGACCGCTACACCCCCACGCTCGGCACGCGCAGCCTGGACTTGTTACACGTCGCGGCGGCGTTGCTATTGGACGCGGAAGTCTTTTTCAGCTTCGACGACCGCCAGCGCAAAGCGGCGGCGAGCGAAGGCTTGAACGTGAAACCGTGAAATGGCACGCACACAAGACTACCAAGCAACCGTCGTGACGCGGATCAAACGCGCCCGCAAATTTGCACGGGCGCTCTTCGCCGAGGCGATCAGCGCCTTGCTGGACGGCGAAACGGCCGAGGCGCTTTCCCGGCTGCGCGACCTGGTTCACGCCGAAATCACCTTCAAGGAACTGGCGCGGCAGACCGGCCTGGGCGAAAGGACGCTGCACCGGATGCTGAACCGCAATGGCAACCCGGAGTTATCGCGTTGAACTGATGCGCCCCCGCGCTGAAATACCGTGCATAGCGACCCGACAATCCAGTATGACGCAGCGAAACTCGCAAGGCAGTGGCCAATCATTGCGAAATCGCGGCTGGATGCCTTGAAGAAAGTGTTTGGTCACCCGCGCGCCGAGGTTTTGGGTTTGAGCAAGGACGATCCTCCTGAACTGTGGCAATTTGTCATTGGCCGTAGCGAGCGGCGACCCGAATTTACAAAAGTGGAGAAGGAAAAGGCGAAAGCTATCGCCGAACGTGTCCGGCAGCTTGATCCTGAATTCACGGTGACGCCGGAGACGGACAAAGAGTTTCGGGATTACCTCGGTACACCCACGCTGCGAGAGACTGCTCAACGCCTTGCCTACCGACTCCAAGACGATAACGAACTAGCCAAGCATTTGGCGAAGTTGCTTGCCCTATACAAAAGAAAGCCAGTAACGCAGAAAGACGACGATCAAAACGCCATCCATGCTGGCGACGCCACCAGCCGTCTTCTCATTTGGAACTGGATTCAAGACCCGCCGCGTGAGAATTGGGCGATTGCGAGCTTTTGCTTTTTCAGCGACCGAGCAATGGCGAAAATGATTTATTACTTGAGAAAAAAACAGTGGATGCCAGCGGAACTCCAAAACAAGGAACCGGAGCGGATCAGAAAATTGTATGGCAGCCTTGGCCTAACTCCGGCGCGCCCTCGTGCGATCAAAGATGTTGAGTTCCGGGCCGGGAAGATTCATTTCGTCCTGTTCAAGACTGCCACTCCCAAGGGTCGCTAGTTTTCGTTCGGCGACCGCGCGCAAGAAAACGGAAAAGTCCTTCGCCTCAAGTCCTCCGAAAAACCGCACGCGCTTTCGGGCAAATTGCTGCCCGTATGAGCGAACACGAACAACAACCCGCACCGACGAGCGAGGCGGGATTCATTGACGAAAAAGAACTTCTGGCGAGATTACCCATTTCGCGGCGAACGGTTTACACTTGGGAAAAAGCTGGAAAACTGCCCGTCGTGAAAATCGGCCGGCGAAAAATTTTCCACTGGCCATCGGTCCAGGCCGCACTTTTGCGCCAACAACGCGGAGGGAGGGAATGAACACCGCAACCATTAGCGACCGCAAACTGGCCGCGTGGCAAATAGCACCCGGTTTGACTTGGGTGCAAACAACATGACCTTCGGCGAAAATTTCCGCGCCGTGATGCGCTCCGCCGGACTCGACACCATCAGCAACGTGATTGCCGATGGAAAGTTGCATCGCATCAAATCCACCGGCGACCACAACCGCAACTCGTGGTACGTGCTCCATGCTGGCCCGCCGGCCTCCGGTGCGTTCGGATGTTGGAAGCGCGGACTCAGTGAAACCTGGTGCGACCGCAGCGGCCAGTTGTCGCAAGCGGAGTGGAGCGAAGTCCGCCGACGCTGGCAGGACGCGGAGCGTGAACGCCAACAGGCTGAGAGTGAACGGCACACGAAGGCACGCAAAGCCGCCGCGTGGATTTTGAGCCGTGCCAAGCCCGTGACAACTCACGGCTATCTTTCGGTCAAAGGCGTGCAACCGCATGGCGACGTGCGCGAGTACCGCGGCACCCTCGTGTTGCCGCTGCGCGATGCGAACGGTGAACTTCATTCACTGCAATTCATCGGCGAGGACGGCACAAAAACATTTCTCACCGGCGGACGCATCGCCGGATGCTGCTTCACCATTGCCGACAAACCCGACGGCCCGCTGGTGATCGTGGAAGGGTTCGCGACCGGCGCGAGTGTTCACGAAGCGTCCGGCCATGCGACCGTCGCCGCGATGAACTGCGGCAACCTCCTGGCCATCGCCGTGGCGCTGCGCAAAAATTTTCCGTCACGGGAAATCATCATCGCCGCCGACAACGATCAGTTCGCCGACGGCAACCCCGGCGCCAAGAAAGCCACGGAAGCGGCGAAGGCCATTGGCGCACTTCTGGCCTTTCCTGACTTCAAAGACCTCACCAACCGGCCAACCGACTTCAACGACCTTCACCAACAACAAGGAGCAGACGCCGTGACAACTCAAATCCAATCAGCCGTTTTGCCTGTTGACATTGAATGGCCAATACCAAAGACGCTGCCCGACGATCTGCCCGCCGTGCAATCGTTCAATTCCGATTGTCTGCCGGGCACGCTCCGCCCGTGGCTCGAAGACATTTCGGAGCGGATGCAATGCCCTCCCGACTATCCCGCCGTCGGCGCGATGATTGCGCTTGGATCCATCATTGGACGCAAAGTGGGCATTTGCCCGAAACGACAGGATGACTGGTTGGTTGTGCCGAACTTGTGGGGAATGGCCGTTGGCCGTCCGGGTTTGATGAAAACGCCCGCGCTGGAACAAGCCCTGGCCCCGCTGAACCGGCTCGTGGCGCAAGCGTTGGCGAAGTACGAAGCCGAAGCTGGCGCGCACAAGGTGTCCGCCATGCTGGACGCCCAGCGCACGAAGTTGTCGGAGAAGGCAATTTTTGGCCTGCTCAAAGAGGGGAACGAGAAGGGCGCGCGTGACCTCGCCGAGTCCAACTTGAAAGACGCGGACACGGCTCCGGTGCTTCGACGCTACAAAGTGAATGACTCGACGGTGGAAAAGCTGGGCGAGTTGCTCAACCAGAATCCGAATGGCCTGTTGCTTCACCGGGATGAATTGGTGGGTTTCCTCCGCTCGCTCGACAAGGAAGGACGCGAGGACTCGCGCGCTTTCTTTCTTGAAGCGTGGAATGGAACGGGCGATTTCACCTCGGACCGCATCGGGCGCGGCACGGTAAGGATTGAAGCCATCACAGTGTCAATCATCGGCGCGATCCAGCCCGGCCCATTGTCGGATTATCTCCGCCAAGCCGTGCGGAGTGGCGTGGGCGACGACGGTTTGCTGCAACGCTTCCAACTCGCGGTCTGGCCCGACACGTCGAAGGAATGGCGGAACATTGACCGCTGGCCTGACAGCGCGGCGAAGAACGATGCCTTCACCGTTTTTCAATACCTCGACACCCTCACCGCAGCGTCGGTGGGCGCGGACTGCTTGGGCGGGATTCCGTTCCTTCGCTTCGCACCCGGCGCGCAAGAGCGGTTTGACCTCTGGCGGGCGGAATTGGAGAAAACCCTTCGGAGTGATTGTGATCACCCCGCGTTTGAGGCGCACCTGGCAAAGTATCGGAAACTCGTGCCGGCCCTCGCTCTGATTCACCATCTGGGCAACCGTGACACTGGCCCCGTGACTCTGGCCGCATTGGAGCAAGCCCTGCTGTGGGCGAGCTATCTCGAATCACACGCCCGGCGCATTTATTCCGCTGTGTTGCGCCCGGACTCGGCAGCGGCCCGCGAACTGGCGAAGCATCTGAAACGCGGGGAATTGCCGGAGCGGTTCACGTTGCGCGAAACGTACCGGAAAGGCTGGGCTGGATTGAGCAGCAAAGAAGACGCGGAAGCGGCAACCGAAATCCTCTGTGACCTGGGTTGGATTCGCCCGGTTGCTGAAACTGGCCGAGCCACCGGCAGACCCGCCAGCCCGACGTTTGAGACCAATCCGAAAAGTCTAACCTTTCCCCGGAGTAAACTGCCAGAACTGACAAAACCCACTTCTGGCGGTTTCGTCAGTGAGGCTCACCCGGTAGTTGAAAATTCTCGTGATGCGCGGAGCGAAGAAACAAAGCCATTACGCGATGAGAAGCCCGGCGCTGTGAGGTTGGTGGAGGAGTTCGCATGAAGACGCCCATTGAAGTGCTTTTGGCGGTCGCTGGCAGTGGCGGGAATCTCGGCATCATGGGCGACAAACTACGGATGCTCCTACCGGCTGATTGTCCGCCAGAACTGAAAGAGGTAATCCGGCAGCACAAGCCAGCTTTGCTTGAACTGCTCAGGTTGAACTTCTTGATCGTCCGTTCGGAAACCCTCAATGCAACACTGTTTTGGACGCCGGACGAGGCGACCAAGGAATCGCTCGCCACGGCGGGCGCAGACCCCGGCAACATCTACACCACATCCGAGCTTGAGCAGTTGGTTCATCGGCGAGTCACCGTTGAAGAACTCCCCCTGATTCACGCAGCCAAAAAGCGATTTAGCGGCAAGCTGACAGAATGGTGAGCGCCTTGCGTGGACCGCCCGCCGTGCGAAGCGTTTATGTAAGACCGACATGGCGCTGCCAGAGCGTCACGACTTGATGAGCGTGACTTTGCTATCGCGGCTGACGAGGGCAATGAATGGCGGCGATGTCGTTTCACACAGCTTCTTCATTGCGGGCAGGGCTTTGACAAAAATTTGGCCGACTTCCACGCCGCTCAAATCACCCCTCGCGGCGAGCACGAAGGCGAGGACGTTGGCCGCACGGAGAGCGTGAAGCTCAACCGCGCGATAGCGGATATGCTTGTCCTTGGTTAGCACCACCCAGCCGCGTTTGCCCACATCTCCAAGCCATACCTCATCTCTTGTGTCCTGGGGAAAATGCTCGTCGTGAACCCGGACTTCTGCGCCCGCCTCACGAAGCGCACCCGGAATGATCTTGCGGCCCAAAGAACGGTCCACGAAGAAGACCAGCGGCTCAGGCGGCGAGGGCAAGCTCGCAGCGGACGGCTTCTTCGACGTGTCCTCGTTGGCAGTCATAGTCATGGGCCAGTTCGTCAACGGACTCGCCCGCTTTGTAACGCTCCGCGACGATTGCGGTTGCAATCCCCGTTCCCGCTATCGTCGGGCGACCGAAGGAAACCCACGGGTCAATGACGATGATCTTAGGCTCATCCGCTTCACGTTTTCTGGTGAACGGATAGAGCCGGGCGGCCAACCCCTTCGCGTCGTGTTCAACCCGCCGCAAGTGGGCGGCGAGCATTTCTTTCATGGCCAACTGACCCGCTTCGGAGACGGCAATCAATTTCTCGAAACGCGAAAGTAACAAGGCAGCGCCATCGGTTTGAAATTCGTGATCGGCCAGCGGATGCTGGGAATCGAAATGCCGTTTCACGTAATCCAAAGCCGTGCGCACTTTGGGCAGCGGAATGTTGTGCTCCCGCCGAATCGCGTCCAAGACGTGCGCTTCAACCAGGTTGACGAACGAAAGCGAAACCAGTTTGGGGTCCGGCAGTTCGATCACCGGCTTGAAAAACTGTCTGCCACGTTCGGTCGGGTAGTAGCGGCCACGCACCCACGAGCGCAAGGTCGCAATCGGGATGCGCAAATAGTGCGCCGCCTCCGCCAGGCCGTACGCCGGCATCTCACGCGGATCACTGCGTTTCGCTTCGATGCTGTGTGGCTTGAACTGCATT
Source organism: uncultured Verrucomicrobiota bacterium (assembly GCA_903828255.1). Lineage (GTDB taxonomy): Bacteria > Verrucomicrobiota > Verrucomicrobiia > Limisphaerales > JADLHS01 > CAIKLQ01. The sequence continues at coordinate 7,735 of CAIKLQ010000016.1, forward strand.
TTGGTTGCTAAGGTGTTCGAGTGAACGCCGTGCTTTCGTGTCGTCCTCAAAGCATTATTCCTGCTGCCGACAAATGCAAGCCGCGATTCCTCCGACTATTTCAGACCGATGCCTTGCCGTGTTTTTGCTCTGCGCCAACATGCGCCGACGTTTTGGAGATTCAAGGACGTTTCACCACGTTCAAGAAAACCTTGTTTAACGTGCGTCGTTGGGTTACGACAAGTCCAGTTTAATGACGATGTAAAAAGAAACCAAAAAATTTAGCGTAGCTATCGGCTACGGGCTGCCTAGAAAACCGCGAATTTTCCAAGCCCATCGAAGAACCGTCCGAGCGCGCCCGAATGGGCGCGGCTTGGCGTGCTTCTTCGACAGGCGCTTCGCGGTGCCTCTAGGCAGGGTGCGACAAGTTCGCGCCTCTTTCGTTTTTGGATTTCCCGTGGTTCGTCGTTGCGCTCTCGCGCAATGCCTGAACCAAAATCCAAGTCTTCAAAGTCTGCCAAATCGCCCGTAGCGGATTACCGCCACGCGGCGAAGCGCAAAAACCTGCCACCCGCCGGACTCGCGGCTTCCGGTGAAATCAAGGAAACGCCCAAGCTCCAGTTCGCCTACAATCCGCACCTGCCGCCCCGACTTCGCGCCGATCCGACGGGCAAGGCCGACGCACTGCCGGAACTGCTCCGCGAAGCCACGACACGCAAACTCTCAAAGGACGAGGCAAAACTCGTCGCCGAGGCGCTGCGGCGGCACGAGCCGTGGCTGGAATGGAGCGGCAAGCAGGAGAAAAGAGCGTTCGAGGTCGAGCCGGTCGCGCTCCACATTCACGAGCGCATTTCGACGCAGGCCATTCTCAAGGTCGCGGCGCGGGAGGACGTGCAGCGCGACATGTTTGCCGACCCGCAACTCTCCTACCAACAGGCGGTGCAGTTCTACGAGCATGACGTGGACTGGTCGAACCGGATGATTCTGGGCGACTCGCTGCAAGTGATGGCCAGCCTCGCCCGGCGCGAGGCGCTGGCGGGCAAGGTGCAGATGATTTACTTCGACCCGCCGTACGGCATCAATTTCAAGTCCAACTTCCAACCGGAAATCGGCAAGCGTGAGGTAAAGGACAAAGAGAGCGACCTGACCCGTGAGCCGGAAATGGTGAAGGCTTACCGCGACACCTGGACGCTGGGAGTTCACTCCTACCTCGCCTACCTGCGCGACCGGCTCATCCTCGCCCGCGAACTCCTTGCCGACACCGGGAGCATTTTCGTTCAAATCTCAGACGAAAATGTTCACCGGGTCCGATTGTTGATGGACGAGATTTTCGTGGGCGGGAATTTCGTCAGCTTGATTAGCTACAAGACATCGCAAAGCGCAGGCTCTTCCAAACTGGACACTTCCTGCGACTACCTGGTTTGGTATGCAAAGAATCACGAGAAATTTGAGTGCCGCGCCCTTTTCAAGAAGCTTGTTAGGGGCGAAAAGGGGGCAACGCGATACGATTTTGTTGAGGACTTGGAAACTGGTGAGGTTCGTCGGATTACAGAGGGGGAAGAAGAGGCGAATGCAATACCGGACACTTGTAGATTGTTTACGGACCAAGGGCTGACCTCGCGCGGGGAAGGTTCGGAAAACACGATGTCGGCAATCCAGTTCGAGGACGACAATTATTATCCGTCTGTCGGCCACTGGCGCACTACCGTTGCCAACATTATGGGGCGTTTGATCCCCGCAGGCAGAGTGATTAAGACCGGGAAAAACAAACTAAGATTCAAGAAGTGCTTCAAAGATTTTGGCTGCTTAGAGTTGACTAATTTTTGGGACGACGTAGGCGGTGGAATACAGAGCAGGAATGACCCAAAGATTTACGCAGTTCAGACCTCATCATCAATCATTCAGCGTTGCCTGTTGCTTACCACCAAGCCGGGAGACTTGGTTTTCGACCCGACCTGTGGCAGCGGCACGACGGCTTTCGTTGCCGAGCAGTGGGGTCGCCGCTGGATTGGCGTTGATACCAGCCGCGTGGCATTGGCCCTGGCCCGCCAGCGGTTGCTCACCTCCAAGTTCGATTATTACAAGCTGCGCGACGAGGACAAGGGCGTCGCGGGCGACTTCGTCTGCGAAACCGTTCCCCACATCACTCTTGAATCTATTGCGAAAAACGTGGCGCTGGACGCCATTTTCGCCAAACACCAGTCCGTACTCGACGCCAAGCTCAAGACGTTAAACGACGCCTTGAAAAGAGTCCCGGCAGAGTTGCGCCAGAAACTCAACGCCAAGCTGCTTGAAAAGGAAAAGCGCGATGGCAAGAAATCCGTGACCGAAGCCGACCGCCGCCGCTGGTCACTGCCCAAAGAGCCGTGGCGGGAATGGGAAGTGCCGTTCGACGTGGACGAGGAGTGGCCCGCTGCGTTGCAGACAACACTCAAGGATTATCGCGCCGTGTGGAGTGCGAAAATGGATGAAGTCGGCGCCTGCATCTCCGCCAATGCCGAGCCGGAAGAACTGGTGGACAAACTGGAAGTGACCACGGGCATCGTGCGCGTGTCCGGCCCGTTCACGATGGAAGCCGTGATGCCGGTAGAAGAAGGTTTGGAAATCGAGACGCCCATCGGCGGCGCGCCGGAGGAATTGGAAACTTTCGGCGCTCAAGGCGCGGGCGCGACGGTCGCAGCCGCGAATGAGCCGTTGAACGCAGAGGCGTATCTCGACAAGATGCTGCGGTTGCTCAAGGCGGACGGCGTTCGTTTCCCGAACAACAAGGTCGCCAAATTTTCGCGGCTTGAACAGCTTATCAGCGGCGATTTCATTCACGCCGAAGGTGAGTGGACGGCGGACAATGGCAAACAGCGCAAGACGGCAGTTTCGTTCGGCCCGCAGTTCGGGGCAGTGACGGCGTGGCAAGTGGAGCACGCGTTGCGGCAGGCGCACCGGCGCGGCTTCGATGACCTGGTGTTCGCCGGTTTTAGCTTTGATGCAACAGCGCAGGCAGTCATTCAGGAAGAAACAGACTTGCCCAAGCCAAAGGTTCGCCCACACATGGCTCACATCGCCCCGGACGTGAACATGGGCGACCTACTCAAGACCACGCCCAACTCGCAAATCTTCACCGTGTTCGGCACGCCGCGCACGGAGTTGCGCCCGGTGCAGGACGGAATGTTCGAGGTCGAGATGCAAGGCGTGGACGTTTACAACCCAGTGGACAACACCATTCTGCCCACCAGCGCCGACAAAGTGGCAGCGTGGTTTCTGGATTCGGATTACGACGGGCGGACGTTCTGCATCACGCAGGCGTTTTTCCCGGACAAGAGCGCGTGGGAAAAGCTGGCCAAGGCGCTCAAGGGCACGGTGGACGACGGACGTTTCGAGGCGTTGAGCGGCAAGGTGTCGCTGCCGTTCCCGGTCGGCAAATACAAACGCGCAGCGGTGAAGGTGATTGACCCACGCGGGAACGAAGTGATGCGGGTGCATCGGTTGGAGGGGAAAGCGAAGTGCTGAGGGCGTGCTGCCGTGACATCGTGAGACGAGCGCATGAGTGAAGAAACCAATCAAGACGCGGACTGGGATTTGATCAGCCGAGACTTGGAGTATGTGCGCCAATTCCAAGCTGGCGAACTCAGCGGCAGAGAGCTATTGGCTGCCGCAAGTGCAGGCGATTTGCAGCGGGTGAGAGAGATCGTGGACGCGCCGGCTTCAAGCGGCGGGCTGATTCTCTTGCGCATGATCGCGGCGGACAGCAATGGCAACAGCCCGCTCCACCTCGCAGCGATGAACGGACATCGGACCGTGGTTGAATTTCTGTTCGACAAGGGCTTGTCAATGAACGCAACCAACAGCAACGCAGAAACCCCAGCACATCTTGCCGAGCGCAACGGGTTCGATGCTCTCGCTGAGTTGCTCAGAAGTAAAGAATCCCATGCCTGAACCCCGCCAACAAGAAATCCCCATCCAGCCGGTCGAGAAGCCGATTCTGTGCAAGCCGTTTGAAGAACCGAACGCACACTGGTATTACGACACCAAGACGGGCGTGCCGTCGCGCCGGGAATGGCGGCGGGCTGCCAGCTATTGGTTCAAGACGGAGCGGACTGGAACGGCGCAGATGGAATTGCTCACAGAAGAAGAAAGCGAAGACCTGCCATTGGTCAACGCGCTGCGCGATGACGTGCGGCAGTGGCGCAAATCCAAATACGAAAACGCCACGCAAGTCACCAAGCAGTTGCTCGCGCACTGGTGGCGGTCAGACCGGGCGCGGCGGCTGTTCTTCTGCCAGCTCGAAGCCGTTGAAACGATCATCTACCTCACGGAGATTCTGGCGTCTGGCAAGAAACCGCACAGGAAATTGGCGCTGACGGTCGAGGATTTCGAGGCGTTGCGTCGCGGCCAACCGCCCACGGGCCTCAAGCTGCCGGAGAGACAGACGGTTTTTCCCACGCTGATTGATAAGCCAAACGAGCCAGACCGCGCACCGCTCATCCGCTACGGCTGCAAGATGGCCACGGGCAGCGGCAAGACGGTGGTGATGTCCATGCTGATTGCGTGGGCATTCTGCAATCGCGGGCGCGTGCCGGGCGACACGCGGTTTCCGGCGGCGGCGTTGGTGGTTTGTCCAAACCTCACCGTGAAGGAACGATTGCAGGTGTTGCGGCCTGAGCAATCGGGCAATTACTTCGAGATGTTCGACATCGTGCCGTCGCAACTGATGCCGGAGTTGCAAAAGGGCAAGGTGCTGGTGACGAACTGGCATTTGTTCGCGCCGGAGTCGCCGCACGCCGAGAGCGGGCGCAGCTACGTGGTCGTCAACAAGGGCGAGGAAAGCCCGGACGCTTTTGCCCAGCGCGTGCTCGGCGACCTTTACGAGCGCGCCCCGGTGATGGTGCTGAATGATGAAGCGCATCACGCCTACCGGCCCGCGTCTGTCGGCGAAAAGGAGCGACTCGCCGCTGAAGACAAAGCGGAGCGCGAGGAAGCGACGGTGTGGATCAGCGGACTCGACCGCATCCAGCAGGCGTGCGGCATCCGCTTCTGTGTGGACCTGTCGGCAACGCCGTTCTATTTGCATGGCAGCGGTTACTCGGAAGGATCGCCGTTTCCGTGGCTGGTCAGCGATTTCGGCTTGGTGGACGCCATTGAATCGGGAATCGTGAAAATTCCGCGTATCCCGGTGAGTTCCAGCACGGGTCGGCCGGAGCCGGAGTTTTTCGCATTGTGGAAACACATTCAGTCGCGGTTGCAACCCGGGGAGAGATTGCCGGGCGGCAAACCGAAACCGGATGCCGTCTGGCGCGAGGCACAAGCGGCGTTGCTCACGTTGGCAAGCCAATGGAAGCAACGCTTCGACCAGATCGAAGCGGCGAAGCCGGGGCAAGAGAAAGTGCCGCCAGTGCTGATTATCGTGGGTGACAACACAGATATTGCCGAGTTGTTCTACCGCAACATCTCTGGCGAGGAGTCCATCGAAATCGCCAGCCGTGACGACGGCGAGAACGAAGATTCGCCACCGAGCGTCCGCAAGAAGGTGAAGGCAAAGACCGTTTTCGGAAACGGGCAGTTGTTCCCACAACATTTCTCCAACCGCGAGGGCTTTCGGCCAACGCTGCGGATTGATTCCAAGTTACTGGCACAGGCGGAGAGCGAAGACCCGAATGCTTCGCGGAAAGAGGCAGCCGAGGAGTTGCGGCGCATCGTGAACACGGTGGGCAAGCCGGGGGAAGCGGGCGAGCAGATACGCTGCGTCGTGTCGGTGCAGATGCTCACCGAGGGTTGGGACGCGAACAACGTCACACACATTCTCGGATTGCGAGCGTTCGGTAGTCAGTTGCTTTGTGAGCAAGTGGTGGGGCGCGGCTTGCGGCGGATGGACTACACGGTTGACCCGCAAACCGGGTTGCTCACGGAAGAATACGTGGACATTTACGGCATCCCGTTTTCGGTGATCCCGTTCAAAGGCCGGCCCGTGGACGGCCCGCCGCCGGATGACCGCCCGAAGAATCACGTTTTTGCGATGGATGAGCGCAAGGGTTTCGAGATGCGCTTCCCGGTAGTGGAGAACTACGTCGTGGCGTTGGAGCGCAACCGCATCAAGGCGGACATTGGAGGCATGGAGGGCTTGCGGTTGGAACCAGACGAGACGCCAACGGCGGTCTTCGTGAAGCCGCAGGTGGGCTATCAGATCGGGAATCCGTCACTGGCTGGCGGCTTTCTCGCCGAATCGCAAGACCGGGAGGAATACTATCGAAGCACGCATCCGCAAACGATTCGCTTCGAGATTGCGCGGCGCGTGGTGTGGAACTTGACCGAAGGCACCGGGCGCGGCACGGCGAAGCTCCGGTTGCGGTCACGTCACCAGCTTTTTCCGCAAGTGTGTCGGTTTGTAAATGACTACGCGGCGCGCAAGGTGAACTTTCGTGGCTGCCATCCGTGCGAACTGGGTCTTGAACGTTACGTGATGGTGACAGTGGAGCGATTGACAGATGCGATTCTGCCGGATGACACACAGGGCGAGCCGCCGTTATTGCCCATCTTGAACCGCTCCAAGCCGATTGGCAGCACAGCGGAAGTGACTTTCAAAACCGCGCGGCCTTGTCAACCGACGATGCGGAGTCATTTGAATCAAGTCGTGATGGATACGCAGCGATGGGAGCAAAGCGCGGCTTTCTTCCTCGAAAAAATGGCTGCGCACAACAAGATGGTGGTGTGCTACGCCCGCAACGATCACCTGTATTTCTCAATTCCCTACGAATATCTCGGCGTGACGCACGCCTACTTCCCGGATTATCTGGTGCTACTCACTGACGGCAGCACGCTGTTGCTGGAAATTAAAGGAGAAGAAGACAATCAAGACCGAGCCAAGCATCAAGCAACTAAACGCTGGCTGGCGGCTGTGAACCACTGGGGTAAGCTGGGGCGTTGGCGATTTCACGTCTGCCACGATCCGCAGATGTTAGAGCGCGAATTGGAATGGCTGCAAAGGCCTGCCACAACATGAAATTCACGTTTGAACTGAAACCGCTGGTCAAGATGGTTCACCAGAGAGAGCATTGGCGTTGTAGATGAAATTCCAAAATTGAACCCAACTCCTGAAACGATATGGCACACGAACTCTTAATTGAAAACGGCAAGGCGGCGATGATGTATGTCGGCGACAAAGTTCCCTGGCATGGCCTCGGGCAAAAATTGGACAACCCGGCCACGTCCGCCGAAGCCCTCAAAGCGGCGCGACTCGATTGGGAAGTGGCGAAGGTTCCGCTCTACATGAAAGGCAAGAAACAGTACCGGCCTGTGAAAGCCAAATACGCCGTCGTCAGAACAGACCTGGCGAAACCAGAGCCATTGGGGATCGTCGGGGAAAATTATCAGCCGTTGCAAAATCGGGAAGCGTTCGCCTGGTTCGACGAGATTGTTGGACACGGCGCGGCGATTTATCACACGGCAGGCGCGTTGGGCGATGGCGAGCGCGTTTGGGTTCTTGCCAAACTGCCCGGCGACATTTGCGTGAAAGGTGACGACGTTTCTCATAAATTTCTTCTCCTCAGCAACAGTCACGACGGGGAAAGCAGCGTGCAGGTCAAGTTCACGCCCATACGGGTCGTTTGCCAGAACACCCTGACGATGGTGCTGAGTTCAGGGCGGACGGTCAAAATCAGCCACACCCGTTCGTTGAAAGAGCGGATGGAGGCCGCCAAGGTGAATTTGGGAATCATCAACGAACAGTTTCAGAAGATCGGAATAGATTTTCAGCGGCTTGCGGAAATCCAAATCAACAAGGCGCGGCTCGGCGAGTATCTGGCCACTGTTTTCCCCATGCCGAGCGACGATAAGGACGCTGCTGCAATAAACCGGGTGAAAACTGCCCGGCAGAAGTCAGGCCAGCTTTTTGAAACCGGGCGGGGAAACGCGGCGGCAAACATCGAGGGCACGCTGTGGGCGGCTTACAATGGCGTCGCGGAATTTGTTGATTATGGCAGCACGAGACGGGATGCGTCGCAACGATTGGAGAGCATTTGGTTTGGCGGCGGCTATTTGACGAAAGCGCGGGCGTTCAGCGTCGCGGGGAAAAAAGCGGTTGAGTGGAAGAATTGAACCGAGCGTTTCGAGATGCAACCAACCTATCAAGTTCCGTGGGAGCGCCTCGAAAGCGCCTGCGCAAAGCTCCGGCAGGGAGTCGCGGGCGACGACAGTGCCAAGAAACTCCTTCCGCTTTTGTTCCTTTGCGGTTTGCATTTTCAACACAGCTATTATGCAGCGGGTCAAACGGGACGTGCGGAAGCCAAGCAAGCAGGCGCGGGGCATTTGATTGATGACGGTCTGGATCAAGCCTGTGAACGCGGCTTGAAAACTCTCATGCGGTTAAGCAAATCGCGCGGGAATTTCGTGAACGACGAGGCTTTCAAACCATGCCTAAACAAAGAATGGACGGCCTTGAATCTTGCGTTTTTGGATCTGTTCAAAGAATTGCCTGTCACCGTGCAGCGGTGGATTGAACACGGCGACAAGGCAACCAATCTCATTCGCTTCAGCTTCGGGATGGGCGTGCGGAGTCATTGGTTTGACGCACCCTTCTTCGCGAGCATGATGAGAAAACCCTTTGGCTTTGCGAATTGGAAGGGCGAACCCTGCACCAAACAAGTCAAAGAAGTGTTGGACAGTTTTACCTGGAATCCTGAATGGGTTCTCCCGGAAATCTGATTTTTCCGATCCCGTTGATCGCATGGGGCAACCTCGCGATTCCACGGTTTCTCGCGTCTCCGAACATTTGGTTTCGTGTCATTCACAATTTTCTTTCAAAAAAAAGCCGCCCGCACGTTGCTCAAAAGTCCCACAAAAGGTGGGAGGAAAACGAACAACGCACGGGACGGCAAAGGTCACAGTTTCGAGTCTCGACACGCCTCCGCCTCTGCCTCCGACTCATGCCACCGCCGGCATTTCCGGCACCGTGAAAGCCTGGCCATAATAAACCCCACCCCGATGATGACGCATAGCGTGGCCGCGATGACGCCAAGCAGCTTGATCATCGCGCCCTCCGTGACTCGTGTTGATCCAACACGTTCTTTGATAGGAATTCTTTCTCACCTGTCCTCACGCGCCGACTCTGCGCCTCCCCCTTTCCCGCGTCAATGGCAGATTTCGGGATTCCGCAGCGGCTTTTCCAATGCGGTGTCGTTTCGGAAAGTCGAAAAACGCTGGGAGCGTCATTCGTGAGAACCGGGGCGGCACAAAAGGGGTGCCCCGGTGTCGTTTCCCGGTGGGCTGGCCGGGGAAATGTGATTCTTTGCGGGTGGAAAAACACGTCGGATATAGACGTGTACCCTACACGCTCCACGCGCACACGGGCGGGGCACCCAAAATCTCCCCCGCCCCGGTCGCATGGCGGTCACGTCCCGGAACGGCCCGGCGGCGGCGCAGACGGTCGGCGTCGGCTCGCGCTGCTCGTCGGGGTTTGAGTCCACCTCGATCTTGATATGGTCCACACCAAAACCGGGCGAACGTGGAGACGTGGAACAAGCTGGACAAGTGTTCAGGGTGAAAAATCAGGGAATGGATCAGCCAAATCAGCTTTTTATCGTTGGCTCGAAGCTTGGCCTTTCCTGCGATCCAACCATCTACTATCCAGTCCGGCTCTGAGAGCAATGCGGAGCAGCCTGGCAACCCAGCGACGGCGCGAATCTCGCGAATCATGCGGACTGAAGAAGCGCGAGATGGCGCGAGTGTGGAGGCCAGACTGCGGGCGAGGGAACGAGGGTCAACCATGCTGAGAGAGATAACCGAGAAGACCCCACTTTTCAAGTCGCCCCTTTGAGTCCGTCCGTCACCGCGAACCACACACGCCAACGGGCGCGCCAGGATTCGCCCACGCCGCGTTTTGATTCCCGCCGCCGTGTTGACTCGCCCGGCAACGAACGACGCGCCACACGCCAAGCCAGCCGCCCGCTGCCCCCTGCCACGCCGCGATTCAGCCGGACGAAGCGTCGCCTGGGTCAAGCCGCGACCGGCGCGGATTCTTGCACAGCCTTTGCACAGAATTCCGGGCGACTTCTGGTTTTGCACAACTTTTGCACACGATGCAGGCTTGCACAAAATTTGCACAGACTTTTCTGCCGATAGTTGCCCATAGAATCACAATACACGTTGACAGCATTGGTGTTTCTCTGCTACTCTACGGGCAATGAACGGCAACGAAACACCCTTGATCAGAAACTCTGAGACTGGCGGTTTGCAGGTTCGAATCCCTCAGCGCCCACCATCTTCCACCGGCATGCGATGACGTGCCCGCCATTCGTCCTTTTCGCCGTGGCCTGAATCCGCCATTGTTCCTTTCGCCATGTCGCTGCGCAGGAAATGGTTGTTAGCCGTGCTGGCCGGATTGCTGATCGTCGGTGTCATCCGGTTCGTCTTTTCCGACCGCCAGCCGAGCTATCAGGGCAAGCCATTGGCTTATTGGCTCTGCCTGAAAAACAACGACGATGATGACGCCGTCCGGGACGAACCCCACTTTGAAGAAGCCATCCGGTCCATGGGCACCAATTGCCTGCCCTGTTTGCTCAAATGGATCGCTTACGAGCCACCGACTTGGAAGACTAATTCATAGAATTTGTTGTCTTGTGGGGACCAAAGTGGGTTCCCGAACGTTTCCAGGAAGACCGTGTGGGACGATTGGCCGCAGGGACCGAGCATGCCTTCCGCGCCTTGGGGCATCGCGCGGCTCCCGCTATTCCCCAGTTGGCACGACTGGTCAGGGAGCGCAGCCGAGGTTGGCCTGCATATCGGATCATCAACGCCCTGGCCTGGATCGGGCCGGAAGCTCAACCAGTTATCCAGGATTTGCTCGATGACCCGAGGCCTGACATCCGGTCCGGTGCAATCTCGGGCTTGGGTTTTCTGGGGACCAACGCAGCCCCTGCCATTCCCCGGTTGATAATCTGTCTGAAGGACCCGGATGAAAATGTCGCGCAATCCGCCGCCATCACACTAGGCTTTCTGGGTTTGCGTCCTGAATTGAGCGTGCCTGCTCTGACGGATGCGCTACAGGATGTCCGGGTTCGCGTCGCAGCTTCGGCTGAAACGGCTTTGAGCATGTTTGGGCATGCCGTTCCTCCAATAAACCCACCCCCGGTTGAACCACCCACTATTTCCGGCCAGCGGGTGTTTGTTGAACGGTATGGCATTGGCCCGGGTTCGCGAGTCGTCTCACCCATGCCGACGAACGCCACGCCGGTTCGCAGGTAGCGAGACGATTCGAGGATCGGGCGAGGGGCCGTGGGCTGCGACATCGGAGCGCCGATCTCCGACCCAGCGCGTTTCACAAATGGCGTTATCAACGCGCCGGATCGGAGATCGGCGCTCCGCCTCAGCCGAAATTACATTTCACCTTTTCAATCGGCTCGCCGCGCACGTCAATTTTCGCCAACTCGGCGACGCCCAGGCCGGCTTGCTCCGCCAGCAGCAGATGGTTGTCGCCATCCAGGAACGGTTTCGTGCCTTTCAACGCCCGCGGATCGGCGTAACCCATCACCGCCGTGGCCACGGCGTCGGTCGAGACAGGATTCAAGCCGGCGATCAGCACGCCAGGGGACATGAACTTGATCTCCTTGGCCTGCCGGCACCACGGGCCTTCGCCGCCGTTCATGGTCGTGATGCCGTCAATGATCGCGAGGTGAATCGGGCGCGCGGCGCAGACATCCACCACGGTGCGGGGCACGCGCCAGGTCGGCTCGATGGACGTGATGCCATCCTTGAGGCCGGGCAGTTTGACTTTCTCGTGGCCGCGCGGGCAATGAATCGGGTCACGCCCGGCGGTCGCGTCTTCGCTGCCGGCCTGACTCCCGTAAAGCGCATTGGGCGTGATGCCGAACAGGTTCTTCATCGAGAGCGTCACGCCCGTCGTGATGTGGTTCTTCATTTTCGCCAATGACACCATCACGTCGGTGTCTTCATAGGCGTGGTTGAGATCCAGCGCGGAAAACATGTAGCCGTCGCCCGGCACTTTCAGGTGAGAGTAACGCTCGCCCGAGCCGAGGTTGCGCGTGTTCTCGAACTCGACCGGGCCCAGCGCTTCAAGCGCTTTCACATCCCAATGGGCGAACCCTAGCGAGCTTTGGAGCGGCGACTTGCTTTGCGTGGATTCCACGAAACGCACGCGTTTGGCCCCGGCTTCCATCAGCAGCGCGCCCAGTGCCAGCACGGTGTCGTAGTGAGTCATGAAGGTTTCCCCCACCGGCCGGCCCAGATATTCGGTGAAGTCGGTGCCCGTAAGATTGAGTTTGACGGTGACGGTTTTGTTTTTGACCAGCGCGCTGATGCCGCCGAGCAGATCAAAGCACTTGGCGAGCGCCGGACGAACCGCAGGACCGTAGGCCGCGCAGCGAGCGATGGCGACGCGCGCATCGGCGCGGAGGGAACGGGAAACCGTTTGGGCCGCTTCCGAGCCAAACAACTTGGCCCCGCCCCAGCGCAGTGCGAGCGGCGCCCCAGCGGCCAGTGTCGTGCCCCAGCGCAGGAAATTTCTTCGGTCCAGCGGCCCGTGTGGCATAAATCAAACCCTTTCCAGTTTGGTTGGCCCGGTCAGTTCCACGACCGTCCGTTCGCAAGCGGCGTCCACCTGCAAAATAGCGCCAGCAGCGGCCACGAGTTTGCGCCCGTGGGCTTGCATTGCTTCGATTTTCGCGTCGTCGTGCTCCGGGTCATGGTGGAAGAGGAACAGCCTTTTGACTTCCGCCTTCAACGCGAGCGCGACGGCATAATCCACGAAGCCGTGGCCCCAGCCGACGTGGCTTGGATATTCCTCCGCATCGAATTGCGAATCGAGAATCAGCAACTCGGTGCCGCGCAGAAAATCCGCCAGTTGCTGCTCCTGTTCCTCCGCATAAGCCGTCGGCGATTGCGTGCCGAGTGGGGTCGCGGGCGAGGCTTTGTGCAGGCGCGTGTGCGGTTCGTTGTCCGGGAAAAACGCCACCGAGCCGTGCGGGGTAAAAATCCGGTAGCCAACGCACATGCCGGGATGATTGGCGAAGCGCGCTTTCACGGGCACGGGACCGACTTGAAACGCCAAATCGGTGAGTTCTTCGATTTGAATGTTGCCTGGCAGTTCCTGGAAGAGCACCGGGAAGTAAGTGCTTTCCATCTGACCGGAAAGGACGTTGACGAGGCTCTGGCGCGCGCCTTCGTAGCCGAGAATGAGCAGGCGGCATTGCGGCTGATAAACGGGGCGGAAAAACGGCAGGCCCTGGATGTGGTCCCAGTGCGTATGCGTGAGCAACAACGTCAAGTTGAGCGGTTGGCTGCCGAACTCCTCCACCAACGCCCGCCCCAGCGCCCGCAAACCGGTGCCCGCGTCCAAGATGATGATCTCCCCCGCAGTCCGGATTTCAACGCACGCAGTGTTGCCCCCAAATTGCACCGTGCCGGGACCGGGTGAAGGGATCGAACCCCGCACGCCCCAGAACTTCACGCGCGTCGGGGTGGAGTCGGCGACGGTGGCGGCGCGGTTTGCTTGCGCGATCCTGGAAGCGTCCAGCGCCAGCCGCTCCAGCAGGGCCACGAGCGTCTGCGGCGGGAAGGGTTTGGTCAGGTATTCGTCCGCGCCGGCTTCGCGGGCGGCCCGGCGGTCATCCGCGAAATCGCGCCCGGAGGTGATGACGATTTTGGTGGCCCGCAACGTGGGATCGGCGCGGATGCCCCGGCAGACATGGAAGCCATTGCCGCCGGGCATGAGCAAATCGCAGAGGACGATTTCGGGGTGGTGTTGGCGCACGTCCTCCAGGCCCGCCTGTCCGCCGCCGGCTTCGCGCACGCGCCATCCGTGTGCCTGCAAAGTGTCCGCGATGATCCGGCGATACTGGGCATCGTCGTCAATGATCAAGACTGTTTTCATCGCGGCTGTGGCAAGTGGCGCGAGCACCTTAACGCGCTTCTCCGAAAATACAAACCGCAAAAATACACTCCCAAATCCGGGCGCATTTCAAAACCTTGGCCGCGGAGGTGAGCCCACCCTGACCTCCTCGAGG
>CAIKLQ010000017.1 GCA_903828255.1 uncultured Verrucomicrobiota bacterium
AAGCCCGGCGTGAAGCCAGCAGATTACGAGTCGAAGAAGTGAGGTCTGCGGAGTTGCAGCCGTTGACGAGCGGGCTTGTGATCCATGCTTTCGCTCAACATTCCCTCGACAAACTGACGAATGCCAAAGACAACGTCACTACCATGAGTCGAAAAAGGCTGCAAACTTGCAGTAAGCGTGCGGTAGGCGGCGCTGCAGGTAAAACCATGGGGATTTTCTTGCCAGCCGAGTTTCGGGTTCGTGAGCAGATTCTGTCCACTCTTGCGATTTCGATGGCGGCGATTTCCTTCTACTGGGTCTCCAACGCGGAGCCGCGCGCGGCTGCGGGCATCTGGCTTGATTGTCAGTTCCTCGGCACGGTCCTATTTGTCTCGGTCAGCGGGCGAGACCGGACTTTTTTCACTGGGTTGTACAACATCCTGCTTTCTGGGGCGCTTGCCATCTTCGCTTCGTTTATTTCTATCGCTCAGATGCTGTGGCTGCCGGACTTCGCCGCTTGGCCGTCCCATTTGCCCGCTTTGCTGGTCCGTCTGTTCGTGCTTTTCTTGAGTGTCGCAATTCCTGTCGCTTTTGCTTGGCTGGTCACGCGGGTCGTTCAGTTTCTGGAGAGGCGCTCTTACCGTTGAAAGCTCTGACACCCAATCGTACGTCGCCGGGGAGTGCTGAAAGGAACTGGAGATTTGACGGACCAATTGGGTTCCCCCGCCTGCTTCAAACAAAACGGGCGCGGAGAATTTCCCCGCGCCCGGCAAACTTCCGCAACTATTCGCGTTTTTAGTATTACGCTTCATGGTCTACCCCGGCTGCGGCACGGGATAGCAGCCCTTCTCATCGGGCTGCCACGGCACGGGTGAATCTGCGGTGAGCTTGTCCACCGGAGCCAACCTTGTTCATACCGTTTTGAGAGAAGTTCCCAAGTTCGGGAAATTTCCGCGCCGACGAGAGGAGTGTCGAGAGGACTGATTAGAGCGCTGATGAGCGATTCGGGTTTCTCGTTTGCAAAATCTTTTCGAACGGCTGGTTCTCACGTTTGAACGTCCGGGCGCTTCCCGTGTCAATTCCCCTGAACGGTCATGTGGGTAAAAAATCCCAAGGCGGTTCCAAGCCTGCGCCACTGGAGGCGGGGTAGTAACAACAAACATTTCGTCATTTATGAAAAAAACATTTCGATCGGTTTGGTTGAATTCACGGCTCCCCGCCGTGGTGGCATTGGTCGCGGTGGCGACGATGACGGCGTCGGCCAAGGATGCCCCGAACGTCAAGGTTTCCGAGCGCGAGGTGGATCGCACCGGACGCGGGGCGAGTTATGCGCCGGTAATCAAGCGGGTCACGCCGAGCGTCGTCACCATTCAGTCCACGCGCACGATCACGGGGCGGCAGAATCAATTCTTTGACGAAGATATGCTACGCCGCTTCTTCCGGGAGCAGCCCGGTCCCGATCGGCGGCGGTCGCGCAAGCAGACCGAGGAAAGCCTCGGCTCCGGAGTTATCGTTTCGGAGGATGGTTACATCCTGACGAACAACCACGTTGTGGAAGGCGCGGACGCGGACGGAGTGAAGGTCGCCCTGGCCGACGGCAAAACCAAATACGACGCCAAGGTGGTCGGGACCGATCCGCGCACGGATGTCGCGGTGCTGAAGATTGAGGCGAAAAATCTGCCCGCCCTCACGCTCGCCGACAGCGACAAACTGGAAGTGGGCGACGTGGTGCTCGCCATCGGGAATCCGTTCAACGTCGGCCAAAGCGTGACGATGGGCATCGTTAGCGCGCTAGGCCGCGGGGGGTTCGGCATCACCGACTACGAAGATTTTATCCAGACGGACGCCGCCATCAATCCTGGGAATTCCGGCGGCGCGCTCGTGGACGTCGAGGGCCGACTCATTGGCATCAATCAATCCATCGTGAGCCGGAGCGGTGGCAATGCCGGAGTGGGTTTTGCGATTCCGGTCAACCAGGCGCGGCGCACCATGGATCGGATTGCGACCGACGGTAAGATCACGCGGGGCTACCTTGGCGTGAATCCCCAAGCCGTCACCGAGGACCTGGCGAAAGAGTTCAAATTGCCTGACACCGGCGGGGCCTTGGTGGGTGGCGTGCAACCGAACGCGCCCGCCGCGGCGGCGGGTATCCGGGAAGGGGACGTCATCATCGAGTTGGATGGCAAGAAGGTCACCGACCCGCGCCATCTGCGGCTGACGGTTTCGCAAACCCCGCCGCAGACGAAGGTCGGCGTCAAAGTCATCCGCGATGGAAAGGAGAAGAACTTTGCCGTGACGCTGGGAACGTTGCCGGAGGAACTGGACGGAAGGCCTGGAGAAGATTCCAATCCCGCGCCTGAATCGAAGGTGGAGCAACTGGAAGGAGTCGAAGTTGCCGATCTTGATGCCGCGGCCCGTCAACAGTTCGAGATTCCGGCCCGGATCAAAGGGGCACTCGTCAAGAACGTGGACCCGGATTCGAAAGCTGCTGCGGCCGGGTTGCGCCAAGGGGATGTGATTGTGGGGATCAATCGGCAACCGGTGGCGGATGCGGAGCAGGCGGTCGAGTTGTCCGACAAGGCCAAGGGGGATCGTGTGCTGCTGCAAGTTTACAGCGTGGCGAATGGCGTGGGGGCGACGCATTTTCTGACCGTGGAAGCATCGAAGAAAAAGTAGTTCACCGCACCGCATGGGCAATCCGGTCGTGGCTGAGGTGGCCCGACCGGATTTTTTTCTACTCCTCCTCGTCCTCGCAAACAAATTTCCAATCGAAGTTTCCAATTGAGGACGGGGGGAGAACGCGAGCGGGGACGGGAAGGAGGGTTTCGTTTCTTTGACAAACGCGGCGCGCGAGGCATGATGCTTCCCGAGCCGCGCACATGAAGGTTGCGCCGCCAACCCAAATGGCCCTGCAATACAAAGATTATTACGCGATCCTCGGCGTGCCCCGCACTGCGAGCGCTGACGAACTCAAGAAGTCGTTCCGCAAACTGGCGCGGGAGTTCCATCCCGATGTCGCCAAGGACAAAAAGAAGGCGGAGGAAAAATTCAAGGAGATCAATGAGGCTTACGAGGTCCTGAGCGATCCCGATAAGCGCAAGCGCTACGACGAGTTCGGCCCGAACTGGAAAGCCGGGGCGGAGTTTCGCCCGCCGGGCAGGGAGCCGTCCGCCAGTCGGCGCCCGCACCGGCGTGGGGGCGCGGGGCAGCCCGACTTTGAATTTGGCGGCACGGGCTTCAGCGATTTCTTCGAGGCGTTTTTCGGTTCGGCGGCCCGGCAGCAGGGCAAGGGAGGGCGCAGCGCGGGATTTGGTGGCGATGCGGAGTTGGTCGCGCGCGGTCGCGACATTGAGGGCGACATTATGGTCACGCTCGACGAAGTGGTCCACGGATCCGTTCGCGCCGTGAATGTTCGGAGCGAGGTGGATGGCGAAATCAAAACGCGCACCTACCAAGTCAAAATTCCGGCCGGCGTGGTAGAGGGGCAGCGCGTCCGGATCCCCGGTCGGGGCGAAGCGGGCGCCGGCGGCGGCGCGGCGGGCGATTTGTATTTGCGGGTGCGCCTGGCGCGGCATCCGGATTTCGAGGTGAGCGATCATGATTTGATTCACGAAGCCGAACTGGCGCCTTGGGAGGCAGTGCTCGGCGTCAATCTTTCCGTTCCGACCTTGGCTGGCCGTGTGAACATCAAAGTTCCCTCGGGTACGCAGAACGGCCAGAAGCTGCGGGTGCGGGGTCGGGGACTGCCGGGACACGACGCCACGCATGGTGATTTAATCGTGGTGACGAGCATCGCCGTTCCGAAAGAGTTGACGGACGACGAGCGCAAGTTGTGGGAAAAACTCGCGTGCGAATCCCACTTCAAGCCGCGCGGGTAGCTGGATCCGAGTCAGCAGCGATGGTCCGCAACAGCCCCGGAATGGCTGATAATCCAAGGGTATAGAACGCCATCATCTTTGTTGATTGGCTGAGTCAATGCGCGGCCGACCAAAGGAAGGAATGGCTTTTTCGGGACGGGCTTTACTGGTTCGGGGATGCCAACGCTGACGATCGAGCTGCCGCCTCAGGAAACCCAAACTTTTTCTGCGGTGGACGTGACTTCGACGAACAAGTGAGAACGTGGGCCGCGCGCTTGTTGAAAGCTCACCGCGCACCGGATTTGCTTCTGAACAACGCGGGGGTCATCAATCGCAATGCGCCGCTCTGGACAATCAAAGCCGTCGAGTTTGACGCCGTGATTGACACAAACATCAAAGGCGGCGCGAATGTAATCCGCCACTTCGCTCCGGCGCTGATCGGGCGTGGCAGCGGCGTGATCGTGAATTTCAGTTCCGGCTGGGGGCGCTCGACGGATGCGGACGTGGCGCCGTATTGCGCGACGAAATGGGCGATCGAAGGACTCGCCCGCTCGCTGGCGCAGGCATTGCCGGCGGGGATGGCAGCGATCGCGCTGAATCCGGGCATCATTGACACGGACCTGCTGCGCAGTCGTTTTGGCGGCTCGGCCTCGTCCTTTCCCTCGGCGACGGAGTGGGCGGGCGTTGCGGTCCCGTTTCTGTTGGAGCTTGGGCGGGGCGACAACTGGGAGCCGCTTGCCGTCCCGATTCGCCGGGCGAATGACTGAGGCGAGCAAAGCAAGTCAGCAACCTTGACCGCCAGCGCCCGACTCTCTAGCTTTGCCGCGTGGCGAATGTGAGTTCCAAAAAGAAACGCAAGGCGATGTTGCTCGGAGTCGGTCTCGATTCCGACGGGCACCGTCGTGTGACCACGGGGCCAAACTTCGCGCTGGTCGGTGGCAGCAAAGACACGCACGAGCAAATGACGGAACAGGCCGTCAAGATCAATGAGAAGCTCAAGGAGCGCGGCAAACATTTGCACGAAGTCAGCCCCCAGGAATTTGATGACATCGCCCACGCGGTCGGTTTGAAGCGCGCCGCTCCGCAACAAAACAAAACTGAATCATGAATGCCACCTACAATCCCTACGTCTTCATCCTGATTCTGGGCTTGGCGGCGCTGGCGTTTGCGCTCACCCCGCTGGCGCTCGCGTGGGTCTGGGCCCGGATTTATTCCCCCAACAAGCCGGGCCAGGAGAAGAACGCCACTTACGAGTGCGGTCTGGAATCCAAAGGCGACGCTTGGATTCTTTTCAAATCGGAATACTACCTTTACGCCATGATCTTCCTTATCTTCGACGTGGAGACGATTTTCTTGCTGCCCTTCGCGGTGTCGTTCACCGGGTTGGGCGTGGGCGCGTTTCTGTCGCTGGTGGTTTTTCTTTTCCTGCTGGTTTCCGGGCTGGTCTGGGCTTGGATGAAAGGGCTGCTGACCTGGAGGTGAGTTCAACCTCTTAATTTTAATCCTCCGTGCGGCTGAAAAGAGATTATAATTAAAGATCAAGAAATCCAAAATGGACGAAGGACTAAAAAGCGAATTGCAGAAGCAGGGCGTCTTCACAACGTCACTGGAATGGGTTTACAACTGGGGCCGCCAAAATTCCATTTGGCCTTTGCAGTTCGGCCTCGCGTGTTGCGCCATTGAGATGATCGCCGTCACGATGGCTCGGTATGACCTGGCGCGTTTCGGCGCGGAAGTGTTTCGTCCCTCGCCACGGCAAGCAGACTTGATGATCGTGGCTGGTACGGTCACCAAGAAAATGGCCCCGCAAGTGGTACGGCTCTACAATCAAATGGGCGAGCCGAAATACGTCATCGCGATGGGTGCGTGCGCGATTTCCGGCGGGCCGTTCAAGCAGGGTTACAACGTGCTCAAGGGCATTGACCGCTTCATCCCCGTGGACGTCCACATTCCCGGCTGCCCGCCGCGACCGGAGGCTTTGATTCATGCGTTCATGACGCTCCAGCAGAAGATCGCGGATCAGTCGCTGACGGGTTTGCACCGGCCCCGGCATCTCACCGCGGACGGCCTGTCCGAATTCCCCGTGCCGAAGTTCGGTGCGCATGATCTCGAACCCCCGAGCAATCCCGCCCTCTGGCAAGCTCCGTCGTTGGTGCGGGCCTGAACCACCTGGCTTTTCCGCACCAACCGGTGCCGTCATTCCCAAAGGTTGACACGCGGCGGCGAGGCATCGGTCGGGCAGCGCGACGCTGTTCCCGCGCGATCCTTACACCGGTGAATCCGTTCCGCCGCAGGAGTTGGGCGATTACGAATTGATCGCGCAGACTGGCCGCGACGGCAGGGGGGGCATTTTTCCGGCACGCCAGCGAAGTCGCAATCGCCTTGTCGCGTTGAAACTTATTCGCGACGAGTACCCGGCACCGTGGCGTGCTTCCGCACGGAAGCGGCGCTGGCTCGCTTGCAACATTCCAACATCGTGAGCATCCGCGAAGTGGGGGAACCCGCGGGCCAGCATTTTTCACAGCATGGAATTCGTGCCGGAGCGGAGTCTGGCCGAACGCCTGCGCGACGGACGGATCCTGCCGCCGCCCGCCACGCGGCTGCTGTGCACCATTGCCGCGGCCAGCCACTTTGCCCATGAGCGCGGCGTCTTGGACCGCGATCTCAAGCCTTCCAACGTGCTTCGGGATGCCGGAGGCGAACCGCAGGTGGCAGCCTTCGGTCTGGCCAAGTTGTTGGATACCGATTCCGGCCTCACCTTGAGCGACGCGGTTCTCGGCTCGCCGAATTACATGCCGCCGGAACAAGCGCGGGAGCAAAGCGCCGAAACCGCCCCCCCGCAGCGATGGGTATTCGCTGGGCCCGATGCTCTACGAAACGCTCACGGGCCGGTCGCCGTTCCGTGCCGCGACGCCGCCGACCGCCGCGTTGGCCGCCACTTCCAAACACCCCCGTGGCGACGCGCGTTGTTGAATATTGTCCCAGCATCTGCCAACAATGCCGTCATGTCGCTTCCGACTCCTACGTTCTCTCGGCGTGAATTCGTCTCCGGTCTCGCGCAGGCGAGCCTCGCCCTCGCACTCGCCAGCCCGGCGTTCTCGCAACTCGCCGCCGGCGCGCGGCCGGATCCGGTGATTCAGTTCCCGGCCCAATGGTCCTTCATGTTGCCCAAAGGCGGCATCATTCTCGTCAGCGACCAGCAGCTCGACGATCTCACCGATCCCGACAAGGAAGTGGACCTCAGTCTCAGCAGCACGCCAAACAAGACCACGCTGCGAAAAGTTTGCGAACAAAATAAAGCCGGCGGGGTGAAGACGATGATCGTCGCGTTTGACGAGTTCTGGAGTTCGTATCGGGCCGGACAGGGCGGCAAGCCGCGCGCGTTCACGCCGGACGTGCCGGAATATCTCGCGCGCATCAAAAAGATCAGCGACTTCGCCGGCCAGTACGGCATCGGCCTCGAACTCAGCCTGCTCAGCCCGCTCGAATTGGGCCGCGCCTACCAGCAAAAGACCGGCGAGTCTGGCCGTTGGGTCCAGTATCGCGAAGGCTGGCGCGATCCCAAGACCGGCGAGTTCACGGTCCAGCTTTGGGAGCAACGCAAGTGGACGAACAACAAGGGCACGATCAATCTGACCCGCACCAGCGTGCGCCTCTTCGCTTATCGGGAACAGCGCGTTGGCAACACGGATTTCTACGCCGTGGACCCGAAAGCCATTGTTGAACTCAAGTCGCCGCCGCAAATTTCTGTGAGTGAATCCGCCGGCGCGGGTTCCCCGGCGCATCGCCTCACGCTCCACGGCAGCGGGGAAACTCAAGTCGCCGATCTGGATCGCGTGCTCGTCGTCGTGTCCTACCAGACGCCCGAGATGGACTACTTCAGTCCGAAAGCGCTGCCGTATCTCAAGGAGTTGGTGCAGGATTATCACTCCGCCGGCATTCGCCTCAACGGCCTTTACAGCGACGAGATTCACATCCAGGGCGACTGGAATTATTTCGGCCACCACGACGAAGGCGAGTTCACGATCCGTTACCTCACGCCGCATTTTGCGGCGAAGTTCGCGGAGCTTTACGGGGCCGAGTTCGCCGACTTCGAGAAATACCTCGTTTACTTTTGTCGCGGTCAGCACGGCTTCCTGCCGAACCTCGACGCCCGTGCCCCGGCCCAGCACGTTCTCGGCAACAAGCCTGACGATGTTCAGCGCACCTGGTTGCTCCGCCGGCGCTACTACGACTTGCTGGAGAAAACCGTCGCCGACCTCTTCGTGCAGGCGAAGGCGCACGCCGAAAAACTTTATGGCCACGAACTCGAAGCCCGCGCCCACGCCACTTGGGCGCAAAGCCCGACCATTGACCTTTGGCGCTCCGGCGGCACGCCGCAGGCGCCGCGCCAATACGATTACACGCCCAATTTCGTCTGGTCCAACACCGTCCAGCAGGCCGCGTGTGCGTGCAGTGACTATTTCCGGTGGAACGAATTTCTTACCGGCAGCGGCAACGACCACGCCGAGGGCGGTTGGTCCGACCGCGATTATTACGGCCTCGCGCTTGCCTGTTCGACGGGCATCCTGAACAAGTTCCCCAACTCCTACGCCGCCGCGTGGGGGATGCCGAACCCCGCGCTGGCGCGGCATCACGCGCTCGAAGATGCCTTTGGTGCCTGGGGCCGGCCGCAGTTCATGGCCGTCACCGAAGGCGTCCATCGCGATACCGAAGTGCTGATGCTCTATCCCATTTCGCTCGTTGCCGCCGATGAGCGTTTCGGTTCGTGGATGGTGCAATACGGCTACGCCAACTACGTCACGCCCGAGAAGTTGCTCCAGTACGGTCGGGTGAACGACAACGGCACGGTTACGATGGCGGGCCGTACTTTTTCGACCCTGGCCGCGCTCTTCGAACCACTGCCGCCCGCCGGGCTGATCGAGTTCCTCGAACAATTCGTCGCGCGCGGGGGCCGCCTGATCTGGTCCGGCCCGCTGCCGCACTTCGATCTCGCCGGCACCGACGTGCGCGCCCGCTGGCAAACGCTCTGCGGCATCAAGCGCTACGACGTGGCACATCAGGGACTCATCGCCGCCGGGGCCCGCGCCGAGTTCGCCGGGCCGCTCAAAGATGTCCCCGCGCAAACCCTCCTCACCGATTTCATCGTGGATTGGATTTATCCCGTGGACGCGGCGGACGGAACGGAAGCCGTCGCGCGCGCCTACGGACGCACGGTTGGCCTGCATCGCAAAGTTGGCGACATCGGGTCGGTGACCTATCTCGGTTTCCGCCCACGCGATGACCAGAGCGCCTCGCTCGGTTACGAAGTGCGGACCTGGTTTGAAATCCTCAACGCTCTCGGCGCTTATCCAGCGACGCACGCGGGCCAACCGACGAACGACAACCCCTCGGTGATTTCCCGCGCGACGCCGTGGCTGGCGACGCGCTTTCCCAATAGCACCACCATCGTGGCCATGCACTACCGCAGCCACGTCGAATCCTGGCCGGGCGGCTTTCATCGCGACGAAAAGCGCGACGCGGAAATCATCCAGCAAAACCCGCTGCCCACCGACGCGCTCGACCTGCGCGAACTAAACGTCAACGACCACCGCGTCAACTACCAGGGCCGGTTGATCGTTGCCTTCCGCCTCGACGCTGCGCAACGGCTTATTGCCTTCAGCGGTTACGACTGCGCCGCGATCACGGTGGACGGTCGCGAGCATCGCTTCACCGACCAACCTTTTGCCACCGTCGCCTGGGCGCCCGTCCCGGCAAACCGGCGTGTCCCGGGCGGCGCGATTTTGGAAATATGGATTCAAGGTGAAGGCGAAGTGCGTATCCCGCTGGCCGAGCCCGCACGCGGCGCGACTCTGTTCTTCGCACATGGTCGCGCTGGCTCGCTGGCCGAGGAAATCCCGAGCGCGCTGAAAGACGGCGTGCTGCACTTCACCGCGAAGTCCGGCTGGGGATTGCGGAAGCTGTTTCTGCTCCTAGCGTAAGGCCAGCGTTGCGCTGACTCCTGTTTTTAGTCACACCCCGACTTTCGACTTGGCAAAACAATTTCGCCATCGCGGGATATGCCGGATTCAAACCCAGCTCCCACTTCGGCGAACAAAGGATGAGTTTCGTCTTTGAACCGGAAGTGAAAATTCACATCAACGCGCCGCAGTCCGATTTGGCCGCGCCGGAGCGACCGGCCTGGCGAGCGTGAGTTTTGATAAAGGTTTCTCACGGATGGGGGATCGCGAGTTGTTGGAATTGTATGTGCCAGTGGTGGTGATGCCCAAACGCGGAAAGAAGAACGCGGCGGAAACCGAACGCGAAAATGGGAAACAATTTGTGGCGTTGCGCCACCAACACAGCGCGGTGGAAAGCGAGATCAACAGCTTGGAACATCACGGCCTGAACCGGTGTTTGGACGTGGGTCTGCCGGGCTATTTGCGCTATGTGGGTTTGGGCGTGTTGAGCTACAACCTGCACGTCATCGGTCGGGAACTGCTGGCCCGCCAACGCGCGGAAAGTGCCAGCGTGTGCCTGGCGGCGTAACGCCGCCAAGCCTGCCACGCTCCACTGCCCCCGCCAGGAGCGGTGTCGGCGGCGCCGGGAGTTTTGGCCGGATTTGGAGGACTTGGGCGTGCGTGGTGAGAAAATCCACCGCGTTTCACCTCGCCCACCCCACCCCTGCGCCACGCCGTTTCAAAAAACGGTCGTTTTCGGCCAACGACTAGTTAAGAGGGCAACAATTCGTTTGGGCTTTTTCTGTCATATTCATTCGGCAGCAAAATACCGTGGTGGCAAAGCCCTGTCCAATCACGGTTTTGGACGTGGCACTGGAATTCTTGTCGCCCTTCGTCGGGCCAGAGCGAGAAGGCGCGCGGAATTGGCCACCGCAGACTTGAAGGCCAATCGTCCGCTCAGCGCGTAAGCTTCAACTCCGCGCGGGTCGCGACGAAGGCTTGGATCGCGAATTCCAAATCCGCCCGGGTATGGGCCGCCGAGATTTGGGTGCGGATGCGGGCCTTGCCCTGCGGCACGACCGGGTAGCTGAAGGCGATGACATACACGCCCCGCTTCAGCATGGCGTCGGCGAATTGCACCGCCAGCGCCGCGTCGCCGAACATCACCGGCACGATTGGGTGTTCGCCGGGCAGAATGTTGAAGCCGGCCTTCGTCATTTCCGCGCGGAAGAATCGGGTGTTGGCCTCCAACTGGTCGCGGAGTTCCGTCGAAGCCGTCAGCAGTTCGAGCGCCAGGAGCGAGCCCGCGACGATGCCGGGGGCGAGGGTGTTGGAAAACAAATAGGGCCGCGAGCGCTGGCGCAGATACTCGATGATCTCGCGCCGTCCGCTGGTGTAACCGCCGCTGGCGCCGCCGAGCGCCTTGCCCAGGGTGCCGGTCAAAATGTCCACGCGCCCCAGCACGCCGCAATGCTCGGGCGTGCCGCGGCCCTGCCGACCCATGAAGCCGACGGCGTGGGAATCGTCCACCATCACCAGCGCGCCGTAGCGGGCGGCGAGGTCGCAGATGCAGGGGAGCTTGGCGAGGTAGCCGTCCATTGAGAACACGCCGTCGGTGGCGATCATTTTGAAGCGGGCCTTGGCGGCGTGGGCTTCCTGGAGTTTTGCTTCGAGGTCCGCGAGGTCGTTGTTCTTGTAGCGATGGCGCTGGGCTTTGCAGAGGCGGATGCCGTCAATGATCGAGGCGTGGTTCAATTCGTCGGAGATGATCGCGTCTTCTGGGCCGAGCAATGTCTCGAACAAACCGCCGTTGGCGTCGAAGCACGACGAGTAAAGGATCGTGTCGTCCGTGCCGAGGAACTCGCTGAGTTTCGCCTCCAACTCTTTGTGCGCCGACTGCGTGCCGCAAATGAAGCGCACGCTGGCGAGGCCGTAGCCCCATTGCTCCAGGCCGGCGCGGGCGGCTTCGCGCACGAGCGGGTGTTGCGCGAGGCCGAGGTAGTTGTTGGCGCAGAGGTTCAGCACCGGTTCGCCGTCAGCCACGCGGATGCGCGTGCCCTGCGGGGTGCTGATGACGCGCTCGGCTTTGTAAAGGCCGGCGGCGCGGATGTCGTTGAGTTGGGAGGTGAGGTGTTGGAGGAAGGTGGGGTTCATGGTTTGGGGAGTTCAGGGATCATGGATTACTGGAATGGGCCTGTTGAAATGCAAAATGCAAAATGACGAATTGAACCTGGTGTCCAATTCTTCCTGCTCTGGAGCAGCCTGCAACAACTCCTCGTAGGACTGCGGCGGCTGCGCCAATTCAAAGGCGGCTCAACGACCTCGGAGCGGGGGGAAATCGCCTGCGCAGTGGCGCAAGCCTCTGGCTTGCGGCGGTGCCGCCGAGCCTCTGGCTTGGCGGATCTTCGGCGGGGTTTTCGATCTCGTCCGACTGCAACCCGGAGGGTTGCGGCACGATCGCAAGCCGGGCGGCTTGCGCCACTACGCTGCCGTTGCGGAAAGCTGGTTCGGCTTTGAAAGTGGCGCTTCATGGGGCGCTTTTCATTTTGCCATGCCGAGAATCTCCGCCGGCAGGTCGGACGGCAATTTGCCCAGCGGTGGACGGGTGAACTTCTCGCCGAACTTCGTGAAGCCTTCCACAAAGCCGCCGTGGCTCAGGAAGAACTGGCCGGTTTCCACGCCCATGAAACGATCCAGCCGGTCGCCCCGACCGGTGGGGTCGTGGCTGAAAGTCGCGGTGGTGAGTTCGACCCATTCGCCTGTCTCCGTGCGAATCCATTGGTTGCCATAAAGGGCTTTGCGTTGCACATGACCGTTGTTGCCCCAGAAATTCTCGCTGAAGCTGTGCAGCCCGCGTAACCAACCGCCCTCTTTCGGCGCGCGCCAAGAGGAGATGAGAAACCACGCCTGCTTGTCTGGGTGAAAGTAGTAGCCCGAGAAAACCGTGAACGTCTCGTTCGTCGGCTGGGCGGTGACGATGAAGCGCTGTTTCTCGCCGGTCTTCCACAGATATTTCAGATGGCTGTGACCGCCAGTGCCTTCGTTCCCGAAATCGCCCGTGTAAACGCCTTCGCCCTTGCCGAGAAGTCTCACACGATTCTCGTCGTTGACCTTCTTGCGATCCGTGGTTTCGCCGCCGCTGTCCCAAACGCTGAAGATAATCCGCCGCTCGGTGGGGCTATTGACCTGCATGCCGAAATAGCCGCGATGCCAGCCGCAGGCCATGTAGAAAGTAGTAACCGGATCTTCGACCGCCGTGACTTCGCAATAAAACGCCGCCACGTTCGTGCCGCGCGCCACCGGATAGGCCAGATGCACGGACGCGGCGTTGCGCCGTTCCTTGAGATTGAAATGCGCGTCGGCCAGCGCCGGGCCGTCGAGCAGCAGCGCGTCGAGATCGCCAGCGGATTGGCCTTTGGCGTTCAGCGATTCAAGCGCGAAGCGGTGATAGCCGGCTTTGGCGATGCTGAAGATCCCGAAGTTGGCGGTCACGGGCGCGTCCTTACCGCCGCCCTTAACCGAAACCTCGCGCGACTGGCCGGCGACAGTAAGTTTGAGTTTCGACTCCGCGTCTTTGGGCAAGCGCAGCGTGAGCTTCGCGGTGAGTTCGCCAGTTTGTTTGAACGCGCCGTACCAGTTCACGCTGAGTGCCGGATCGGCCCATCGCGTCACGCCAGAATGTTCGGAGATGTCGGTGCCGTTGGCGTCGGGCAGCGTGTAGGCGGTGAAGGCGGGGACGCGGAGTTCGGCGGCGACCGCAGAACTGGCGCAAAGCGATAAAGCCAGTATGCGGGCGACGAGACGAGGAAGGTGAATGACACTCATGGGATGGAGACGATGCGGTAGAACCGTTGGTTGTTGGTGATCAAATCGGAAATGGGGAAAGGCGAACTGGCAAGGGAGACGATGTCGGTGAGCACGGGCCAGAGATTGGTCGCGGGCAGGGCCAGCGCGTATTCGACGCGGTAGTGCTGACCGACCGCACCCGAAAATTGGAAGTTGAAATTGCCACCCGAGACATTTAGCCCCGGCACGATGACCGGTGGAACGATATCAGCCCCCACCGCCAAGGTGCCGCTCGTCGCCAGTGTGTTCGTATTCCAACTCAACCCATTGGTGAGCGGCGGGAGGCTGAGACTGGCGAAGTTGCCATTCCAACTGCCGGCGTTGAATAGCTTGAAGCTGTCGCCCGCCGCCAGCGCGTCGGGGCCGAGGTTGCTGACCACCAGTGTGCCGCCCAAGTTCAACGCGCTGCTGACGGCGATCAGGTCGTTGGTGCGGATGTCGTTGGTTTTGCTGAGTTCAAAAAAGTTTGTGCTGCCCGGGGACAGGGTCAGCGAGTTGTTGATGGTCAGTTTGCCGATGGTATTGGCTCCCGGTGACAGCGTGCCACCCGTTTGCACGGTGGTAGCGCCACCGATGTTGCCGGTGCCGGCGAGCGTGGCGTTCGTGGCGACGGTGACCGCGCCGAAGGCGATTGAACCATTCACCAACAGCGTGCCGCCATTGACGACGGTGGGGCCGGTGAAGGTGTTGACGTCGGCCAGTTGAACGATGCCGTCGCCGTTGAGGGTGATGCCACCTGTCCCGGCCGAGAGGAGCTTGCCAGTGATGTTAAGATCAGTGGCGGCGCTGCCACGGGCGACGTTGAAAACGATGCCGCCCGGGGCAGAGTCGCGCACGGTCAAGTTAGCGCTGATGACGGACGGGGCATTGGTGCCAGTGACGTTGAGGACCGGGCCGTTGCCCATGGAGAAATAACCGTTAGCAACTCCCGCGCTCATGGTGCCGCCGGTCAAGTTGATCGTGGTGCCCCAGCCATTGTCGGTGGCGACATCGGTGCGCAGCGTGCCGAAGTTGAGGCTGATGGTTTGCACCCAGTTGATACCGCTCCAACCCAGCGCATTGTTCACGGTTGTGACGACGGTGGCGTTCGAGTTGACGGTGAGCGTGCCCTGGAGGGCGCCGCTGCTGCCGCCCATACTGAGATTCAGCGTGCCAGCGTTGACGACGGTGTCGCCGGTGAAATGGTTCAGCGCGGAAAGCGTCGCCGTGCCCGGGCCGCGTTTCACGAGGCCACCGCTGCCGGAAATCGCGGCGGACACGACGCTATTGCCCAAGCCGTCAAGAGTAAGGGTATTGCCGCCGTTGGCGACGATGCCGTTGACGGTGAGCGTGCCGTTGCTGGAAACGAAAGACTGCGGGGCGCTCAGGGTCGTAGGGATCGCCCAGGTGTTGTTGCCCGTCTGATTGACCAAACCCCAGATGAGCGATACGGCATTACCGTACAACGCGAAGCCGCCGTTGGCGAATACGGCCTGCCCCACGGCGCTGAGCAGGTTGTTGGTGTTGCTCGGTCGCAAGACGCCCGCGAAGGTCAACACGTCACCGTTGGCGGGCAGGAGGCCATTCCAATTCGCAGCCGTGTTCCAGTATCCATCCGTGCCGCCGCCGTTCCACGCACGCGATCCGTTGGTGGCGATGACCAGCGTGCCGTTCGTGACCAAACGGCTCTTGTCCCAAATGAGTCCGACCGGCAGGGGCGGCAGGGAGAAACTGCTAAAGGCCCCCGCATAACTTGGCGCGCTGAAGAGCGTGAAGGTGTCGCCTGCTGCCAGCGCGTTCGGGCCGAGGTTGCTCACGGTCAACGTGCCGGCGTATGTCAGCGCGCTGCCGGTCAGGATCAGCTTGCTCGCGTTGGTCGTGGCGGTCTTGGCGATGCCCATCTTCAGCGCGCCGGCCAGCGTAGCGGTGGCCACCGTGAATGGGTTCGTGCCGCCGAAGTTCACCGTGCTGTTCGCCGCCGCGTTGAGCGAAGCGGCGGTTTGGTTGAATCCGTTGAGCATCAAACTCGCGCCGCTGGAAATCGGGACGGCAGCGTTGGCGCCGATGCAGTTGGCCACGCCGCAAATCACCGCGCCGTCCTGGAGATTCAAAGCCGTATTGCCGCTGCTCGCCACGCCATTCAAACGGAGCGAGCCGCCGCCGCGCTTGTAGAACCCCAGGCTGCCGACATTCAGCGGGC
>CAIKLQ010000018.1 GCA_903828255.1 uncultured Verrucomicrobiota bacterium
ACCGCCTCATCGCGGAGGTCGAAGCCTCCATGTATTGGGTTTGAGAGCCGGTGAATGTCCCCACCGCCATCGAGCCGCCAACCCAGTCACCGGCGGCTGCCACTGCCCGTTCTTCCCGGTCTCGACATTCCATTCGGTGGGCAGCGCCGTGCTAACGTCCACGCCGCAAGCCTGCGGCTCCCGCTGCGGACCAGCCCGAGCATTGACAACCTGACCGCAACCAGGAGGCGGGGAAAAGGGACGTTGTTCATGGGGTTATCTGAACTGAAAATCGGCACTGGCAAGCCGCGCTCAAAAATCCCGACCCGCGCCCAACCCTGCGGCACCGCTTGACACGCCTTACTTCACTGATACTCTCCTGCGCTCCGACAATCGGAGTGGTTTTCCCGAGCGCGCAGCTCAGGCGCTCGCGGTGTCGGGATGGATCGCGAGAGAATTTATGAAACGCCAATACCAACCGTCGAAAATCCGGCGCAAACGCCAGCACGGTTTCTTGAACCGCAATTCGACCAAGAGCGGCAAGGCCACGCTGGCCAACCGCCGCCGCGTAGGCCGCAAACGCCTCACGCCGGTTTGATCCTCATGCCCGCCGTCCCGCCGCAACGCCTGCGCTTTCCCCGCGCGGCGCGCATCAAGCAAGGCTGCGATTTCGCGCGGGCGCGGCAGGAAGGGCAACGCTGTATTTGCGGCTGTTTGATCGCCAACTGGCGCGTCTTGCCGGATGGGACCTCCACGCGGCTCGGTTTGGTCGTCAGTCGCAAAGTGGGCAGTTCGGTGGTGCGCAGTCGGGCGCGGCGGTTGTTGCGCGAATCGTTTCGCCTGCATCAATACAAACTGGCCCGCTCGGTTGACCTAGTGCTCGTGGCCCGGCACTCCATCGCCCAACTTGGACTCGGCGGAGTGGAGAAAGACTTTTTAACCACGATGAAACGGGCCGGCTTGTTGCGGGTTGAACCTATCGCACCGCCAGCTCCGCCGGCAGGTTTTGCCGAAAGCGGCCAAACGCAGCCGCGCCGTGACGGCGGGAGTGCGGAAAAATAACTCGGTGAATTCAGGCCAACATATTTTAATTTTTGCCGTGCGTGTGTATCGCTGGACGCTCTCGCCCGTGCTGATGGGCTTGTGCGGGGGCGCGGCGGGTTGCCGCTTTACGCCCACCTGCTCGGCTTACGCCCTCGAAGCCCTGCGCACGCATGGCGCGACCTACGGCGCGTGGCTCGCGACGCGGCGCCTCTGCCGGTGTCATCCGTGGGGCGGCTGCGGCCACGACCCGGTGCCGCCAACGAGCGCGGAACACGGAACTCAAAGCGCGGAACTCCCCGCCGCTCGCTAGAATAATTTCATGGATCGCAAAACCATCATCGTCGTCGTCGTTTGCTTCGTGCTCATGTTTTTCGGGAGCACCGTGATCAACAAGCTGTATCCGCCGAAGCCCTTGCCCCCCGAACAGGCGAACGTCGTCACCACGCCTACTACGAATCGCCCGGCACAACTTTCGACCGCCCCGCCGGTGGCGCCCCGGGCCCCAGCGGCCACTTTGCCGAAGCCGACGGCTCCCTATTCCGGGGAAGAGCAAACCCTGGTCGTCACCAACGCCGACGCCCGCTACCTGTTCACTTCGCAGGGCGGCGGCTTGAAGACCATCGAGTTGGTGCATTACGAAGAAAGCGTGGCAGGGCACAGCAAGAAATCCACTGAACCCAAAGATCTCGCGATGCTCAACACGCCTCACGCCGCGCCCGTGCTGACGGTGTTTGGCGATGGCTCTGTCCAGGATGAAACCCAGTTCGCCTTGAGCCGCACCACCAACGGCGTCCGCGCCGAAAAGACGCTCACCAACGGCCTGCGGTTGGTGAAAGATTTTAGAATCGGCTCGAACTACCTCGTCCACGCGACCATGCGATTCGAGAACACGGCGAGCCAGCCGCTGATTTTGTCGGCCCAGGAATGGGTCGTCGGTACAGCCACGCCGATGGGCCCGGACGACAAAGGCGATGTCGAAGGCGTGCTGTGGTACAACGGCGCCAAGACCGAGGAGAAAGTCCGCTCCTGGTTCGAAAACAAGGGCTTTCTATTCTGGGGGGGCGTGCCCTATCCGGAGTTCCGCGCCGGCCAGAGCAACGTGGTTTGGGCAGCGGCGCACAATCAATTTTTCGCGCTGGTCGCCATGCCGGCCACCCCGGCGCTGCAACTCGTGTCGCGCCCGATTGATTTGCCGCGCCCGCATGAAGGCCAGACCAGCTTCACGAACAACCCGGCGCCGAAAGGATTCCAGACCGCGTTGGTTTATCCCGAAGTGACGCTGCCCGCCGGTCAGTCCCTTGAGCGCGAGATCAATTTTTACGCCGGCCCGAAGGAGTACCGCACGCTTTCACGCATTGCCGCGCAGTTCAACAACAACGTGGACCTCATCATGGGCTTCGGCGGCTTCTTCGGCTTCTTCTCGAAGGTGCTGCTGCTGGCCATGAACTGGCTGCATCACACGCTGTTGATTCCCTACGGCTGGGCCATCATCGTCATCACCGTCATCATGAAGGTGGTGTTCTGGCCCATCACCCGGGCCCAAACCCGCACGTCCCGCCGCATGTCCGCGCTGCAACCGGAAATGAAAGCCCTCCAGGCGAAATACAAAGATGAGCCGCTCAAGATGCAAAAAAAGATGAGCGAATTCTGGAAGGAGCACAAAATCAATCCCATGAGCGGCTGCCTGCCGATGCTCCTCCAGATGCCGATCTTCTTCGGTTTCTTTTTCATGATCCGGACGGCGATTGAATTGCGGGGGGTGTCATTCCTCTGGGTCAAGGATCTGGCCAAGCCCGATACGCTGGCCATCATTCCTGGCCTGAACTTTATTCCGTTCATCAGCACGCCCGAAGGCTTACCCATCAACCTGCTGCCGATTTTTATGGGCATCACGATGCTTTGGCAGGCGCGGCTCACGCCCGCTTCGCCCGGCATGGACCCGGCCCAGGCCAAGATGATGAAATACCTGCCCGCGATCTTCATCCTCTTCCTCTACAATTATTCCGCCGGGCTGGCGCTCTATTGGACGGTGCAAAATCTCCTGAGCGTCATGCAAACCAAGCTGACGAAAATTGACGCACCCGCGGGCCGGGCAACGCCGGGGCAAACCGCTACGATCTTGACGCCGGCGTCTAAAAAGAAAAAATAACTCGCGGGACTAAACGGATGCCATTGCTGAACTGCTTTCGTTCCTCAACCATCAACTCACAACCCTCAACGAACCGATGCCTGCACTACCCAAACCCACGCTGGAAAAAATCCTCCAACTGCTCGGCTTTCCCGCCACCGTCGAGGAGCACAAGTTGGACGATGACGTTCTGCTGGACGTGAAGACCGACGACTCGGGGCGGCTCATCGGCCGCCAAGGCCAGACCCTTGCCGACCTGCAGTACATCACGAATCGCCTACTTTTTCAGCAAGATCCGACCGTGCCGAAAGTCACGGTGGACGTGAGCGGCTACCGCTCTCAGGCCCGGGAAGCCCTCGTGAAAAAGGCGAAGGACGCCGCCGAAAAAGTCCGGCGCTGGGGTGACATCGTGGAGCTCGAACCCCTGAGTTCGTTCGACCGCCGCATCGTCCATCACGCGCTCAAAGATGATCCCGACATCGAAACCCACAGCGTGGAAGTGGAAGGCACCGATCGGAAAGCCGTGCTGCTGCGGCCGAAACAGAAATAGTGGCGGCAGATCTCCGACCGCGGCGATTTCGCCCGTGGCGGGTTAAGCGCGTCAGCCGGGAACGGACAATTCACAACCGCATGTTTACTCGCAATTGAGCCCAACAACCTTTTGTCGCATATACGACAAAAGGTTGCATTGCATTTTCCCAGCGTTCCCCCACGCTTCCCGCCATGCAACCGAAGACCGAGGAATTCCTGAACTTCCTGCTCTGGTCCGCCGATCTGCTCGCGCGGCCGTCTTTTCGCAACCTAACCGACTCCTACGAAAGCTGGGCCTATCGCAACGGCCTCCTGCGCCAGGTCGCCACTTTGGAGCAACAACAACTCCTGGAGCGCGACGCCAGTTCCCCGGATGACCGGCTCTATCGGCTCTCTGCGCAGGGGCGGTTGCACGTCCTGGGCGGGCGCGACCCGGAGGAACGCTGGGCGCGGCCTTGGGACGGTCAATGGCGGCTGGTGCTCTTTGACGTGCCCACGGAACAAAACGCCCAGCGCGAACGACTGCGCCGCTACCTGCGCGACAAAGGCTTCGGCTACGTGCAAAACAGCGTGTGGATCACGCCCGATCCGCTGACGGAGGAACGGCAGATTCTTGGCGGCGGGAAGATCAACGTGGAATCGCTCCTCCTGCTGGAGGCACGACCGTGCGCGGGAGAATCGGACGCGGAAATCGTCGCGGGCGCGTGGGACTTCGAGCGCATCAACCGCCGCTATGCCCGGCATCTGAAAATCCTCGGCGAGCGACCGGGCGGCGCGCTGCGGAACGACGCGGCGGCGAAGGCGTTGCTGCGCTGGGCGGCGGCGGAGCGCGAGGCGTGGCTGGAGGCGGTGACGAACGATCCGCTGCTGCCGGGCCGGATTCTGCCGTCGGATTATCTGGGGCAACAGGCGTGGCGGCGGCGGGTGGAAGTGCTCCGGGACGCCAGCCGGCAACTGCGCACGTTCAAACCCGAATAGCCCTGTGCAAACTTGTGTTGCATATGCAACACAAGTTCGTCATGGGCGCGGGTGGCGCATGTCAACCGTTCTGGCCAAACAGTTCGCGAGCCTGTGAGATTCGCGCTTCCAGTGAACCTGTGACCAATCGGTAGGCGATTCCACGTTTCGCCAGTTCGTTGAGATACCATTCGTGCTGACGCATCCGAAATGTTTCCGGTTGGCGTGTGCCGTCTTGAACAAATGAAAAATCAGGTGCGCATAGAATCGTGAAATCATAACGCCGCTCTGCGAGACGTTCCAATGCAGGCTCGGCCTTGCCGAACATGTGATTGCTGTAGAACAACGTTGTCAGCGGTGACGTGTCACAGAAGAGGAGGCGATTTGCGCGTGTGGCTGCGGCTTCCTCTCGCTGAATTTGGACTTCAGCGATGTGTCGCATGTCTTCGAAGACCAGTGCGCCAGACCTCGTGTCCCAAAGTTCGCGGCCATACTCTACGACGTGGGAGGTGTCGAACTCTCGGGCGAGCGCTTCGGCCAGCGTGCTTTTGCCGCTCGACTCGCCACCAAGCAAACAAACACGTTGCACAAACGAGGCGTAAACCAAAGGGGATAGCCATTCGCGGTGAGCGTGAATGTTCTGACGAAGCAGCGTTCCGGAGATGGGTAACTTCTGACGGCTTCGGTCAACCAGGACGTGTTTCACGGCCAGACAGGCAGAGCGGCGTTCGCGAAAATAGCGGGTGATTTCTTCCGCAAAACCGTCGCCGTAATCCTCGCTGGTGAAAACGGCGTCAACCGTGACGCCGAATACGTGCAGACAAAGGAAACCGCAGAATTGGCGATGCGTTGTTTCGTCCGCATCGTTCGCAGGAAGTTCCAACGGGCCTTCTCCCGGCTTTACCCATTGGCGAAGTCGCTCGTCAGTGATCGCCATATGGCGCGCGTTCGGAAAGATTGCGGACACCCACCGGTCACGGCGAGCGGCCTCGCAGCCCGGCATTTCCGGCTTCGAATAACTGAGCAAGAAAACCTCCTCACATTCTTCCAGTGCGCGATTGATGATCAACTCGTGTCCACGATGAAGCGGGGAGAATTTGCCAACCACCAAGCCTCGTTGGAATCGCTTGTTCATGGAGTGACGAGCTTGCGCCAGCGAAACAAAGCCACGAGCGCATTGACCCAAAACGCGGCGTAAAGAACCGCCGTTACGGTCAATCCACGCGTGAGGTAAAGCGGCACGGCAATCGAATTGACCAGCAGCCAACACCACCAAGATTCATAGCGTCGGCGCATGAGCAGCAACTGCCCAAGGACGCTGAACGCCAGCACGACAGAATCAAGGAACGGAGCGAAAGCGTTGGTGAAACGATGAAGCAGCCAACCGTAGAGCGCAGCCACAGCAGCGCCCGCCAGGAGCATCCCAGCCAAACGCATTGGCCGAGTGCGGCGGACAGGCAATCCCGCCCCGGCATTTTCATGCACCCAGTTTCGCCAGCCAATGATGCTGGCCACGATGAAGAAAACCTGGAGCGTCACGTCCGCGTAAAGTTGTGTGTTGAAGAAGACCCAGCCGAACAAAACGCAGCCGACGATTCCAACCCACCAAGTGTGGAAGCTGTTTCTTGCAGCGAGGAGGATTGAAACGGCGTTGAATACGTTCGCCGCGATTTCCAAGCCCTTGCTCATTTGCCGAAGAGCTTTTCCACCTTCGCCTTCACCGCGGCATCCATCTTGATGAGCGGCGGCCAGGGGCGTTTGAAGCCTTCGCCCGGCAGTTTCTTCGTCGCGTCAATGCCGAGTTTGCTGCCGATGGCGATTTCACTGGTGGCGTGGTCGAGCACGTCGGACGGGCCTTTGGTGAAGAGGCTGTCGCGTTGCGGGTCGGTGTTGGCGCAGAGGCGGAAAAGGACTTCGCTGGTGTTATGCACGTCCACGTCATCATCCACCACCACGAGGTATTTGCTGAACATCATCTGCCCCATGCCCCAGAGACCGTGCATGATTTTGTAGGCCTGCATCGGGTAGGTCTTGCGGATGCTCACGAAGACGAGGTTGTGGAAGACGCCTTCCGCCGGCAGCGCGATGTCCACGATCTCGGGGAAGTTCATCTTGAAGATGGGCAGGAAGAGTTTCACGGACGCGCCGCCGATGTAGAAGTCTTCCATCGGCGGGATGCCGACGATGGTGGCGGGATAGACGGCGTCTTTGCGGTGCGTGATGGCGGTGACGTGGAAGACGGGATACGGCTCGGGCAAGGTGTAATAGCCGGTGTGGTCGCCGAACGGGCCTTCCTCGCGCAGCGGTTCGGCAGGGTCAATGTAGCCTTCGATGACGAAGTCGGCGTTCGCCGGCACTTCGAGATCGCAGGTGGCGCAGCGGACTAATTCGACAGATTTTTTCCGCAGGTAGCCGGCCAACAGAAATTCGTCCAGGCCATCCGGAAGCGGCGCGGTGGCGGCGAAGGTGAACACCGGATCGCCACCGAGAAAAATGGCGACAGGCATGCGCGTGCCGGTTTCGTAGTAACGGCGACCGTGGCGCGCGGCGACTTTCTGGAGTTGCCAGTGCATGCCGGTGGTGCGGTCGTCGTAAATCTGGATGCGATACATGCCGACGTTGCGTTCGCCGGTGTCGGGGTCTTTGGTGACCACGCAGGGGAGCGTGAGGAAGCGCCCGCCGTCGAGCGGCCAGCATCTGAGGATGGGGAGGTTGAGGAGGGTTGGGGACGCGCTTGCCGATTGCTGATTGCCGCTTGCCGATTGGAAGTCAGCGGCTTTCGGCCACGGTTCGGGGCGCGCGGGCGGGGCGGCGAATTTGTGGATGACCTCCTGGCACGGGCCGGCCTTCACGAGCTTGGGTTTGGCGTGGCGGAGGTCGAGCGCGGTGCCGAGGAGTTTGAGGGCTTCGCGAAAACCGGTCGGCGGCTTGGCCTTCATGAGCGCGCCGAGTTCGGCCGCCACCTCGGCCACCGAATTCGCGCCCAAGCTCAGGGCCATGCGGCGGTGCGAACCCAGCGTGTTGATGGCCACGGGAAAGGGCGAGACCACGCCGTTCACTGTGGGTTTCTCGATGAGCAACGCCTTGCCGCCGCCGGGTTGCTTCATTTCACGGTCGGCCAGTTCGGTGATTTCGAGTTCGGTGGCGACCGGTTGCGTGATGCGGGTCAGTTCGCCGGCGCGGTCGAGTTGCTGAACGAAATCGCCGAAGGAATCAAAAGCCATGCGCCAGAATAGGCAGGTTTCCTTGCGCGCGCAATGACGCGACGCAGTTGAAGGCGTGAGAATTCGGCGTCAAAACCACGCAAGAGGCGTGAGAATTCCGCGTATCTGAGTGTCGCGGGGTCACTTTTTCGCGTAAAACCGCCGTGGCATCGGCATTGCTAAGAAGAATTCTGAAAACCGGTTGATAGGCTCGGCGAGGTCACAAGCACAAGACTTCGCAGACCGTTAACCAGAACAAAACCAATAAAACTGACAAAACTATGAAAACACTTCGTAAAAAAATCGTAGCCTTCACATTGATCGAACTGCTCGTCGTTATCGCGATCATCGCGATCTTGGCGGCTATGCTCCTCCCGGCCCTGGCCAAAGCCAAGGCCCGCGCGCAACGCATCAACTGCACCAACAACCAAAAACAAATCGGCCTCTCGTTCAAGCAATGGGCGCTGGACAATGGCGACCGGTATCCGATGACGGTTTCCACCGCCGAGGGTGGAGCTAACTACGGCGCAGTCAACCCCGGCACAATCGGTGATAAAAACTATGAGTTGCGGCAGACCTTCTCGGTCATGTCGAATGAGTTGAACACTCCGAAAATTCTCGCCTGCACCTCGGACTCGCGCTCGGCGGCCACCGCGTTCGCCTCTAGCACCCTTGCCAACAGCGGTCAGATCGCGTTCGGTTGGACCAACATCAGCTATGCCCTCGGATGGGAAGCGCAAGACCAGTATCCGCAGATGTTCCTCACCGTTGACCGCAACCTCGGCGATCAAGTGGCCGGAAACCCGCCCACCATTTATTACCAGGGTTACAAGAATATCGGAACCAACATCCTCACCACGTCCTTGACTGCGGTTTCTTGGGCGGACACGATTCACCAGAAGCAAGGTAACGTGCTGCTGGGTGACGGCAGCGTGCAAGGCTTCAGCAAGTCGAAGCTGCAAGAAGCGCTCCGCAACAGCGGCGACCCCGCAGCCACCGCCACCCTTGGCAACCGGATCTTGTTCTCGGCCATCAATTCGTCCACTCAATAGTCGGTCGAACACAACTCTCGAAAAGGCATCCGCAAGGATGCCTTTTCCTTTTGTACCGGGCCGATCCGGTGGCGACAAGTCGCCGGCCTCGCTCCTAACTCCGGCCCGGCGATGGGGTGGCTTGCGGAGAAGTCTCTAGGCTCATCTGGTTATACTGGCGCACTCCAAGGCCTATCGGTGGTGCGGGCGGTTCATGGGGAGGACGGCCCGTCCCCATTGGTTTTTCGCAACGGGGGCGAGCCGTTCCCACCCCGAAAAAAAGCTCAGACTCCTCACGTCGTCTCCTAGACTTTTGGAAGCGCCTCCCGATACAGGGAATAGTGAGGCTTTTTCAAGACTCCGTAGCCGCCGCGGTAAGTCGGCGCAAATCTGCGGAATTTTAGCGCGGACTCACGTCCGCGGTTACGGTTTCGGAAGGCCGGATCAATAGACCACCACCCGGTAAAAGCCTTGGGCCACTGCGAACGGGTCCCGGATGTCGGTTAGGGTCACCTCACTGCCGGTGCCAGCAACGTCCGATAGCAACGTCAGCCAGTTCCCCATGTCGTCAGAGGTTTCGAGCCGGTAGGTTCGGTGTCGGACGGTGGAAAAAGTGATTTGGCAACGGCCAAAGGGATCGGTTTGCCCAACGCTCTTCACCAAGAATTTCGATTCGGCATCACGCGGGTCGGTGCCGGCTTGATATTCCTGCCAGGTTAGCGCGCCATCGCCATCGGGGTCGCTTAATTCAGCGGCGGCGAAGTTGTTCGTGAACCCGTTTTCGATCAGCCAGGGGGTAGGCGTGCCATTGGTCAGCGGGTCGTAGCTCTTGATGAAGGCGTTGGTGTTTTCAAACCGGAAACTCTGGTTGCCGGTGTTGGTGTAAATGGTGTTATCCACTTCAAACAGGCTGAAGACATTGCTGGCTTCGACCAAGTCGCGAAAAGTGAAAGTCAGCAGTTTTCCGAACGCGGCGAAGGGAATGCTGGTGGCGAGGCTTGGCGGATTCGGGCTGCTGAGCAGTGCCCAACTGCCGCCCGCGCCATCATTGGTCTCGGTCAGACTCCAGCCCAATAGTATTTCGCCGGGGCCGGTGGATTGGAGGCTTGTGGTGCAGGGCCAGTTGGCGCGGTAGTGCAGGCGGAGTTGCCGGATGTAGCGGGGCACGTAGGTGGCGCGCAGGGTTACTCCCGACGGATGCACGTCGGCGTCGGAAACCAACCGGAGCGAGCCGACGGTCAGGTTGGAGGCGTAGCGCGTGGGCACGTAGGGCGGAATGATGTAGTTGGTGATGTTATTGTAGTTGGTGGTCGGCGGTGTAGTGCTCGGGTCAACGATGGGATTGTTGGTGTCCATGTACCAGGGGTTGGTGGGGGAGGTGGCGGTCAACCCCTGGTAAGTCACTTGGAAAGATGGCATGAAGGCGGTGCTGGAGCGTTTGAGGGTGGCCCAGCGCAGGACGTATTGGCCGTTGAGGTCCTTGCCGATCTGGCCGATGACGCTCCCCAGGTCGCTTGAGTTGGTCGCTTCGTAATACCGGCCGGAGGTTTGCGCGGTGATTTGTTGCAAGGGCGCGGAATTCAATTCAGCACCGAAGCCGACGCAATAGACTTGGACGTTCTTGCTCAAGGCCAGGTTAATGACACTGGTGAGCGTGTTGGTGCTGGATTCGTCCCGGCCATCGGAGACGAAAATCACAAAATGCTGTTCGTCGCGGTTCGCCGCGCCCAAGCCGCCGATCGCCGCCGTCAACGCATCCCAGCAGCGCGATGCGGCGGGAAAGTCCTGGACGTAGTTGGTCCAAATCCCGGCGATGGCATTATCGAGCAGCGCCTTGTCCGTGGTGAGCGAAGCGACTTGTTGGGGCGCGAAGTCTTCCCGGTGGAATTCGTACACGCCAATTTGGGAGTCGGCGTGTTGCTCGCTGACAAACAACCGCACGCCATTTATCTCGGCGTCCACCGCGTCGGAGATGCCATCACTATTCGTGTCCCCGTTGGCAAGGGAGGCG
Source organism: uncultured Verrucomicrobiota bacterium (assembly GCA_903828255.1). Taxonomy (GTDB): domain Bacteria; phylum Verrucomicrobiota; class Verrucomicrobiia; order Limisphaerales; family JADLHS01; genus CAIKLQ01. The sequence continues at coordinate 10,885 of CAIKLQ010000018.1, forward strand.
ATGCTCTGCGTGAAATCCAGCACGAGGTAGGCTTTGAACACCTTCGCATTGCCGCGTTGGATCATGACTGCCGTCTCGGACGGGCTGACTGGCAGGCCGTTTTCCATCGCCGTCACAGACAAGAGCCGCGGGTCCACGACCACCCCGTGGCTCAGCGTGAAATCGCTGTTGTCGGCTAGCGAGAATTGGAAATCCAAGAGGTAAGGCGCCGAGTAATTGGTGGTCACATTGGCGATGACCAGGTCGGCGAGCGGCGCGTTCGAGAAGGTGAAATGCAAGTTCGTCGCCCCAAGTCCCCAAAAGTTGCTGGCGGAAATGCTGGCGGCGAAATTCCCGGCGTAGAGCGGGCGGCCCGAAATAATGCCTGTGCGCGGGTCCACGGCGAGTCCCTGGGGCAACCCCTGTGCGCCAAACGAACTGGGCGATTCCGTGGCGGTGATTCGATAAGTGAACGCCACCTGTTCCACCCCGGTGACACTCAACGAACTGGTAATCGCGGGCACGGAAGATGTGAGGGTAAGGGTCAAATTGGTGCTGGCCGTGGCGCAGAGATTGGTGGTGCCGAGCGTCACGGTGAAGGTGCCGCTATCCACGGGCGTGCCTTGAATCTCCCCCGTCGCAGAGTTCACGCTCAATCCGAAGGGCAGCGGACTCGCGCCGAAGGACGTAGGAGCGTGCAGCCCGGTGATCGTGTAATTGAAGGGAACACCCTGCTTGCCCGCCGCCGCCAACGGGCTGGTGATCAGTGGCGTCACTCCCTCCACCGTCAAGGTCGCCACTTGACTCGTCGTCGAATTGTAAACATTGCTGACGACCACCGAATATCCGCCAGTCTGCGGGAGGGTTACGTGATCCAAAACCAGCACCGGGTTCGTCGCTCCCGCGATGGACACTCCCTCAAAGCACCATTGATAGCCCAGCGGCTTCGTGCCTCCGGCGGCCACGATGAAAACGGCCGGCTCATGGCAGAGCACGCTTTCATCCTGCGGCTGGCTTAGGATAAAAGGCCGCTGCCAGGCGGGCGGCAACGCAGTGTTCGCGCTGGTCACGACGCCAAGCCCGTTGCTGACGGTCACCGAATAAAGCCCCGCGGCTGAAGGTTGCAGGCTGGTCAGCAAGAGCATCGCGTTCGTGGCCCCATCAATATCCGCGCCATCCCACTGCCATTGGTAACTTAACGGCGGCCGCCCGGCAGCCATCACCTGAAAGCTCGCCTGCCCCGTGCTCACGCTGTAACGGCTCACCGGCCCCACGGTGATCACGGGCGAGCCCTCGCCAACGATGACTAGGTTGTGATACCGCCCGGCAGCGATCCCAAAGACATTCGTGAGGTTGGCGGGCCCGTCCAACTGTCGGTAAGTGTTGTCACCCCACGCCACGACCGTCCCGTCGCTTCGCAAAGCCAGGTTATGCAAAGCGCCGGCCCCGATGGCGACGACGTTGGAAAGCCCGACTGGCACAGCCAACTGGTTGTAAGTGTTGTTACCCCAGGCGACGACGGTGCCGTCGCTCTTCAGCGCTAGGCTGTGAAATCGGCCTGCGGCCAAGGCGAGGGCATTGGTGAGCGTCGGGGGCACCGTGGTTTTTCCCAGCGTGCTGTCGCCCCAAGCGAGGGTCGTGCCCGCGCCCGTCAACGCCAAGTCGTGCGTTTCACCGGCTGCCACGGCCAACACGTTGGTCACATTTGCGGGCGCGCCGGACACAGTCCCCCACGGAAATACGACGCCATCGCGAGTAAGTCCCAGAGCGTTATCCGCCGCCGCCGAGATCGCCACCGCATTTGTTAATCCGGCCGGCACAAACGCCTGGCTTCCCCACGCGAGCACCTCACCGCTGATTCGCCGGGCCAGACTGAAGGCGGCCCCGGCGGCGATTTCCGTCACGTTTGACAAGCCCGCCGGCGGAAAGATTTCTCCCGAGCTCGCCTCGCCCCAACCGATCACCTCTCCGGCAGCACCGAGTGCCAGGCTGTGAAACGAGCCGCCCGCGACTGCCGTTAAGTTCGTCCGATCCGGCGGGACGTTTGTCTGGGCATGACTGTTGTCGCCCCAAGCGACGACCAGGCCCGCCGCGTGACTGCGGTGCGTGGCGAGACAAGCAGCCATCATGACGACGAGCATCGGATGGGTAAGATGAGCTAGCCAGGGGCTCGGTTTGGCTGCGGGCAACAAGACCTCAATCACCGGGGGTGAACCTCTGATTTTCATAGTTAGAACCATAGACCACGATCCGGGGCGAACAAGGGAAAAACTTCGCCAGATATTGGTGGGCACCCTGGGCCACTCCCATCGGAGTCCGAGCCGTTCCCGGCTCGCTGCGGCGAAGTTTGTTTGGGGGAGAACCAATTCAACTCCATGCGCCCCCGGCGCGCTACTTCTTCGCGAAAAAAACTTGGAAATCTCTTTCGCGCGGCGGATGATGCTCCCATGAAATCTTCAGCAGCCAGCAAAGCTGTGATCCGAGCCAAGTCCGCCGGCGAAAGAACCGGGGCGACATCGGCAGGCCAGATTCATCCCGTGGTGATTTACCCCTTCCGCCAGCCGGACGATTACGCGGACCTGGAACAGCTTTACCAGTTGATCGCCCGCTTGCACGCCGAGCGGAAAAAATACGCGCCACCGATCACGGTGATGGATCGTAAGACTCATTACGCGAACGAAGGGAACAAACGCTTCCTGGATTTCCGGGAGAAAACCGTCGCCCGGCACTCGAAGATTCTGGACGCATGGTGCGTGGACACCTGCCAGATGTGGTACTCGGGCTTGGGCCACGCTTTCGAGCAGGGCAGCGAGAACGACGTGTATTGGTTGATCCCCGGCGATTTCAACTACGGCAGCGCCGCCGGCAAAGAAGTCCTCAGCCGGTTGCACGATCTCCCGGAAATCTGCCTGGAACTGCAACAGGACCTGTGCGTCGGCGAAATTGCCACGGACCACAGCAATTCCAAGCAACTGATTGATACCTACGGCACCTTTGCGCTGCTCTACAACTGGTTTCCCGCCGAGGCCCAAGCGATTCGCCAGTACACCGAGCGACCGCGCTCCGAATTCTTTGCCGTGCGCCACAGCTTCTTGCGCGAGGTGTTGCGACATCGCTGGTACGCCTACGAGCAGACGGTCGTCATGTTGTTGCAGGCGGTGTTTGACAACAAGCAGATCAGTCGGTTCATGGTGGGGCAGATTTCCGATCTGCCCGAAGGCCGCGAGTCTCTGGCGTCCGTCATGCAGCAAGTCGAGCGCACCGAGCGCGTCCTCAAGACGCTCTGGCGCGAGCGCCACCACGCCAAGCCCGGCTGGGCGGAACAATTCCGGGCGCTGGAAAGTCAGTCCGAGCAGGTCCGCCGCACCGCGCTGATCCTCCTGCAAAACATTTTGGGATGAGTATTTTCGCAGTCTGTCTATGAGTATCAATCGTTACGGTGCGCCGCAGAATTTGCGCACCCTGAACTTCATCTGCAACGCGCCGCAGGCTCAGTCCGTGAGCTTGGTGGGCGATTTCAACCAGTGGGATCCTCTGGCGCACCCTATGAAGCAAATGCCTGATCAGGCCTGGCTAGGTAGCGCTGCCCTCAAGCACGGGCATCACCGGTATGCTTTCCTGGTGGACGGCCAACTGACGTTGGACCCGCGGGCCCAAGGCATCACCCGCAACGACAAGGGCGAGCGGGTTTCCCTCATGCCGGTGAGTTGAACCACCCGTTACGGCGCTTCCAGGATGCGGTAAAAGCCCGAGAGGTTCGTCGGGTCGGCGCCGGATATGACTGGCGGATCACGATCTAGTAAGCGGGGAAACCCGTCACCGGCTGGCCGTTGGTGTAGCGGAGGTCCATCACGTCCCAATTCCACTGGGTCTGGTGGCCGCGGGCGCTGGTGGGATTGAGCAAAAACCAATTCGTCTGCGCGTTCACGAAGGACCAATCCGACACCCAGGCGTCACCGCTGATAAACTCCGCCGGGCCGCAGCCCACGGCGAGTTGGTAGTGGAGACAGAGAAAGTTGGGGTTGTAAGCGCGAAGCTGGCGAATCTGGGAACGCAGCATCTTCTGCGTGCCGACGAAATAGGTGGCCGCAAACCACCGCTGCGTCTCCGTGAGCGAGCCGGGTAGTTGATCGGCGAACGGCACGATCTGAAAACGGGTGTCCGGCCAGGGCCGCGCGGCGTAGGCCGGGCGCCCCAACAACAACAGGGCTACGAGCAAGGCCCAGACGATAAAGCGGACGGGGGGCGAGGGGAGGTTGGGAGCGAGTGATTTCACGGGAACAAGCTTCGGAACGATGAAGACTTTCATAAAAGGCCGCAGTACTTTCGGTTGCCGCAAGCACCATGCGCCCACGCCACGGGTTGTTCAAGAGAGAATCTGATCGTGCCAACGCTTTGTCGCGCGAACTGAATCCCAACGGGATTGTGTCCTCCAGCCCCAGGTTGCGCGGAACGAGCTGGGCTTTGGGCTGGAATCCCGCGGGGATTCTCAGATGCCGCCTCAACTTTTTCTTTATCGCTGCTGGCGGGTTCTGCGTTTCCAGGTCGGTGACCAGTGCCTCCGGTCCGCGGCGTCATCCCAATATCCGCTATCCGTTTTCCGACACTGCGCTATGCTCTGCCCGGTTTTACTATTTCGCCCATGAACAAATTGCTTCTAATTGATGACGATCAGGACGTGCTGTACTCGATCCGGCGCAACATTGCTTCGCCGGAGATCGAGTTGACGACCGCGTCCAGCGGCGAAGAGGCCTTGCAGTTGATTCCCAAGCTCAAGCCCGATCTCGTGCTCATGGACATCCGCATGGGCGGCATCACCGGGCTGGAGACGCTCCGCCGGATCCGGCAGATGGATTTGAAGCTGTTGGTCATCCTGATGACCGCTTACGGCACTACCCAGACCACGATCGAGGCGATGAAGCTGGGCGCTTTCGACTATCTAACCAAGCCACTCGAACCGGCGAAACTCAAGGAGATCATCGCGGGCGCGTTCAAGGCCGCGCGCGACATGCGGCAAGTGGTTTCCTACCAGCCGCAGCCGGAATCGGAGGGGGACGAACTGGGCTTTGTGGGCGGGGCCGAATCCATGCGCCGCGTGTTCAAACTCATTGGGCAGGTTTCCGCATCGGACGTCACCGCGCTTATTACCGGCGAAAGCGGGACGGGCAAGGAACTCGTCGCGCGGGCGATTTATCAGCACAGCAATCGCAGCGAGAAGATGTTCCTCGCGGTGAACTGCGCGGCGATTCCCGAGCAACTGCTCGAAAGCGAATTGTTCGGCCACGAACGCGGCGCCTATACCGGGGCAACGATGCAACG
>CAIKLQ010000019.1 GCA_903828255.1 uncultured Verrucomicrobiota bacterium
ACCACGAACACCACGGATTTTCCAGCGGGTTGGGCCTCGAATCCTGGCAGCACCAACGGCTGGCAACTGCTGGTTGTGACCCATGCCGGAACGAACTTCCCCAAGACGGTTTATGTCGGACTTAGCACCGTCGCCCACAACGGCGACATCAATGATCCGGATCATAAGGTGACCGCGACGTACGACAACTACGGTTCGACGCCCACGCCCCCCAGCACGCCGTCGGCGGGTGGCGTTGCCGTCGCCGCCAGCAACGCGCCGGGCTCGTTCCCGAACAAGAAGGTGCTCGCCGCCAACTTCGAGGCCTCCCTCCCGGCTGATGGGCTCGGCTATCCGCCTGACGTCGTCCAGTCTAGCCAGGCAGCGGGCCAACCTATCATCTGGAATAGCGGCGGCTTCGGAGGGGTAGCGCGCGACATTATTGCCAGCATCAGCGGTCAAACGCCGGGCGCCTTTTCCTTCGCCCGGTATCAAGCCGGCGCGTTCGATTTCCTGCTCAATCCGCGCGACCCGGTCGCAGCTTTGCAAAACCTGGGTAATTACTCCAATCCGCTGCGGGAGCGATATTCTTCCGGCGATCTCACCGTGCCCGCGTCGCAGGCCTGGGCGCCCTCGCCCAATTACGGTTTTGTCTTCTCCACGGTGCATAAGAATGGGCAGCAATGGAATGACACCGCCACTAACTTCTACGCGGCTACCTATGTGCAGATGGATAGTGTGGCGTCCGCTCAAGGATACGACATGATCGGCGGCCATTTCCGTGGCGCTCAGTTTTACACTCGCACCACCAAACCCGTGACTGGCGCCACCGATCCGACGAGCAACCTCGGTAATCTTCAACGGTGCGCGATTCCGATTTCCGTCGCTTGGTTCCCCTATGACCAAGGCTGGAAAGCGGGCTACTTTGAGGCTCCGAACGCGGTGACGGGCCTGCCTAAATGGAAACGCGGTGACGGCTGGGGCTTGAACAGCGGCAATGCGCTGAGTGGCATCCCGATTTTCAGCAGCCAGTCCAAGTATAACAATCCGGACACCTTGCTCACCTGGCAGGACCTTGGGGGCACTTATGGCGGTCTCGCCGTTGTGAGCCTGCCGGGCGTTCACTCGCAGAATGACGGTATGCTTTTCACAGTCGGCAACGATGAGAATAACAGCACCCGGGGGCCTCAGGCGAACAATGCCGCTCTGGCTGATGGTTCCGGGTGGACCGTCGCGGTGCGGGACCTGGAAACTAGCAAGGCTGATCCGAATGTGTATGCCACCGGCGGCGGCAGCGATGCTGGGGCCAGCTTCTCTTTTCTCTATATGCCCTATAATGCCGACAATCTGATCGGCGGACACATCCGCACCAACGGCACGGTGGCCAAGGGCGCCGGCAACTTCTCGGTTTCGCGTCTGGCGACCGGTCGCTACGCTGTGACGATTCCCGGCAAGACGGGCAGCGATGGGGCCTTGCTCTTGCAGAGCGCTGGCTACCTGGCCAGTCAGCCCACGCTTGTGGACACCAGCTTCCTCTCCTACGAATACGGCGGCACCAACACGCCCTCCAATGCCTTCATCATCGAATCGCGCTATGTGGATGCCAGCGGTGGCGGCGAAGGGGTCGTCAAGCTGCGCGATGCCGACTTCAACTTCGTGTTCGTGGATTTCCTGAACCCGGTCGCGCCTCCGGGCACGACTCCGCCAGTGCTCAGCATCGCCAAGAGCGGCGCGAACGTGATCGTCGCGTGGAGCAACGGACCGGGCTTTACCCTCCAACAGACCAGCTCGCTCGCCAGCCCGATCGTTTGGGCCGACGTGGGCGCGGCCAATCCTTCCGCGCCAATTCCCGCCACCGGCACGCCGCTCTTCTTCCGGGTCCGGCCGTAATCAGCGGGGCTGCAATCTGACTAACCACAAATCAATCCTCGCCGGGATGCGGACCGCCACGCGCGGCGCATCCCGGCTTGGCTCCTGATCGGGCAGACCTTTCACCCAGCTCCCACTCCATGAACAAATCGCAAACTCTGCTCGACCTTTTCAGCACTCAAGCCCTCCAGATTTCCCTGCCGCTATTCGTCGCGAACTTGTTGCTGTCGGCACTGCTCGCGTGGATTTTGGGCCGCGTTTATGTGAAGTTCGGCACCACGCTTTCCAATCGCGAGCAGTTCGCCCGCAACTTCCTCCTCGTAACCACCACCACGATGCTGATCATCACCATCGTGAAATCGTCCCTGGCGCTTTCGCTCGGCCTCGTCGGCGCGCTCTCGATCATCCGCTTCCGGGCCGCGATCAAGGAGCCCGAGGAACTCAGCTATTTGTTTCTGGCCATTTCCGTGGGGCTGGGATTGGGTGCGGAGCAAACGGTCATCACCACGCTTGCGTTTTTCGTCATGCTCGGAATTCTGACCGGACGCCACTGGGTGCGCCGCCGGGAGGAACGGCCCAACCTCTATCTCACCATCACTTGCCCGACCCCTACGCAGGCGGGCTTGCCCCAAATTCTGGCCGCGCTAAAATCCCACGCCACCGCCGCCGGGCTGAAACGCTTTGATCAGACTCCGGAGGTGATTGAGGCTTCGTTCCAAGTCCAGTTTGAAAGCGTGAACCGCCTCGATGCGTGCTCGCAGGAACTGCGAAAATTAGGAGACGGCGTGCGGGTCAGTTATCTGGAGCAGAGCAGTCTTAGCATTTGATCCGGCCCGAATTTGCGACGCCGCTATGCAGTGCGGAAATCCCCTCACCCCGACCCTCTCCCCTTCTGAAGGGGCGAGGGAGAATTGTCGTCAGCCTGTCGGCGAATCGAGCGGCGTCGGAATTTTCACGCGGCGTGCTTTGCTTTTCCCTCTCCCCCGCCGAGGGGGAGAGACGGCGTGCGCGTCAGCTACTTGGAGCAGAGCAGTCTCAGCCTTTGATCTTGCCCGAATTCGCATCGCCGCTATGCAGTGCGGTAATCCCCTCACCCCGACCCTCTCCCCTTCTGAAGGGGCGAGGGAGAATTGTCGTCAGCCTGTCGGCGAATCGAGCGGCGTCGGAATTTTCACGCGGCG
>CAIKLQ010000020.1 GCA_903828255.1 uncultured Verrucomicrobiota bacterium
CCTTGATTGGATGCCGGATCACCGAGCTTGCTTCGAGATAGAGACTATGCGAACAAAATCACTGGAGCGAACGTGGGTGGGTCACCTCGGTTGGCAAGGCGGACGCGCGGCGCCGCCCGCGTCGCTCAGTTCTAGCGTTAGTTGTGACATGAAGTTGCACTCGGGACTGCTTGGCTAAATCGCGAAGCGCCCAGAAAGCAAATACCTGGCAATTCAATTGATTGGGAAACAGGGGAGTGTGTGCGAGAATAGTGGAGTGAGCTATGAAACTCGTATTCGTCAACATCATGCAGGAGTTGCAGCGGTTCGATTCCATGTCGTACCTCACGCAACCTCCTATTCCGTTCGCGGTCCTGAATGCCGTCACCCCCAAGGCCATTGAGACGGCGTTGGTGGACGAGCAGACCGATCAAGTCCGGTTGGAAGGCGACGCCTTCGGCTTCTCCGTTTCGACCCAAAATGCCAAGGCGGTGTACGACTATGCGGATGCCCTGCGCGTCGCCGGGAAGCGCGTGATTCTGGGCGGCATTCATGTCACCGTCTGCCCCGAGGAGGCCATGCGTCATGCGGACGCGATCGTGACCGGCGAAGCGGAAACCATCTGGCCGGAAGTTTGCGCGGACCTTCTGGCGGGCAGACTCCGGGAGCGATACGACGGCTCGCCGACGCCGCCGTCGCGGATGAAGCCAGTGGACTATCGGTTTTTCGGGAACCGGCGATATCTCACGCCCGCTTCGCTTTTCGCCACCCGGGGCTGTAATCGCCGGTGTTCGTTCTGCGTGAGCTCGCGGTACATGGGACCGTACCGCACCAAGCCGTTGGACGTGCTCGAACAGGAGATTGACCAACTGGCTGAGCTTTACCCGCGCGCGTTCCTGCAATTCACCGACGACAATCTTCTCGCGAATCGCAAATACGCGGCGGAATTGCTCGCCTTGCTGCGCCGGAAGCGGCGGCGTTTCGTCGCCATGGTCACCGTGGACCAGTTTTGCGACCGCCCGCTGATGGAGGAAATGGCGGCGTCCGGTTGCCTGGGTGTGGCGGTTGGCGTTGAGTCCATGGACGACAACAACTGCGCCGCCGTCAGCAAGTATCAGAATCTGCAACAGCCGTTCACGGATGCGGTTCATCACGCGAATCAGCTCGGCATCCAGACCGTCGCCCTCATCATGGTCGGCCTGCCGCATGACACGCCGGAGGCACTGGAGAGCACCCTGGAATACCTCAAGCACGTTCCGTGTTCCTACTATGACATGCGCATCTTGCGGATTTACCCCAGCACGCCGCTGTATCGCCAGATGCTGGCGACCGGCGACGTGACCGAGAACTGGTGGCTGGAAACGGAGTCCTCCGTTACCTGCAACCAATCGCTCCCGAGCAGCCTGAGCATGCATTTCCGGCATGACCGGTTCCAGCCGATGCAACTCCAGCATCTGTCGCTGCGGTTCATCGCCGAGTTGAGCGGGACGGGATGGGGCGCTGTCTCTCAAATCTTGCGGGTGGGCTATCGAGGGCGTGCAGTGAGGTTCGCCGCGCTGGTTCTCACCGCCCGTCAGCGCTCCGCCAGGCAAGCGCGGATGCTGCTTCGCCAGGTGGAGCAGGCCATGGTGGCGAGTCGCCGATACGTCCCTGCCGGCATCGGGTTGAGCCAGCAGAGCGAGGGGCTGCCATGAATACGAAACAGAAAGGAAAGGGGGCAGCTCTTGGTGTGGTTCACTCATGCACTTTCACGCCAGCGTTCCCTTGCGCCACCGATACCGCCGGTTGTTAACATAACCCGCCGTGCCCATCCCCAACCGTGCGGCGATCCCTTCAAGCAACTGCAACAATCTGTTGCTTGACGGCATAGCTGGTCCGACCGAGCCCAACCTTTGAACCTAGCAGTCCCCGGCGGCGCTGGACAGGTTGTGATGTTCGCAATGGCAGGTTTCTGCCGCGGCCTTTCGCACCACACCAGATGGGACGTCCCTCCACTTCCGAGTTCGTCGTAAAAATGTGCTATGGCGAAACCGCGCCGGTTGAGGCAAGCTGCGAGCGATGATGAAACCTTTCGTTTTCTCTGCGGCAGCGCCAGGTTGGCGATTCGCTTGCGTGTTGTTCCTAGCTTGCACCCTCCGACTTCCGGCGCAATCCAATCAGACAGTCTATGTTGACTCGCTGCAAAACGGCTGGGAGGACTGGAGTTGGGCCACGACAAATTTCGCCAACCCCACGCCCGTTCATGGTGGCCTGAGTTCCATCAGCGTCTCGTCCACGTCTTATCAGGCGCTCTACCTGCACCACGCCATGCAGGACAGTTCGGGGTTCACCAATCTCACCTTCTGGACGCACGGCGGCAGTAGCGGCGGCCAGGTAGTGCAAGTCAGGGCTACGCGCAACAGGGCCTGGCAAAACGCGGTGGTGCTTGCGCCCTTGCCGGCAGGCGCGTGGCGGCAGGAAGCCGTTTCCCTCGCTGCGCTTGGCGTGGCGGGCGTGAGCGACTTCGACGGCTTCTGGCTCCAAGTCCAGGACGCCGGCCTTGCGCCAACGTTTTATGTGGACGACATCACTTTGGTGGGCGGCCCCAATACTCCAGTCACCAATGCGGCAGTAGTCATCACCGTCAACGCCGCTTTGAATCAGCACCCGATCAGCCCGTTGATTTACGGCGTCGCGTTCGCATCCTCCAATCAACTCGCCGAATTGAACGCTCCGCTGAATCGCTCCGGCGGCAATGCGGAGACTCGCTACAACTGGCAAATCAATGCGCGCAATCACGCCGCCGACTGGTATTTTGAAAGCCTCGGGGAAGACTCGGCCACACCCGCCGAAGCGTCGGACACCCACGTTGCCGCCAGCAAGAACGGTGGCGCCGCAGCCATGCTGACTGTGCCGATGATTGGTTGGATGCCGAAGTTGGGCCTGAACCGCGGGCGCCTGTCGAGTTACTCCATCGCCAAATACGGCCCGCAAGCGGACCGCGACTGGCAATGGTTCCCCGACGCGGGCAACGGCGTGAGTTCAAACTCCACTCTACAAATCATCACGAACAATCCCACCGACGCCAATTTTCTCACCAACTCGCTGTTCCAGCAGGCGTGGGTCCAACACCTCACGAATCAATGGGGCCTCGCAACCAACGGCGGCGTGCGTTATTACTGCATGGACAATGAGCACACCCTGTGGAACTCGACGCACCGCGATGTGCATCCCGTCGGCACGACCATGCAGGAGATTCGCGACAAGCTTTTTGATTACGGCGAAAAGGTGAAGGCCATTGACCCGAACGCCCTTCTGCTTGCCCCGGAGGAATGGGGTTGGCCCGGCTATTTTTACAGCGGCTTCGATTCCCAATGGGCGGGCGCGCACAACAATTGGGATCCCGCATTCTTCCCCGACCGGGGCACGAACGGCGGATGGGATTACCTGCCGTGGCTCCTCGACCAAGCCCGCCAACGCGCCACAAACACCGGCCTGCGATTGCTCGACTACTTCACGCTCCACATCTATCCGCAAGGCAACAATGAATTCGGCAGCGATGTTTCCACTTCCACTCAACTGGCACGCAACCGTTCCACCCGCGCGCTCTGGGACCCGAATTATGTGGACCAGTCCTGGATCAACAGCGTGATCAAGCTGATCCCGCGCATGAAGGCTTGGGTCACCCTGTATTATCCCGGCACAAAGACCGGCATCACGGAATACAACTGGGGCGCGGAAGACCATATCAATGGCGCGACGGCCCAAGCGGACATTCTCGGCATCTTCGGACGTGAAGGGCTCGATCTCGCCACGCGCTGGACTACGCCCGCCAACAACTCGCCAACCTTGAAAGCGATGCAACTGTATCGCAATTACGACGGCAATAAATCCACGTTTGGCGATACGAGTGTGTCCGTCGCCGGTCCGAATCCGGATACCGTTTCCACCTTCGCGGCGCTCCGCTCCGCCAACGGCGCCCTGACAGTCATGGCGATTAACAAGCAACTCGGGAGTAACGCCCCGGTGACCCTCGCGCTCACGAATTTTTTTGCCGCCGGCATCGCGCAGATTTGGCAACTCACTTCCGCCAACACTATCACACATCTGAGCGACCTCGCCTTCACGGGCCCGACGCTCAGCCACACGCTGCCGGCACAAAGCATCACCCTCTTCGTGATTCCGGCCGCGGCCCCACCGAGCCTGCGCGGCGGCGGAGTTTTGAGCAACGCATTCCACTTTTGGCTGGAGGGGCAAACCGGAAGACGCTACGCCCTTCTGTCCAGCAGCAACTTCGTGAACTGGACCGGAGTGCAAACCAACACCCTTGCCACCAACTCACTCGCGATCTCGCTTCCGACGACCAACAGTCTGCGGTTCTATCGTGCGCAGTGGTTGCCGTAGCTCGGGAAACCCGGGTGCCTTGGGGCGGAGCATTATGGCGCGGAGCAGGCGGCGCCGGCGGAAGCGCTGGCGGAACAAATCATCGCGGCGGAATTGAAGCGGCGGCGGTGGCCGGAAACTGATCTCAAAACCCGCCCCAAGGGGGATGCAACCAAGGGCTGCCGGGGCGAAACCCTGGCAACTTTGCCAGCCAACCTTGATAACTGACGCTTTGCCGCAATCGCCGACAAACCCGGATCCTTCACCAAATCCGCCAGCGAAAATGCGCCCCGACCTCCTTTACGGTTTTTCCCGGCGCGGCGACAGCGGACGATAAAGTCGCTCGCGAAATGTCTGCTCCCGCAACAGCACGGCCTGCAAAAAGCGGAAGCTGTCCGCCAGATACCCTTCGTAGCCCGCTGGCCGGCCGTCCCAAGTCGTCCAATCAATACCTTTGGGGTAGGCGTTGACGGCCCCGTTTTGAAAGCCGCCGTGCGCTTGGCGCTCCAACATAGTGCGCAGAATTTTATCAGCCTCGGCGCGGTCGCCGACGACATAGTGCGCCGCAAGAAAATGCAGCACCTGTCCGGCCGTCACCGCGCCATTCATGTAATACCCAAAAGTGTCGGTGCCATCTTCGCGCTTCGGGCAACCCGCCGCGTCCGGCAACAAATAGTCCCCGCGCCGCACCGGCACGAGCATCGGGGGCACGCCCAGATCAAAACGAGTGAAGCCTGCCTCCTGAATTTTCCTCCGCAGCCGCGCGAGAATTTCCCGACCTTGAGCCGGCTCGACCAACCCGTACTCGATGGCCAGTCCATTGATGACCGGCGACGCGTAGTCGTGCAGTTCACCGTCCTCGCTTTTCCACCACGCCAGCCAGCCAGTCTGCGGATTGAAAAGGGTCTTGAAGTAACTGGCTTTGAGCCGGTCGGCGAGTTGCTGGTAGCGGGCCGCTTGTTCGGCGCGCTTTAGCCGCGCCTCCAATTCGGCCAGACAGCGCCAGGCCCGGTAAATCAACGCATTGCTGTAACTGTCCTTGTGACCGCAGTTCAAAGCGTCCCACCACGCGCAAGAACGCGCCGGCTCCTTTAGCGTCCCATAGTTACCACTCTGCGTCGCTTCCACCAAGCCATCGCCATCCACATCCCGCCGGGCGAGAAATTCCGCGATGAACTCCAACTGCTCGATGCGCCGGGCCAACCAGTCCTGATCTCCCGTGACTTCGACGTAATCCCACGCGGCAATCAGCGGACCGGAGTTGGCGTCGAGAAAGTGCGCCTTGTCCCAGTAGCAGATCATTTCGCCGTCGGGGAGCACCTTGTGATCGAGCCACCAATCCAGCGTGCGCCGCACCAACGGCATTGCGGCAATTCCCGGCGCCAGTTCAGGTGTCCAGAAAGCCTGATCGGCATAGAACCAAAGCGAGCAACTCGCCGGGTCGCTGATGACATTGTTGGCCAACATGCCCGCCGGCGCGCTGAAGGGGTTGCCGGGGTCGCCCCATTTGGCGCTGCATTGCAACGCGCCGAACCAGCCACGGCGTGCCGCCAGCCAGAGCGATTTGTCTTTCAGCCCCCGCGGTGCCGGCAGTTGCACCGGCGTCAGCGACAAAGCGCACGGTTGGTTGTCGCGCAGGCCCGACAACTCCACTACCAGATTGACCGTGTGCTTGGCGCGACTTCCCTCCAGCCGGGCCTTCCAGTGCGAGCCCCTATTACCCGCCAGTAGCATTTGGCCAAAATCCGGCGCGCTGATGATCGCGGGTAAAAGCAAACTGCCATCCTCGTTCCAGGTCTGAGGTAAGACGGTGGTCGGCGTGACGCGGGGATCAAACGGGAAAACCAGTTCCACCCCTTCCACCTCGCGCCAACCCTTGCCCCGCCCGGAAAGCTTCATGCCAAGTGAACCGTTCTTTGTCTCCAGATTCCAGATCAGTTCAGCGTCCGGCGCTACCGCGAGGTGATAGCGGATTCCCTTCCTTCCAGAGGGCTCCAGCCGCGTCGGCAATTCGGTGCCCGCCCGCCATTGCGCGGCGATCCGGACGCGCAAGGTCACGCCGGCTCCTGCTTGCAATAGGTTTGTGTTCACCCGCCCTCCGCCTTCCGTGTCCCAGCTAAGGAAGCTTACGTTGGGGTGGCCTGGTTCGGTTTCAACGCGAATTGTCGGCGCCCCCGACCAAGCTGCGAGCGGGGATACGACAAATAGGTAAATCCAGAATCTGAGAATTGGCTGAAGGCGTTTCGTTGTCATTCGCCACAGAAACTACAAGGGTCATTTGGCGGAACAAAGCTCCATTCGCAACGCATTTGTGGAGTCCGCCGAAACCATACGCGATCAAATCCACCGCCAGCCCAAGCAGGGACTTTGACCCCGCCGCTCGGGAAATGGTCGCGCTCATCACCGCGCCGGGCGGGTTGATTCCGATTCCTGACAACACCGGCAACCCCGAGGCCAACCCCCAGTTGGCCCAATTAATTTCCCTTTACTGCCCCGGCGCCGCAGTCATTTTACTCGACGCGGCGCGGGTAATGTTCTGGCCGCGAGTTAGCCACAAGTGGTAATCTTTACCTCAGTGACAATGGCAAGATCCACGGGGGACGGTTGTTGCCCGAAACGCGGATGAAAGATTTCACGCCGCCCCCGCCCACGATCCCGCGCGTGCCAGGTCACTACGAAGATTGGCTGATGAAACCATTTGTGGAAAAATCAGATGCGAAACTTAAACAAGCCTCACGGCTGATGTCCGTAGATGCCTTGCGCGGTTTCGACATGTTCTTGATCATCGGCGGAGGCGCCATTTTCAACGGATTTGCCAATGCAGTGGGCGGCCCCTTCTTGGAGGCCTTGCGGCCGCAGTTCGCGCATGTGCGTTGGGCGGGGCTGCACTTCTGGGACCTGATCTGGCCGCTGTTCATGTTCATCGTTGGCGTTTCGATCCCGCTCTCGATCGAAAGACGCAGGGCGATGGGAGCCGCGAAACGCACCCTCTACCTCCACGCGCTGCGCCGGGCGGGCATCCTCTTTGTCCTCGGGATGATGCTGCAGGGCGGGCTCCTGGAGTGGGATCTCGCCAAACTGCGTCCCTGTTTCAGCGTGCTGCACGGAATCGCTGCGGGGTATCTGATTGCGGTCGCGGTGGTCATGGAGCTGCGGCCCAAGATGCAGGGCATCGTCATCGCCGTTTTTCTGTTGCTGTATTGGGCGCTGCTCGAACTGGTCCCGGTGCCGGGCCTCGGCGCGGGGGTGCTGACTCGGGAGGGCAATCTGGCCATCTGGGTGGACCGCATGATGCTGGGCCGGTTTCACGCCGGCCCGAATACGTGGTTCCTGAGTTACTTGGGATTTGCCTCCTCGGTGCTGCTGGGAGCGCTGGCCGGGCGGCTGCTGATGTCGTCCGGTGCTGAAAAGACCAAAGTGTTGGCGCTCACCGGTGCTGGCGTGGCGTGCGTCGCGCTGGGGCTGCTGTGGAGCCTGGGTTTTCCGATCATCAAACTGCTGTGGACGAGTTCGTTCGTGTTGGTGAGCGGCGGCTTCGGCTTCCTGATGCTGGCACTGTTCTATTGGATCATTGACGTGCAAGGGTATCGGCGGTGGGCGTTCTGCTTTACCGTGATCGGGATGAACTCGCTCGCGGCCTACGTCGCCACTTCACTCTTCAATTTCAAGCTGATTGGAAACATCTTTGTCGGCAAACTGCTTCCACGCATTCCCCCTTGGGCCGGCTTCGTCGAGGCGTCCGCCGCGGCCGCCGTCGTCTGGCTGCTACTGTATTGGATGTACCGCACCAAGACGTTCGTGAAGCTATGAACAGCGTTCTGGGTGGATCAATCAAATGCGATCGCTTGAGCGGCCAGGAACTCAAGTCCATCTGGACGGACGCAAAACAATGAAAAGAGGGATTTGTTTGCTCATTGTGGCTGCCACCTGCGCATTGCGATTGTTGGCGTCCACCGCGACGGAACTAGCGGCGGTAAACGCGGAAACCCTGCAGGCGTTCCGCGGGACAAATGTTCAGGGTGTGGACGTAGGTTCCCTCACGGGAAAGGTGATGTGTGGTTATCAAGGCTGGTTCAATGCCGAGGGCGATGGCGCGGGGCGGGGCTTTCATCATTGGACGAGAGGCGGGGGACCGCTCCGACCTGGTAATGCGAAGATCGACCTCTGGCCGGACGTTTCCGAACTTGCGCCAGAGGAGCGTTTCCCCACGGAGTTTCGCCACCGCGACGGAAGCCGCGCGGAAGTTTTTAGTGCGTTCAAGCAGGCGACCGTGCTGCGCCATTTTCAGTGGCTGCGTGATTACGGTATTGATGGGGTGTTCGTCCAGCGGTTCATCGCTCCGCTCCGTGATGCCGCCAATTTGCGGCACAACAACGTGGTGCTCGATCACTGCCGCGCTGGGGCGAACCGCTTTGGCCGCGCCTATGCTGTCATGTATGACTTGAGCGGGCTGAGTGAAAACCGGGTTTCAGAGGTCTGTGATGACTGGCGGGCATTGCGCACCCAGATGCACATCACGCAAGATCCGGCGTATCTGCGGCATTGCGGCAAACCGGTGGTAGCCGTCTGGGGGGTGGGGTTCAACAAGGACCGCAGATACACAATCGCCGAATGCCGCCAGCTCGTCGAGTTTTTGAAACAGGATGGCTGCACGGTCCTGCTCGGGGTGCCGAATGGTTGGCGCGAATTGAATCGTGACAGTGTCGCTGATCCCGCCTTGCATGAAGTCCTGAAGCTCGCGGATATCGTCAGTCCCTGGACGGTGGGTCGGTATCACACCCCGGCGGAGGCACAACTGCATGGGGCGAAGGAGGTGAAACCGGATCTCGCTTGGTGTCGCGCGCGGGGACTCGATTATCTCCCCGTCGTCTTTCCAGGGTTTAGTTGGTTCAACATGAAGGGCAAGTCGTTCAACCGCGTCCCTCGGCTCAAGGGCGAATTCCTTTGGGCGCAGTTTGTGGCGGCGAAGCAAGCGGGTGCGGAGATGATCTATGTGGCCATGTTTGACGAAGTGGACGAGGGCACGGCGATTTTCAAATGCACGACCGACGTTCCGGTCAGTGACAAGGATCAATTTGTCACCTACGAAGGGTTGCCTTCCGACTTCTACCTCAAGCTGACTGGACAAGGCGCGCGATTATTGCGGGGCGAAATCCCGCCTTCCGGCAAACTGCCACTTGGGCTTGCGCCGCGCGCTCAATGAACCCCTTTTGTCAGTAAGGCCGACGCCGACAATCCAAACATATCCGTCGGGAAGTGAGCATGTTATCACCCGCGGCAGCACCCTCGCAGCCGCCCGCAACCCGCGGTAGCAAAGGTACGGCTGCCACGGTATCCAAATACCGTGGGACATCGGGGGACGGATTAGGGAAGGCCGAGGCGGCGACAGCCCGCGCACAGGACCTCCTAGGGGACAGTCTGGATGGCGCGTTAGATGCCGCCGCGACTAACGTGACGGTGTCGGCCTTTTACCTGGACGCCAATCTGGTGAGCTGGAGTCAGTGACCGGTTTTCGGGGCCTGGACCGCGACAAGTCGTTTATAGGCGGGGAGCAGGGCAAACAGGAGCCGGGTGCTTTCCCTCATCCACACTGCGCCTTGTGCCGCAGCGCGTGGTCCACGAGCACCAGCGCGGTCATGGCTTCCACCAGCGGGACCGCGCGCGGGAGCACACATGGATCGTGGCGGCCCCGGCCGGTGAGGGTCGTGTTGGCAAGTTGCTCGTCCACCGTGTCCTGTTCGCGCATGACGGTGGCCACGGGCTTGAACGCCACGCGGAAGAAAATCGGTTGGCCGTTCGAGATGCCGCCCTGGATTCCGCCGGAGTAGTTCGTGGTCGTAAAAACTTTTCCGCCGCGGGCGCGAAATTGGTCGTTGTGCTGCGTGCCGGTCATCGCAATGCCGCCGAAGCCGGAGCCAATTTCAAAGCCCTTGGAGGCTGGCAGGCTCAGCATGGCCTTGCCAAGGTCCGCTTCCAGCCGGTCAAACACCGGTGCGCCCCAGCCTGCGGGCACGCCGCGGGCAAGGCCTTCCACAATGCCGCCGACGGTGTCGCCAACGCGCCGCATCTTTTCGATCAGCCGGATCATCTTCGCCGCCGCCGGTTGGTCCGGGCAGCGGACGATGTTCGACTCGATGTCTTTGAAACAAACCTTGTCGGGATCAACCTCGGCGATGATGCGTTGCACTTGCTTGACGTAGGCGAGAACTTCCACGGCGAATTTTTCCCGGAGAATTTTCTTGGCGATGGCCCCTGCCGCCACGCGGCCGATGGTTTCCCGCGCGCTGCTCCGCCCGCCGCCGGGCCACGCACGGATGCCGAACTTCGCGAAATAGGTGTAATCCGCATGGGACGGGCGAAACTTGGATTTCATTTCCGAGTATGCCTCGGGGCGGGCGTCTTCGTTCCGAACCCACAGGCTGATCGGCGTGCCGAGCGTGCGGCCCTCGAAGGTGCCGGAGAGAATTTCTACGCGGTCGGCTTCCTTGCGCGGGGTGACGATGCGGGATTGGCCGGGGCGCCGGCGGTCGAGGTCCGGCTGAATGTCCGCCTCGGTCAATTTGAGCCGGGGCGGGCAACCGTCCACAACCACGCCCACGCCGCCCCCGTGGGATTCGCCCCAGGTGGTGATGCGAAACAATTGCCCGAAGCTGTTTGCCATGCGGCCAGTTTGGGAAAAAAAGCGCGCCCGGTCAAACTCCGCGTGCGCGGCGGCAGGGGATAATTAGCTTTCCACCACGCTGATCTCGACGGGTTCGACGCTGACGCCGCTCTTCACGAGCCACTTGATCGCGGCTTTGACTTCAGAGCGCGGGCCATCTAGTTCGAGGCAGACGATGCCAATCTCGTCGGTGACGCTGGCTTGGCGGATGTTCGTCACGAGCTTGAATTTGTGGCCGAGTTTCCAGATGAAGGGCTGCTTGATGAGTTTTGGGGGATACATCAGCCAGAGCCGGGTTTGTTGCGGCATGCTCTGAGTGGTGGGTGGCTTGGCGGCTTTAAGTTTGGTGGACATGGTGGGGAAATGAGTGATAAAAACGTAAAATGAGGAACGGGCCTAGCCGCCGGCGATGGCTGGGATGATGCTGATTTCGTCGCCGTCCTTTAGCGGGGTGGCTTGATTCTGCAGGAAGCGGATGTCTTCTTCATTCACATACACGTTCACGAAGCGACGGACTTCGCCTTTTTCATCTAGGAGGCGTTCCTGAATCCCGGGGTAGCGGGTTTGCAATTCAGCGATCGCCGCGCCGACGGTGGCGGCGTTGACCTCGACGAGTTCTTCGTTGTTGGTTAGTTTGCGGAGTGGGGTGGGGATGCGGACTTTGTTTGGCATAAAATTAAGCGGTGACTTTCTCTTCGTTTGCCAGCATCGCTTCAAATTCGCGCAGGCTGGGCTTGATTTCGCGGGGCTTGCCGACGTGCCCGGCCACCGCATCGAGCGTTTTGAGGCCGTTGCCGGTGATACAGAGCACAGCGGAATGATTCGCCGGAATTTTTCCCAAGGCAATGAGTTTCTTGGCCACGCCGACCGTTACGCCGCCGGCGGTTTCGGCAAAAATACCTTCCGTCTCGGCGAGCAACTTGATCGCATCGCGGATTTCGTCGTCCGTCACATCGTCGGCGGCGCCGTCGGTTTCCTTCATCACGCGCAAGGCGTAAAAGCCGTCGGCGGGCGTGCCGATGGCGAGCGACTTCGCGATCGTGTTCGGCTTGACGGGCTTGAAGAAATCCAGCCCGGCCTTTTGTGCGACGGAGATCGGCGAGCAACCGGTGGCTTGGGCGCCATGCACGGCGTAGCTGGTTTCGGCCACCAGCCCGAGCTTGGCCAATTCCTGGTAGCCTTTCTGAATTTTCGTGAGCAACGAGCCGGAGGCCATCGGGACGACGGTGTGTTGCGGGATGCGCCAGCCGGATTGCTCGGCGATTTCATAGGCCATGCTCTTCGAGCCTTCGGCGTAATACGGGCGCATGTTCACGTTCACGAAGGCCCAGCCAAACTTGCCCGCGATCTCGGCGCAGAGGCGGTTCACTTCGTCGTAGTGGCCCTTGATGGTGATCACGTTCGCGCCATAGACCAGCGAGTTGATGATCTTGCCCTGCTCCAAATCGGCCGGAACGAACACGTACGACTTCAGGCCGGCAGACGCCGCATTGGCGGCGACGGAATTGGCGAGGTTGCCGGTCGAGGCGCAGGCGACCGTGTCGAAACCCAATTCGCGCGAACGACTCAACGCGACGCTCACCACGCGATCCTTGAAGGAGAGGGTGGGGTAGTTCACGGCGTCGTTCTTGATCCAGAGTTCGCGGATGCCGAGTTGCTTCGCGAGCCGGTCGGCTTTGACGAGCGGGGTGAAACCCACTTGCAGGCCCACGGTGGGATGATGCGCCACGGGCAGCAATTCGCGGTAGCGCCACATGGACTCCGGGCGCGAGGCGATGGCCGCCTTGGTCATGGATTTCTTAATGCGGTCGTAGTCATACGCGACTTCGAGCGGGCCGAAGTCAAATTCGCAAACGTGGGTGGCGCTGAGCGGATACTCGCGGCCGCACTCGCGGCACTTGAGCGCCTTCATGAATCCTTCGTGTTTTTCCATAAATTTCTTGTGGGACAGGCGGCGTGCCTGGCTCCGGCATTTCTTCTTTCTCAGTTTAACACCGGCGTGCCGCCGGTTCTACGTGGGGCAAACAAAAAGCCCCGTCTCACGGATGAGAAGGGGCTGATAAAATTCAGGCTCGCTTCTCATTTTCCCCCGGCACCGGCCGAGGCTGGAATTGGCACCTGCATTGAAATCGAAACTTCAACCGGTTGCCGTGGCTTCATCGGGCCAGTCCCTCTGCCACTCTGCATGAGACCGTTGTTATCAACGGATGCGGATAGATTGATTCAATGGTTTCAAGGTGTCAAAGGCTTTTTTCAGCGGCTCTCGGTTTTGA
>CAIKLQ010000021.1 GCA_903828255.1 uncultured Verrucomicrobiota bacterium
CGGAAGCGTGCGTTCATGATTTCTTTCATGAGCGCAAGAATGCCACGTTCCAAACCCCGCCGTTAACGAGCAGTGCATCAGTAGTGGCAAGTAGTGGCCGAGTAATAGGCCAGTAGCCACGCTAGACACACTTTCAGACACAGTTGCGTTGGCTCATCCTCCTAAACCGTTGCTGCACACGCAGTTAGAATTGGAGGCGAGGGTCGGAATCGGACCGCTCTTCGTCAAGTGCCGTTGGCGCTGAGCTTGCAGCGGGCGGATGGACTGTTTCGCCACAGCCAGCGGCCCCCCCCCCCCAACTGCCGCGCGCCGGCGGAGGTTTTCTCTCCGTGAAAGACGGAGCGAGCCTGCGTCGCGCCAAATAATATCCTCTGGGCCCACCGCTGGAAGCCGGTTGGGGTGCGTGGAGCGAGTTGTCGCCTGTGAAACCACCGTCCGAACATGCCCGTAAAAACTGCTTTCAAGCCGGACTATGAAATAAGCGGGTTAGGCCCCTGCGGAGATGGCGGCACTGCATGCTGGCAGAGGAAATCTTTGATTCGTTCGCGAATCTCAGTTTCAAGGCGGGTCATTTTGTTAACGAGGTCGCTCACCTTCTCCCGGACACTCCCCGCGGAACTTTGCGAGAGGGCCTCTTGTAATCGTGTTAGGCTCGGTCGCGAACCCGGCTGCGGCTCCCGAACCGTGCGCAACACCGCCGCGGCTTGCTCCAGCTCCTCGGCCAGCATCGAGGTGATGATGCGCAGGTGTTGCTCGTAGCGGTGCCATTCTTCGCGCCTTCGCTCGCATCCGTCCAGCAGCCGGGCAACCAAATCAATGTCGATCTGACCCGCATCCTGCGATACCCAGTGGTGAAGTTCCCGGAGTGAATTGGCACACTGCTCGCCGCCAATTGCGTCCTTGAGCGCTGTCATGAATTCGCGGATGCGTTTTTGTAAGCTGGCCCGTTTCTCGCCGCCGGTTAACTCCTCCGTCACCCTGTGATCACTCTCGACCGAGAACTGGTCGATGGGATCCTCACGGAGAGCTGAAGGGAGTGGACAACTTAGGGCTATGGGCACATGACGAAATAGTCCACCCGCCATCGGAGCCATGGGCGCAGACCCGAGCATCCAAGCCGGCATCAGGGCTGGTTGCACCAGCTGATGGTTGGCCACCGCAACTTTCTCCTGTTCGTCCCAGGCCACGAAGGCCGTGAGCGGACAAAGCAGATTGGCTTCCTTAGAAAGAGTGATGGCCGCCGATTTGTCGTCTTGGGTCACAAAGGTAATCAACCGCTCCTTGCACCAGCGCAAACGCGGTCCGGATTCCGGCACTGCCGTCAGTTTGAATTCCAAGCTCACCGGGTTGTTCCGATGGTCACGCGCCTCCACCGTGAAGGCGTTCGCCCCTGCGCCTTGCTTTGCGCGAACGCTGACGAGGTGGATCTGCCCGGCATACAGGTTCGGGATGGCGCCAGCGGCTAATTCCCAGCCGGCGGGCGTCTGGAGATTCACGAGCACGGGCTGGCGAAGGGTGCGCCCCAACTGGCTGACAATGGCGGCAACGTCTTCCGTAGGTTGCAACGCAACGAAGGTTCCGCCCTGCTGGCGCACGAGTTCCAGCAACAACGAATCGTTCAACGTCGTATCAATGCCAAAACAATGGACCGGCAAGGACGGGTGCTGGCGCATTAGCGTGACGATTTCCCGTTCGTTCCCGATTTCCGCGTCGGTGATGAGGACCAGAACCGCGGGGCGATCTTTGGAAAACCGTTCCACCTGTTTCAGCACATGACGGAGCGCCGGCTCCATCTCCGTGCCGCCCGCGGTGCCCACGGAAGCGAGTTGACGAAAACGAACGTCCGCCATCAAAGCCGCGGGTGAGGTCGGTTCGGCATCGAAATCGCGGAAGGTGGATTCAAAAAGTGTCACCAGCACCCGGTCCCTCGCGCCTAACGCCCCGATACATCCGTGCAATGCCTCGGTGGCTTTCCGCCACTTTTCGCCCTCCATGCTCCCGGAGCGGTCCACCAGGAAATAGACGTCCTGCGCAACGGCATCGGTGGACTCCACGCTGGTCGGAGCGCGGAGTTCGAGCAGGGCGTAGTCGTTGCCGTTGTCGTGGGAAGTCCAGCCGCGCAAGGCGGTCTGGGCCGTCTCACGTTCTTTCCATCGCAGGGCGAGGTCGCGATCCGGCACCCCGCCCCCTTGGGCCAAGGTCAGGTGGAGCATGGCGCCGTTTCTTGTGGCGGTCAGTTGGTGCGAGGGAGAACTGAGGTCGCCGTCGAGGAACTCAGCTTCAACCTGGCCGTCCAGTTCGATGAAAGCCGCGTCGGGATGTTCCGCATCCAGGCGCGGCGGGGTGATGCGGGACGCGTCGGAAACTTGATCCGTGTCGTCGGCGACGCCGGAGCCGCGGTTGGAACGGAGCAACGTCTTGCCCGGGATATAGCGGACCCCGGGACAGAGCGGGAGCTCTAGGGTCACCTGGCCGGCCAGGCGACGCAGCGGCTGCAGATAGGCCAGCCGCACCTCCACCAGATCCTGCGGTTGAAGGTTGCCCAGGCTCAGCGTGAACAGATTGTCGCGCTCGGATTCGACCAGCGCCGTGCGGCGGCCTTCGGCCTTCTTCTCCGCGACGATTTTCCGGGCCGCTTCGCGTTCCTCGATGCGGGCGCGGATGACACGTCCATTGATGATGGCTTCGCAGCGATAGACGGCCCCATCGGCGGGCAATGGGAAAAGGTATTCACAATCGAGCGGCTGGGAATTCTCCTGGCAGTAAACCTGCGTCAACTCCACTTCGGCCATCCCGCCCCGGACCACAAAATGGTAGCGAACGGATTTCAGCGGGAGCACGGTGCGCGGGAGTTCCAGCGCGGCTTCAAGGACGGGCATCAACCCGAACCGGATTTGGCTTGGTGTCATTTGTTTTCTTTCAGTTGCGTTTGGTTTCGGAGCCGCCGGGCCATCCGGCCTCGGCGAGCGTGGCTTGCAAGCGGCGAATGAGGTGCGTCGGCAGGGACCGGCCCTGCCGCGACACGATCAGCAAATCATCAGTGAGTGGCACCACGCCCCAATGCTCGGTGGGCGCCAACGCTTCAAAGGGCGTGTCCGTTTGCTCCAATTGCCGTCCCGCCTTGCGGACAAACTCGCGCAGTTCCGTCTCACTCTTGCCATAAAGGTGCTCATGGATGCGGCGGAGGGGGAAGCCTTGGGCCTGGTAGATGCGGATGGCGAGCAACTGGAGTCGGTGGTGCTCAGTAAATGTGCGGAGATACGCACCAGGTGCGGCACTAAGCAGGCCAAGCGTTCGATAATACCGGATGGTGCGCTCGGACACCGCTTCAGCGACCTGCCCGTTGGCGGGTTGAATTCCATTTGATTGACACCAGTCCTGAACGTCTTTGGCCAATTCTTCGAGCGTGTATTCCGTCTTCACGGGAACACTGTCACCTGTGTCAGTGTTACTGTCAATTGAAAAATGCGGTTGTGTAGCACAATCTCGCCACGCGGGCCGAAGTGGCGAAACCGGGGATCGCAGTCGGCCGCCAAAGGAGGCAGCGAGCTGGAATCCCGATGCCACTGCCAATCCTCCGTCACAGCCTGCAAAGAATCCCCGGCACCGGGAGCCCGGCCAAACCGTCGTCGTCCCCGACTTGGGCATCAACCGCCTCCTGAGTTGCTGCAAGTGCTCATGCCGAAGGCGCAGCAGTGGGACCAGGTTGGGACGCAACTACGTCTCCAGCTGCTGCCATGATGGACTCGATTGTAGCGCGGTGGCCCGCCCGGGGTTTGGGCTTGACGCTGGGGTGCCAAACTGTTCTGCCGAGGGCTGTCGTGACCAAGCCCAAACCTAAAACTGCCAAAAAGATTTCCCGGGTCGCCCGGGAAAATTGCTCGATTGAAACCCTCAAGGGCCTCCAGGTATCGGTGGCCGACCTGACGGCGCGGGAGCGCCCGGAGGATCCGCGGGAGGCGTTTGCCACGGCCCGGCAATGGGCGCAGAGCAATTACTTCATCGGCGGGCTGCATCA
>CAIKLQ010000022.1 GCA_903828255.1 uncultured Verrucomicrobiota bacterium
AGGCGCGAGCTGATCGGCCGGCTGCTGCGTGATGAACGGCGTCAAACGGCCTCCGCGCAGCGCCAATTCGTGGTTCGCGCCGGAGCCTATTGCCACGACATTGCTAAGGCCGGTGAGCACATTGGTTTGGCCGAGGGAGTTATCACCCCAGGCTACCACAGTACCATCGTTACGCAGTGCCAGGCTGTCATAACCGCCTGCGGCAATGGCAACCACATTCGACAGTCCGGTGGGCACAATGGATTGGCCCTTGTTCCACGAGTAACCGTCACTCGTCTGACCAGCGCCCCATGCGACCACCGTCCCGTTCGTTTTCAACGCTAGGACATGATATGCACCCATAGCAATTGCAATTGCGTTGCTCAAGCCAACCGGCACATCGGTCACACCATAGGCCGGGATACCCCACGCCACCACGGTGCCGTTGCTTAACAGTGCAACGGAGTGCCCGTACCCTGCCGCAACCGCTCGCACAGATGTCAGCGTCGTTGGCACCTCGGTGAAGGGTGCGTCGTAGTAATAACCCCAAGCAGCGACTGTGCCGTCCGCCTTCAAGGCGAGATCGTGGTCCGCACCGGCCGCAATGGCAATAACGTTGCTTAACCCTGCTGGAACGTAAACGGAATTCGAGGCCCCATGCCAGTACGCCCCCCATGCGGCGATGAAGCCGTCGCTGCGCAACGCCAGACTGTGGTAAGGTCCAGCAGCGAGCGCAAACGCGTTGGTCAATCCGCTTGGTACGGCGGTTTGGCCGTCGCCATTGTTTCCCCACGCCCCAACCATCCCGTTACTCTGCAATACAACCGAGTGAGCCAAGCCGCCCGCCAAGAAGGCGACGTTGCGCAGGTTATTCGACACGTTGCACTGCCCGTCTGCGTTGTCGCCCCACGCCACCACCATCGTGTCCACGGGGTTCGACCCCGCTTGGTATTCCTGCAAGTTGGTGATCCAATCCCCGTCGGGGTCGTCACCGGAGTCCACACCCAAATGGCCGAAATTCTGCATCAACTAGGTTCCCAACGCCCCATTGGTATCGGCCAGATAATCGGGTTGGGTGGTCCAATAGCTGGCAAGCGGATTGCCGTTGGTACTCACCGCCACGTAATGATAGCCGATGTCCACGGTGGAATTGGTTTCCTTCACCTGGTTTGTTTGCGTGGTGTAGTGGTAGAGGCCTGCCAAATCCGCCGGCTGATTGCTTGCGTTAAACAAATTGGTGGAGGCCTGATAGTAGTTGCCCAACGGCCCACTGGCGTAGCTGAAATTGGTCAGGACGATATCCCCACCCACGCTGTTACTCAACAGGGCGGTGCAATTGATGTAGGCGTTGTAACCGTTGGTCAGCTTCGACCTTCCGGTCCAGGGCGTGGAAGCATCGAAAGCGTTGTTGAAGGCATACCACACATTGGAACCGCTTGGAGTGAAGCGCAGCATCGAGACGCCCCGCATCAGATTATTGGACAACGATAATGAGGATGAAGTTCCGCCCTGAGCCTCAATGGTTGACCGATCAAAGAGGTTATTCCTTAGCACGGCCAAGCTGCCGGCACCAAAAGTGTTCGCCCCGCTCCAGAATTCGCAGTCTTGGACCTGCAAGGTGTCATAAGCAAAAGCAGTTAGGTAATAATAGAGGTGGCTTCCGCCCTTGGCAGGGCAGGCGAACTTGGTGAAGCGGTACGTGCCGTTCGGTCCCACGCTGCCGTAGTGGGCCGGGTTCACACTGACCCCCGAAGCGGGGCTCGTACTGCCCAAGGCCACGGACTGTTCCTGCACCGATTGGTACCGGACGAACCAATTCGGTGCCAGGGGCGTGCCGATGGAGACAATGGCGCTGTTGTCCTGAAGCCAAATACCCGTCTCGTTGTAGCAGGCGATGGCCGCGCCGTTCGTGACGGTCAATGTGGCGTTGGTCACGGTGTAGATGTCGGTCAGATAGTCAATGGGATCATAATGGTAGCCCAGGTCCGGGGTGTCGGTATCGCGGATTGGGCGGCGTGCCAGCGTAACATCCGTGGTTTCTTTGTTGGTCCGGAGCAGCGGTGGGTAGGTCGTCTTTTCCTGCAAGGCTTTCGCCAACGCGGTGTTGATATTAGTCGTGCCCGCGTTGCGGTTGGTGCTGCCGCCCACGAGGTAGTAGCTCCCCGCCCCGGCGTTGGTGAACACCCCCGAGGCGCTGCCGAATTGGTGTGAGTTGACTAACGCCAATGAGGCCCCCAAGTTCCCGATGGCCGTCAGGAGACTGTTGGTCAGCGTGTTGACCGGGCTGCCGCCGCCAACCCACCATTGTCCGATTTGGTCGGCGGTCACCTGTTCGCCCTGCACCGAAACCACCGTCCCGCTGGCGGGCATCAGGCCCAGGCTGCATTGGGCCAACAGCACGTTGTGCAACTCTTGAATTCCCGAGGACGCCATCGGGTCGGCCTTCATCGCCACGCCGCAGTGCAGAAACTGACAGTGCCACACCGACCGGGGGCCGTAGATTTGCGCCAACGCCACTCCGGCGTAACTGAAGCGCAGGGACTGGAGCGTGTTCGTGCCGGCGGTCACTTCCAGGAAAGTCTCGCCCATCGTATAGGCCGGGCTGTTCGTGCTGCCGGGAATCGTTTCCCCCAGCGTGTTGTCATCCTTGCTCGTGAAAACCGCCGGACAATACGGCCCGGTCTGGCAAACCAACCCCGCACCACCCACAGACACTTTCGCGCTGCTGGAATTCGTGAATTTCACCACGGTATTGCCCTCGATGGTGGTAGTACCAGTCAGGTTGACCAACCCGCTCACGTAAAAAGTCGTGTCGCCTTGGAATGTGAAGTTCGTCGCACTGCTCAGGAGGGTGTAGTCCAAGACCAAGCCCGGCCGCCGGGGTGTTTCCAGTTGCGCCAGCCGCATCTTGCCGCCGCGCACGGTCGTCGCCTGCTGCGGCAGCACGCGCGCCAACGCCGCGATCACATTTGTTCCTTCCCCGCGACGGCGCGGAATCAACGAAGCCCCTTGTTTATTTCGCTCCAAGATTTTGATTTGCTCCTCCACCAGGTCGTAGGGAACTTCCTCCACCAGGAAAGTCCGGCCGGCCGCCATACCCCACTGCTTGGTCACCGGCACGGAAACTTCGGCGGCCCCGGCGGCCCCAACCGAAAACGCCCGGCCATGGCCCATCGTCATCGCGCCGAAATCCAGAGTTTCGTCGCTTCGTCTGTCAGCCAGAACACTGGTCGTTTTGACCGGCACCGGCGGATCGTAAAACTCGGTCAACACTTGCAGCCGGGTGGTGGCGGGAGCCAACCCGTATTCAGACGGCAGCGGCAACTGCGCCCGGACCACGATGTTTTGTTCTAGCCCGCTTTTCTTATTGACGTACTGGACGTCAACCTCGATCCCCTCAAAAGCGTTGGTGTAAAGCACTTCGTTGTCGCCAAACAGCACCCCGAGCGAATCCTGGGTTTCTCCAAGCAATACGGCCTTGCCGTTGCCGGAGTCGAAATACGCCAGGCCATAGACTCGGCTGCGCAATCGCTGGCCATCCGGGGGGGTGAGATCCACGGCACCGATGGTGTTCAGATTGGCCGCGAAGAAAACAGTGTGAGGGCCGTTCGTGGCGGCGGCACCATCCGCCAGTAGTTCGATCTTCGCTTCGGACTCCATCCACTGCCCGTTCCGCAGAAAGTGCATCCCGGTTTCCAGTTCGGTGAAGGAGTTGGTTTGCGCGGCCGCTTCGCCGAGCGCGTTGGTCATCCACGAAACGCGACTCCAAACCCTTTGGTTGGGGCCGCGCGAAACAACGGTATAATCCGCTGAACGTTCCGTCGGCGGGGAACCGATCCCTCCAACTTGAGCTGCCGCCGGGAACATAAATGTGGAGCAGAGGCACAGGCACAGCCAAGTTTTCATACTTGAAACAGGCTTTGTGAAATTAACAAACGTTGCAAGACAACCGTGTCTATAGGGCAAATACTTATTCTTGTCCAAGAATATTTTCATTTATTATTTATTTTCAGCGCGTTGAGCCGGGCGATCGCTTTGGAGTAGAACTGAGTGAAGCTGCCACTCCTTCGATCTGGCTCGCCGGCTTGACCCCACCGCGCCCTGCCCGCACAGTGGCGCGGCATACGATGAAGCTGTTTCCCGCCCCCACCGAAAGCCGGCTTGCGCTGCTGGTCGCGGTGCTGCTGGCGGCCGCCGTTGGGCTGGCGTTGGCGCTTGCATCACCGCCGCGACCCTGGCCCGCCTCGGCCCCGGCCACGGAGTTTTCCGCCGCGCGCGCGTTCCGCCATGTTCAAGTCATCGCGCAAACGCCGCGCCCTGCCGGCACCGCGGCGAGCGCCGCCGCCCGGACATACGTGCTGGAGCAACTTCAGCAACTCAACATCCCCGCCGAGATCGTGACAGTCCGATCCGCGGAAGGGCGCAACGCAGCGGAAATCCACAACGTGCTGGCACGCCTGCCCGGCCGGGCCAACACGCGGGCCTTTGCGCTGACCGGCCATTACGATTCCGTGCGCTACGGTCCCGGCGCGGCGGACGACGGCGCGGCGGTGGCGGCGCTACTCGAAACCGCCCGCGCGCTCCGGGCCGGGCCGCCGTTGAGCAACGACGTGGTCTTCGTGTTCACCGATGCCGAGGAAGGCGGGTTGCTCGGCGCGAAGGCCTTCGCCGCGCATCCGTGGGCCGGAGAAATCGGCGTGTTGCTGGGCCTGGAGTCGCGCGGCACGAGCGGCGGCGCGCTGATGTTTGAAACCAGTGCCTCCAACGGCTGGCTCATCGCCGAACTGGCGCGGGCCCGGGTGGGCGCGTTCGCCAGTTCGCTGGCGAGCAGCATCTACGAGCGAATGCCGTTCAATGGGGATTTCTCCTGGCTAAAGAAGCACGGCCAACAAGGCTTCCATGTCGCGTTCATCAACGACTTCGCCTGGTATCACACGCGCAACGATCGTCCGGAAAATCTCAGTCTGGCCAGCTTGCAGCATCACGGCAATTACGCGCTGGGACTGGCCCGCCACTTTGGGAATCTGCCACTGCAAAACGTCACCGCGCCGGACGCCGTCTATTTTAATACGCTTGGGTCGCAGTTGGTGCATTATCCGAAAAGCTGGAGCGCCCCGCTGGCCCTCGCGGTCGGCGCATTGCTTCTGCTGACGTTGCTCGTGGGATTGTTTCGGAAGCGAATGAGCCTGCTGGGTTTGCTTGGCGGGGCGGCGGCGTTTCTCGGCGGCGCGCTGGCCGCGAGCTTGGGCACGCTGCTGTTGCTGGCGGTGGTCTTCGGCCCCGGCGATCTGCTGGCGTTTCATCGCTCCGGGATGAGGGATTTGCGCGACCTGCGCCCGCTCTATCACAACGATCTTTACGGGCTGGCTTTCGCGTTGGCCGCACTGGGGATTTTTTGCGCGCTGTTCAATCTGATCAGCCGGCGCATCAGCATGTTGAACTTGGCGGGCGGCGCGCTGATTTGGTGGGGCGCGTTGTTATGGTTGCTGCAAACCGGGTTGCCGGGTGGCAGCTACTTCGCCACCTGGCCGGCGTTTTTCGGGGCGCTGCAACTGCTGATCCTGATCGCCCTTCCTCGCGAAAAATCTGTCGCCGCGAGCACGGTGACGGGGCTGACGGCGTTGGCGTTGCCGGCGATTTTCCTGCTCGTGCCGGCGTACCGCTACATGCTCTCGTCGGTGCTGATCATGAGCAGCCCGGGGTTGGTGTTGATGGTGGTGCTGCTGGGCGGGCTGCTGATTCCGCAACTGGAATTGATCGCCCGCGTCCGGCGCTGGTGGGTACCGGCGTTTGCCGGCGCGGCGGGGCTCGCGCTCGTCGTGATCGGTCTGGCCACGAACAGCGCCAGCGCCAGCAAGCCCGATTTCAATTGCCTCACCTACGGTCTGGACCTCGACGCGGGCAAGGCGTTCTGGATGAGCAGCGACGCCGCGCCCGATGAATGGACCGCGCAGTTTTTCGCGCCCGGCTCGCCCCGCGCCGACGTGACGGATTTCTTCCCGCACTTCCGCCGGCCCGGCCTGAAAGCGCCCGCCCCGGTGGTCGCGCTGGCGGGCGCCGACGTGCGGGTGAGCGCGGATTCCATCCAGAACGGTCGGCGGCGAATCGCGCTGCGCATCAACTCCCCGGATCACGCCCCGGCGCTCAAAGTCAGCGTCATTTCCGACACGGAGATTCTGGCGGCGGCGGTTTTCGACCAGCCGGTTTCCAGTTCGCGGCGCGGATGGGAAATCAGTTTCAATATCTTTCCGCAAGACGGTGCCGAGTTGGTGTTGGAACTCCCGCCCGCGGCGCCCTTGACGCTCAAGGTGGTGGAACAACACTTCCGCCTGCCCGACTTGCCCGGCGTGCGCCCGCGACCGGAACACCTGATCTGCGAACCGAACACGCTGCACCATAACCGCAGCATTGGCAGCGATCAGATGGTCGTGAGCCGCACCTTCAAATTTCCACCACCTTGAGCCGGCCGCGCGCTGCTTGCCGCGCCGAGTCGCCTTGAACCCGAACTCCGATTCAGTTTGGGCGGCTCGACCATCCGACCCGGCCACAAGGGCCAACGGCCCAGCTTATTCCGACGACGATTCGGCCTGGCGGAGATTGTTTGGTGTCGGACGTGGGACGGGCTTTCAGCCCGCGGTCGTTTTGCCATCCGTTCTTGGGGCGTTGCTCCAGGCTGGCATAGGGCCGCACCTTTGGGGCTCACGGACGGCGCACGACCTCGAACAAACCATCGCTAGCAACATGGCGAAGACTCTGGAAGAGTGACAATGGCAAAAGCCGAATGGAAACCGCGACGACGGCCCGAACTTGGTTTCCTTGGGCGAGGGGAAATCGCGACATCGCCCGCGCAACGAGGCGGGCCTTTACGGCGGACGGTTTTCATTCATCCAAACCGCAGATGTCATGGCCGCCGATCCTTGCATCACAAGCTGGGCCGCTAAAGGATCGAACCCAGGGTTATCAGCCGGGGTCCCTGACCCGGCGAGCTTCGCCCGAGACATTTTCCCCTACGGCTTGTCGTACTCGCCCAGCTCGCGGATCCAGATGTTGCGGTAGCGCGTCGGATTGCCGTGTTCTTGCAACACGATCGGCCCGTGCGGCGGGAACGGCTTGCCGTACTTTGCCACTTCCCGGTGCTGCACTTCGCCGATGAATTCTTTCTTGTGGTGCAGAAGCACGCCGTTGTGAATGACGGTCACGTTTGCCTTCTTGGTCAGCTTGCCGGCGGCGTCCCAACGCGGCGCCTCGAAGATAATTTCGTAGCTCTGCCACTCCCCGGGCTTTTTTGCCGCGTTGGCCAACGGCGAGAATTGTCCGTACATCGCGCCGCATTGGCCGTCCGCGTAAGTCCGGTTGTCATAGGAATCCAACACCTGAACCTCGAAGCGCCCGTAAAGGATCACGCCGCTGTTGCCGCGATGCTGGCTCTCGCCATCCACTTTCGCGGGCGTGGCGAATTCGAGGTGCAACTGAAAATCGCCGAACTCGTCCTTCGTGCGGATGCTGCCGGCGTCCTTCACCACTTCCATGTAGCCGCTCTCCAGCTTCCAGCGGGCTGAGCCATTGTCGGTTCGCCATTTGGAAAGGTCGGTGCCGTCAAAGAGCACCGTCGCGTCCGAGGGCGCAGGCGCCCCGTGACTGAACGTCGCCGCCGGCGTCACGATGTGCGGCACGGGCCGATCGGAGTCATGCACGAGCCAGGGTTGGTCGGGCAGTTTGGGCGTATCCTTGTAGCCGACGCCCTCGGCACTGGCTTGAAATCCGGTTCCGGCCACCACCGCGCCAATCAGCGCGGACAAAGCAATGAATGATTTTTGCATGACGCCAATTCACCAAGCTTTGAGCCAAAATGCAACTGGCAAAAAATCCCGCGCCGTTCGGGCCGACAAATCGCGTATCCGCTAACGTGAGGCGGCGGACCTGATTTCACCAATACCCTTCGGCCTCTTCCGATTGACGGCTGGCGACTCTTGGCGTTTTCCCCTCGGCTGTAACATCCAAGCTAAATCACACTGGAATCCAGAAACGCCGCCACCAACTGCGTGGCCGGCCGGGCGCGCAATTCCGCAGGCGTGGCCACCTGCTCGATCACGCCACCATTCATCACGGCCACGCGCTCGCCCAACGCCAACGCTTCCGCCGGATCGTGCGTCACCAAGAGGGTCGTGAGTCCCAGCTCCCGGTGCAGCCGGAGCAATTCGCGACGCAACCCGCGCCGCAAGGGCGCGTCGAGATTGGACAGCGGTTCATCCAGCAACAACACCTGGGGCCGACGCACAAGCGCCCGGCCCAAGGCCACGCGCTGCCGTTGACCGCCGGAAAGTTCCGCCGGTCGGCGCGCCAGACAATCCGCGAGACCGAGCAACTCCGCCATCTCGCGCACTCGGGCCGCCGCTTCGGCTTGGGGAACGCGGCGCAACTTCAGGCCCAACGCCAGATTCTCGAACGCCGTCAAGTGTGGGAACAGCGCGTGGCTTTGGAACACCATCGCCACCTCGCGCTCCGCGGGAGGAACGTCATTTACGATTTTGCCGTTCAGCGAAATCGTGCCCGCATCCGGCGCTTCCAAA
Organism: uncultured Verrucomicrobiota bacterium; assembly: GCA_903828255.1. Classification (GTDB taxonomy): domain Bacteria; phylum Verrucomicrobiota; class Verrucomicrobiia; order Limisphaerales; family JADLHS01; genus CAIKLQ01. The sequence goes on from CAIKLQ010000022.1 coordinate 8,550, forward strand.
CCGGCGATAAGCCGCAAGGTGGTGGTTTTGCCACAGCCCGACGGCCCGACAATTGCCAGAAATTCTCGCTCGGCCACTTCCAGACCGACGCGCTGCAACGCCATCACGTTCCGCCCCTTCGGGCCGGGGAAGGTTTTGCTGACGTCCTGGAGTTTTACGCGTGCCACAAACGGGATTGTTGAAGGCCGGCGGCGGATTGCCAATGGTGAATTCCGGGGGCTGAAGTTTGAGCCGGTTTGAAAATTCCAACCTCGGTCGCAGCCGCCGAAGTAAAGCGGCTCAAATCTCTAGGTTTTTGCGAACCCAAACGACCGGCACGCGCAAAATTCAGAGCCTCCTGACGGCGACTGCTACTTTTCAAACCGGCTCTTAAATCCCGACCACTTTCGGCGGCTGAAACCACGGCGGCGGCGGCGCGGGCGGCGAACCGCGCGGACGCTTCATGCCCGCGGCGAGTTCAGTAGCGGGCACGGAATCAACCTCGCGGATGGCGTTGGCGAAGAACTTCGCCACCGGAACCAAGTCAGCCGCGCGCACCTTGTCAATCGTGTCCTGCGGATCGAACAGGTAGAGCGGCCCCGAGATGTGGCACGCAGAAGGAATGCCCGCGGTGAAAAACGGCGCACTGTCGCACGGCGGTTCGGGGCCGAATCCGTAAGCGTCCGCGCAGATCATCCGATCCAGCCCACAACCCTCCGCCGCTTCCGCGAGGATGCCAGCGAACTTACGGCTGCCATCGAAGAACAGCGCCCGCACCTCGGGCCGACCCGTCAGCCGATAGCCTCCGTGCTGATCGCTCTCCACTTCTTCCGCGATGTGCTCGACCCCGAACGCCGCGACCGTGCGCTTCAACAAGCCTTCACCGTGGCGCTGGACAAAAACCCGATTGCCAATGCCGCCGTGAAAATGTCCCGACGACGCAACGAAGATGAGATCGCGCCGCAGCCGCGGCCCCCCGCCCGGGGTCGCGGCGAACTCCTTGGCCAACGCGAGCAACACCGCCAAACCCGAGGCATCCTCGACCGCTGAGGCGAACGGCGCATCGTGATGGCAAGTGATAATGATGTTCTCCCGCTCCACGTTCGGACCGCCGCTGCCGGGGATAACGCCCACGATGTTGTGGGAATCCACCACCCGGTTTTCGCCCAGGCTCACGATCCGGGCGGCGGCGCCAACTTGCGCGAGGGCGCGCACTTGGGGCGCGTGTTCCCGCCCGACCCACAATCCCGGCAACCCCTTCAGAAATCCGTCGTAAGGCACGTAAAAATCGCAGCCGTCCGTTGGCGAGTCCACAAGCAGGCCGATGAAACCAACCGCGCCACGCTGCTGCGCTTCATAATAAGCCGGGAAATTCCGGATCATCCAATTGGCCACATGCATTGGCCCGTCGGGCACCGACTGGTTTGCATCCCGGATAAACTGCGCGCCCCGTTTGAGCGCCGCGCCCGGCAAATTGGCAAACCGCATGTTGGCGACCGCGATGCTTCCGCGCAGGTCCCCGCGCTGGAACTCCTCGGGGCTTCCTTCGCCCACGAACGCCAGCGGCGTCGCGAGCCCCTCCGCAGCAGTCCAAGCCGTGTACGGAATTGGGAAGCACGGTAACTCGAGGGCGGGCTCTGAAAACGTGAGAGCGCTAACCGCTGGCTCCCAACAGTTCACCGGCACCGGCTCGCGCCGAACCTCCGCGAGTCCGAACTCGCGAAACCTCGCCTCCAACCACTGCTCGACCTGAAGGCTCTGCGCATAGCCCGGTCGCCGCGTGCCGAAGCCAACGATGCGCCGAATCCAGCCGAGCATTTCACCCAAGCGCGGCGCGGGGCTCTTGGAATCGAATGTTGTGTGCGTAGTCATTTCAAATCTTCATTTGCTGCCTGCGCGGCATCTTACCGCTGCCCCCGCGCGCGGCGAGCGGAAACGGATTGGCCGCAAGTCGGCGCTCCGCTTTGGTTCCGGCGCGCGATTCGCGAGCCGTTGTTTGTTCGTTCCCTTCCGCCATCGCCCTGTGCCAAAAAGCATTTCCTCCCCCGGCCATTTCTCGCCTATCCTCGTCCCAGAGCCATGTGCGAACCCGCCTCGATCCCGTCGCCCGCGCCCACCGCCGGGCGCTTGATGTCACTCGATGTTTTGTTGAACGGCCCGACCATCGGCAAGCCGCTCGCGAGTCCCACCAACGCCTCGCTGTTCTGGGCGCTGATGTGGGTGACGCTGCTTTACGCCGTGGCGTGGCTCATGTACCGGAACAAGTGGTTGGTGAAATTCTGATGGCATCCAAGCAATACATCCTGGCGCTCGATCAAGGCACGACCAGTTCGCGAGCGATTATCTTTGATCACCGCGGCAGCCCCGTCGCCACGGCGCAGCAGGAGTTCCGACAAATCTTCCCCCGCCCCGGCTGGGTGGAGCATGACCCGCAGGAAATCTGGACCAGCCAGCTTTGCGTCGCGGCTCAAGCGGTGCGGCAGGCCGGCCTCACTGCGCGGAACATCGCCGCCATCGGCGTGACGAACCAGCGCGAGACGACCGTTGTGTGGGACCGCGCCACGGGCAAACCCGTATGCAACGCCATCGTCTGGCAGGACCGCCGCACCGCCGCCGCGTGCGACCGGCTGCGTAGTGGAGCAGGCTTCCAGCCTGCTCGCCCGGGCGTCTCGCCCGAGAAGTTAATCCACCAAAAAACCGGTCTCGTTTTGGACGCCTATTTCTCCGCCACGAAGTTGCAATGGATTTTGAATCACGTTCCCGGCGCGAAGGCGCGCGCCAAAGCCGGCGAACTCGCCTTCGGCACGATTGATTCCTGGCTCGTGTGGAATCTCACTGGGGGCCGTTGCCATGTCACTGATCCGAGCAATGCCTCGCGCACGATGCTTTTCAACATTCACACCGGCGCGTGGGATGATGAACTCCTGCGCCTCTTCGGAGTGCCGCGCGCGCTGTTGCCCGAAGTGCGCTCCTCAAGCGAAGTCTATGGCAAAGCCGCCGGCCTTGGTAGCAGCCGACGTGAGGCGGCTCATTCTAATTCCGGAAAAAGTCAGAACCTCCTCCCGCCCGCGGCGACATTTCTTGCTGGGATTCCCATCGCCGGCATCGCGGGCGACCAGCAGGCGGCGTTGTTCGGCCAGGGTTGCACGCGGCCCGGCCTGGCGAAGAACACTTACGGCACCGGTTGTTTCATGCTGATGCACACGGGCGACCAGCCCATCACGTCGAAGAACAACCTGCTCACCACCGTCGCGTGGCGCATCGGCGGCCGCACGGAATACGCGCTCGAAGGCAGCATCTTCATCGCGGGCGCAGTGGTGCAATGGTTACGCGATGGGTTGGGCCTCATCAAATCCTCCGCCGAGATTGAGGCGCTCGCCGCTCAAGTCCCCGATAACGGCGGCGTGTATCTCGTCCCGGCGTTCGCGGGACTCGGCGCGCCGCATTGGGACGCTTACGCCCGCGGCCTCATCATCGGCCTGACGCGCGGCACGACCCGCGCCCACCTCGCCCGCGCCGCGCTCGAAGCCATCGCCTATCAAACCGCCGACGTGTTGCGCGCCATGGAGCGCGACGCGAAGCTCCGGCTCCGCGAGTTGCGCGTGGATGGTGGCGCGTGCGCAAACAACCTGCTGATGCAATTCCAGGCCGACCTGCTGGGCGTGCCGATCGTCCGACCGCGCGTGACCGAGACGACGGCGCTCGGCGCGGCCTGCCTGGCGGGCCTGGCGGTGGGTTTCTGGAAAGACCAGCGCGCGATCGCGGCGCAATCGCAATCGGATCGGCGATTTGTTCCGGCGCTGAAACCCGCCGCCCGCGACAAACTCACCGCCGGCTGGGCAAAGGCCCTGGCGCGCTCGAAGAATTGGGCGGCAGATTAGCCGTGTGCCCCGGAACCGGAGGTGCAGGGTAATCTAAATACCGACGCACTCTGCAAAGCTATCGAAACAACTCCTCAAATTTTTCCGGATCAAACTCTTTCAATCGCTCTGCAAACTCGTTCACGTAGAACATATCCGGCGTGAACTTCTGCGCACGAACTCGAATTTGAAAATCGGGCTTTTCCGGCTTTGGTTCAAATAATACGAGCCCCACACCAAACAACATGCTCAACGCTTCAAGACGACTCAAGTCCTCCAGTGTCATCGACGTTGGCATGGCAATGTAGGTCTTCGTTGAAAACAGTCGGTAGGCAATCGCTTGTCCGAAAGCCACCACTGGCTGCGCTGGGTCTGTCTTGATTTCAGCAGACACAATCTCGATCGGGAACTTGATCAGGTTTGAGGCTAGCGGTTTGTAAACGCCGACAACATCGGGCGTGCCCCATTTCTTTCCCATCGCCGCTCCACCAAGCGACGCCGCATCCGTTGCCTCGTCCAGGTCATTCTTTAGCCACTCTGCGAACGGCTCATAGAAATCTTCCTCCTTGTGCTTCGGTATTTCCGGAGCAGGTTCTTCACCGCCTTCAGTTTTGGCCGGGACACCGACACCGGGCACGAATAACCCGCGGTTTGGCTTACTTATTTCTTGTGGAAATCGAAGGTGCAAATCCCATATCGATCCATGAATTGTATTCTTAGGCGTCTCTGGGCTGAGCGCAGCAATCTGCTCGTGCAGGTCACGCTTTCGAATGCCTCCCTTGTTGCTTGCGATTATCTTTCGCGCTTCTTCTCTGATTTGGTGTGTACTCAGTTTCGCCATAAATCTTAATGTTGAACTTCTTATTGCGACAATTGGCTTCTTACCAGTTCAAAAATCTTCCGTTTTATTGCCAGTCACCTTCGCCGCGACTTTCAGGCGCAGGGCGTTGAGCCGGATGAAGCCCGTGGCGTCGTCCTGGTTGTAGGCTTTGGTCGGGTCGGCTTCCATCGTGGCGATGTGCGGGTTGTAGAGGCTTACCGGGGATTTCCGGCCCGCCACCATGATGTTTCCCTTGTAGAGTTTCACGCGCACCGTGCCGGTAACGTTTTTCTGGCTCTCGGTCACGTAGGCCTGGAGCGCGAGGCGTTCGGGCGCAAACCAGAAGCCGTTGTAAACGAGGGCGGCATACTTGGGAATCAATGCGTCGCGTTGGTGCATGACTTCGCGGTCCATGGTCAGGCTCTCGATCTGCCGGTGGGCGAAATGCAGGATCGCGCCGCCGGGCGTTTCATACACGCCGCGGGATTTCATGCCCACGTAACGGTTCTCCACCATGTCCACGCGGCCGACGCCGTGTTTGCCGCCGAGTTTGTTCAACGCTTTCATCACGCCAAGTGGTGAAAGATTCTTGCCGTTCACCGCCACACAATCGCCCTTCACGAAATCGAGCGTGACAAACTCCGACTTGTCTGGCGCGTCCTCGGGGAACACGGAGAGCGTGGTGAACGAGCCGCGATATTTGCGGTCGCTGGCGTCCATCCACGGGTCTTCGAGGATGCCCGCTTCGTAGGAAATGTGCAGGAGGTTGCGGTCGGAGGAGAAGGGTTTCTTCGCGCTGGCTTGCACGGGAATCTTGTGCTTGGCGCAGTAATCAATCATCTCCTGCCGGCCGGGAAATTCGTTGCGATAGCGCTCGTCACGCCACGGGGCGATGACCTGCAAATCCGGCGCAAGCGCGGCGGCGGTGAGTTCGAAGCGGACTTGGTCGTTGCCCTTGCCCGTCGCGCCGTGGGCGATGGCGTCGGCCTTTTCGGCCTTGGCGATCTCGACCATGCGCTTGGCGATGAGCGGCCTCGCGATACTCGTGCCGAGGAGGTATTGCCCCTCGTAAATCGCGCCCGCGTGCAGCATCGGGTAGATGAAGTCCGTGGCGAATTCCTCCTGAAGGTCATCAATGTAGATCTTCGACGCGCCGGTGTTGCGCGCCTTCTTTTCGAGACCGTGGAGTTCCTCCTCCTGCCCGATGTCGGCGCAGAAGGCGATCATCTCCGCGTTGTATTTTTCTTTGATCCAGGAAAGGAGCACCGAGGTGTCCAATCCGCCCGAGTAAGCCAGAACAATTTTCATGTGGCGCAGATTAAACCGGCAAAGCGCCGCGCGAGCAAAAGGAAAATGCGGCGACCCGGCGGTTGGGGGATCGGCCCGCCCCTCACGGCGCGGTGAGCTGAAAAATCTTTCCGTCCTGCATCAACACATAGAGTTCACCATCGCGGTCTTCGGCAAAGCTCACGACGTTTTTAGGCTGCGCCAGCAAGGCACCTTGCTCGATGACTTTGCCGTGGTGGTAGCGCAGTCCCCAGATCGTGCCCAAGGCAAAGTCGCCGTAAACGTACACGCCGCGCAGGGCGGGAAATTGTCGACCCCGATAAACATAACCGCCGGTCACACACAGGCCGATGGTGTGCTCCGGAAAACGCGCCGCCGCCTTCTGGTCAGGCCGATGCGGATACTCGATGACTGGTTCAATATACCGCGCGCCTTCCGGGCCGGGTTTGAAAGCGTGCGCGCCTTCCCGCACGCACCAGCCGTAGTTGCCGCCTTTGACGATCAGGTCAATCTCCTCCCAGTCGTCCTGGCCCACGTCGCCGGCCCACAGTTCCCCAGTTTCGCGATCCCAACTGAAGCGCCACACATTTCGCAGGCCCAGCGCCCAAATCTCTTTGCACACGCCCCGCTTCTCCGGTTCGCTGACGAACGGATTGTCCACCGGAATACCGTAGGGCAACTCTTTCCGGTTTGCGCCGGGGCCCATCACCGCGCGCGTGTTGACATCCAACCGCAGCATCTTGGCCAGCAGCGACGCGGAATTTTGCCCATGGTTTTGGGGATCGTTTCCGGCACTGCCTTCGCCCAACGCCAGGTAGAGAAAACCATCCGGGCCAAAACTCACCTGCCCGCCGTGATTGCTCGTGGACGCCAGCGGGACTTGCAGGAGAATCCGTTCCGAAGCCAGATCCACCCGGTTGGAATTTCCCGCCGCGACTTTGAATTCGCTCATCACGCCGCGCCGCGGATTCTGCTGGTTGTAGTAAACGTAAAACAACCCGTTCGTCCGAAACTGCGGGTGAAACGCCAGCCCCAGCAAGCCTTCCGCGTTGGAGTCGTAAGGTTTGCGGTCCACGATGTTTAGGAACTCTTGCGCGTCCGCACCGTTGCCACCTTTGCCGAAGCTGAGGACTCGCCCCTGTTGCTCCAACAGAAAAAAGCGGCCCGAGCCATCCGGCGCTTCCGTCATCGAGATCGGCCGCTCCACGCTCAAGGCGGGGAACGGCTCGCGCAATGTCACCTGGGGTAACGCGGCCCAAGCCGTGGGCTGCGACAGAAACAGGATGGCAAGAGTGGCGGTGCCGGCGATGCCCCGCATGAGTTTCAACATGGCGCGAGCTTACGGTTCAGCGCCGACCGGCGCAAAACGATTTCGCGGCGGCAGGTCCGCTCCGTGCCGAAGCCCCGCCCGGCGCTTCCGTCACGGCGAAAAGCCGAAGCTCAACTTCACCGCCGAATATTCCGGGTGAATTTTACCGTCGCGCGTCCGGATGATCAGCGGCGGCTCGGTCCACGTCTGGCCGCGAAACCACTCCGGCAAATCCTCCGCGCGCATCATCCCGAACAATCCGATCAACGGTGGCTCGCCCTCGCGGAAAACCACCGGGCGCTGGCGTACGATGGAAAGGCCGGCGGCTTTCGCGGCGGCTTGGACGCGGGCGAGCTGCGGCATGGGCTCAATTTGAAACACGGCCGCGAAGAAACCGCCGGGCGTGAGATGCTTTGCCGCCACGGTGCAATAGTCCGCAATCGTCCCGCGCACCTCGAAGCGGCAGGCAACTTTTTGGGGATGTTCGCTCTTGATGCCGGCATCCAGCGGGAAATAGGGCGGGCTGCCGGTGATCAAATCGAATCGCTCATCCTCGCCCAGCACGCCCGGCTCGCGAAAATCGCCGGTGCGGATTTCGTAGCGCTCCGTCAGGCCGTTGTAGCGGGCAGATTTTTTCGCCAGCGCGACGCTCTCGGCCTGTGCTTCCACCGTGACGAACCGCGCGCCCGGCAACCGCCACGCGCCGATCATTCCCACCGAGCCGATGCCGCTGCCCAGATCGAGCGCGGTGCGGGCGGCCGGACACCAACTCGTGCCATACCACGCGGTGAGAATGTCGTCGGTGGAAAAGCGATGACCGCCGCGCAATTGAAACAGCCGAAAGCGTCCGCTGATAGCATCCAGCGTTTCGTGCGGTTCAATGACGAGCGGAGCGCCGATCCCCGAATCAGCGGGTTGGGATGCGCTTTCCGTTCGCGCCAAATCGGAGTTCGGCGTTCCGAGGCCGGGCGGAATCGGCCCCGGCTTGGCCCAGCCTTTGAAATGTGTCAGGTGAATCACGCCGGCGCCTGCCGGGTTGGATTCTCGCGCTCGAAAGTCTCGTCGTCCCACGAAGCTGGATCGTCCAGCGATTCGAGATGCGTGAAGACCACGGCTTCCGGCAAGACGCGGCGGATGTCCGCCTCGATCTTGTCCAGCAGTTCGTGGCCGCGCTGCACGGTCCAGTCGCCGGGCACGAGAACGTGCGTGGAAACGAATTTCCGCGCGCCAGCCTGACGCGAGCGCAATGCGTGAAACTGCACGCCAGTCTGTTCGTAAGTTTTCAGCGCCTGGCGCACCGCCGCGATGTCTTCGGCAGAAAGCGAAATATCCATCAGCCCGGATATGGAGCGCCGCACGATGCCGACGCCCGTCCAGACAATGTTCGCCGCCACCAGCAGCGCCACCACCGGATCCAACCACAGCCAGTTCGTCAGCGCCACCAAGCTCACCCCCGCGATAACCCCGACGGAAGTCCACACGTCCGTGAGCAGATGATGCGCGTTGGCTTCGAGCGTGATGGAGTTGTGCTTGCGACCCGCCCGCAGAATCAGCAGCGCGACGACCAGGTTGACGATGGACGCCGCCACGGACACCAGCAGCCCAAGGCCGACGGCTTCCAGTGGCTTCGGCGTGATGAGCCGGGTGACGGCGGCGATGGCGATGCTGACCGCGGCAACCAGAATTAACCCGCCCTCGACGCCGCTGGAAAAATACTCAGCTTTGCCGTGGCCGTAGGAGTGGTCCGCATCGGCAGGCCGCGCGGCAATGGTCAACATCGCCAGCGCCATGATGCCGCCGACGAGATTCACCAGCGACTCGACCGCATCGGACAGCAACCCGACCGAGCCAGTCATGAAATATGCCGCCGTCTTGAGCGCGATGGTCACCAGCGCGGCCGCGATGGAGAGCCAAGCGAAACGGGTTAATGAGGGGCGATTCACGTCCGGCGGATTAGACACGAACCCCAGCGGTTCGCCAAGCCTGCGTAGTAGCGCCAGCCTCGTATGTGTTTCGTGGAGCGCGCTCGTCCCCGGGCGCAGCAACCTCCGCCCGCAAGAGGGTTTCGGAAAACTCCACCACCCATCGCCCCGCAAGGCCCGCGCAATCCAAACCCGTTTTCCCCATCAGTTTCAAATCATCTGGCAAAACATCGCGTCGCGGAGCTTCGGCTCGAACCAGGTGCTCTTGGGCGGCATGATCCCGCCGGCGTCCGCGATCGTCATCAAGTCCTCGATGCTCGTCGGGAACATGCTGAAGGCGCAGGCGTATTCGCCGCGGTTCACGAGCTTCTCCAATTCCGCCGTGCCGCGAATCCCGCCGACGAAATTGATCCGCGTGCTGGTGCGCGGATCAGCCACGCCGAAGATTGGAGCGAGCACGAAGTTTTGCAGCAACGTTACGTCCAGCTTTTCAATCGGATCGCTTGTCGCGGCGAACTGCGGGCGGACGTGCAGCGTGTGCCATTGGCCGCCGAGGAAAAATCCCAACTCATGCTTGCGCGTCGGTTTGGCCGCGCCGTTCGCCTGGCGGACAAACACCGCATCCAACTTCTGCAACAACTCTTCCGGCCGGTTTCCGTTCAGATCCTTCAACACACGGTTGTAGGGCAGAATCTGCATCTGATTGTGCGGAAACGTAACCGCGAGAAACTGCCCGCTCTGTCCCTGCCCCTGCCGGCTCTGAAACACCCGCGCCGCCGCCGCGCTGCGATGATGCCCATCCGCGATGTAGAGCAACGGAATCTGCGCGAACTGTTCCTCGATAAACCGCATCCCCGCGGCGTCGCCCACCGTCCAGGAAGTATGCCGCACCCCGTCCGCTGCGGTGAAATCCACGGCCGGCGGCCCGGCGCTGCGCTGGGCCACAAACTCATCCAGCGCCGCCGTCGCGCGATACGTCAGGAACACCGGCCCCGTCTGCGCGTTCAACGTCTCGATGTGCCGCACCCGATCATCCTCCTTGTCGGGCCGGGTAAACTCGTGCTTCTTGATGACGCCTGCCAGATATTCCGCGCAACTCGCCGCCGCCACGAGGCCGACCTGCGCGTGCCCGCCCATGATCTGGCGATAAAGGTAAAACGCCGGTTGCGCGTCCTGCCGCAACGCCCCCCGCGCGATCAGCCACGCCAAATTCTCCCGCCCCCGCGCATAAACATCCGGCGCATAAACATCCGTGCCCGGCGGCAGATCAATCTCCGGTTTGCTGACGTGGAGAAAACTCAGCGACCGGCCCGCAGCGAGTTGGCGCGCTTCCTCCGACGACATCACATCGTACGGCAGCTCGCAAATCTGCGCGGCGAGATCCGGTTGGGGCCGCAGCGCGGCGAAAGGTGATAACGTGGCCATAAACGCGGCGGGAAGATAGGC
>CAIKLQ010000023.1 GCA_903828255.1 uncultured Verrucomicrobiota bacterium
GCCGACGTGGTTATTCCGGAAGGTGGCGCGAACGGAGTCATCCTGGCCCAGGCGGGCCGGTTCGGCGGCTGGAGCCTTTACCTGAAAGACGGCAAGCCAACGTATTGCTACAATTTCGTGGGGCTCCAGGAATACAAAGTCTCCGCCCCGCAGGCGCTGGCGGCGGGCAAGGCCACCATCAGGATGAACTTCGACTATGACGGCGGCGGGATCGGCAAGGGCGGCACGGCCACGGTCATGGTGAACGGCGAGAAGGTTGCCAGCGGCCGAATCGAACACACCCAAGCAATGGCCTTCTCGGGCGACGAGACGGCGGGCGTCGGCGTGGATGACGCCACGCCGGTCACGACCGACTACAAGGAACGCGACAACGCCTTCACTGGCAAGATCCTCAAAGTCACCGTGGACGTGAAGCCGGTCGGCGCCGCCGTCAAAGCGGAAGCAGACTCGGGGCAACGCACGGCGGCACTGAAGAAGGCTCTGTCTGATTAGGCGGTTATGTCCGTCCCCAAGAGCATCGTGCCAGACCGGGAGTCCTCCCTCGGGCTCTCGGTTGCGGTGCTGTCCACTGTCCTGAGTCTTCTGCCATGCCTTGCGCGGGTTTGTGCCGCGGAGGTCAGCCCTGCCGCCAGCCAGGCTTCGCCCGAAACGAGCGCGCCGGCCAAAACGAGCCTGGAAGAATTGCAAAGCCAGGTCCGTATCACCACCGAAACCAACACCCTGACCGCCACCACCACCAACGTAACCGCCCCCAAGGAAAAGTCCTTCCAGTGGAAATCCGCCTGGGAAGGCTGGGACGGTCTCCATCTGGAACTCGTCCGGAAGCGGCTGCTTGGCCAGTGGGTATCGGGCAACACCAACACGGCGTCGGACAACTTGAGCACCAATGTCCACCGCGTGCATTTGGAGGAAGGGAGAATGAGCGCCAAGATCGGCGGCAAGTTCGCGGTGGATGGCGCCGCCTTTGCGACGGGCAGCCAGTTCCAAGGTTTCGACGCCGGCGCGGAATTACGGCGCGCCCGCATCTACGCCAGCGGCGACTGCCTCCTCCTGCTGCCGGTCTCCTATCAGTTTGAGTTGGGCTACATTCCGAGTCAGTTCTACATCGAGGAGAGCTATTTATGGTTCAAGAACATTGCCTACCTCGGCAACCTGAAACTCGGGCAATACCAGGCGCCGATGGGCTTGGACGTGATCACGAGCACCCGCGATATTCCCTTCATGGAACCGGCGGCGCCCATGCAGGCGCTCGCCCCCGGCGTCAATGCCGGCCTGCAAATCGGCCATCCGGTCTTCCACGAGCGCGCCACCTGGACGCTGGGTCTCTTCACGGGGGGCGTCGGCCAGGACTATGGTGACGCCTCCAAGGATTTTGGCCGGTTGACCACCCGGCTCACCGCCCTGCCCATCTATCATCCAGATCCCGAGCAGCCTAGCTCCGCGCAACTCCTGCATCTGGGACTTAGCGCCAACGTTCTGTATTCGGGCAATAGCACGGTGCGGTATCAAGCGCGGCCCGAGAGTCATCTGGCGCCTTATGTGGTGGATACGGGCGACATTGCCTCCCAGGGGGCCCTGGTGGTGGGGGGAGAAGTCGCCTGGATCAACGGCCCGTTGACCGTGCAAGGCGAGTATCTTCACTCGTTTGTGCAACAAACTAACAGCGAGACGCTTGGTTTTACAGGCCTCTACGGCGCGGCGAGCTGGTTTCTGACCGGCGAAACCCGTCCCTACAACCGGAGGGATGGCACATTTGGGCGGGTATTGCCCAAACACAACTTTGATTGGGGAAAGGGTGGCTGGGGGGCGTGGGAGATTGCGGGCCGGGCATCTTATGTGGATTTGGACAGCGGCCCGGTTCAGGGTGGTCGTCTGTATATGCTGATGGCGGGAGTGAACTGGCACCTGCACTCTCATATGAAATGGCGCTTCGACTACGGCTTCGGCCGCGTCTCCGGCCGGTCGCCCGAAGGCAATCTTAACATTTTTCAAACCCGGGTGGAGGTGGACTTTTGATGACCGCATTGCGACACCGGTTGCCTTTCGATGAAGGAGCCAGCATGAACCTCACGCTGAGAGCCAGAACCTTTCGCTTGCGTGGTGCCGGAATCTCCGGCCGCCCTGAACACACCAGCAACCAACCAACAAAACATCACCACCACCAATTCAAATGGAAACCCAAACCAATCAAAACCGGAATTTGTTCTTAGCGACCATCCTGGCCGCCAGCCTGACGGCCCCGGCGTTGGTCGCTTCGCAAGACCCACTCGACGCCCACGAGGCGAACTCCTGGACCTTCGACGTTTCGCTCTATGGACTGGCTGCCGGCATGTCCGGCGATGTCACCGTGCGAGGCATTAACCGCGACCTGAACGTCGGCTTCGATAAGGTCTGGGACAATCTGGACTTTGGCATGATGGGCAAGGTGCGCGTCGGCTATGAACGGTGGGCGTTAACCACCGACGTGATCTACATGAGCTTGGACGCGTCCAAGGACAGCGTGAGCGCGACGTTTGACCAGTCCGCTTTCGCTGTAGATAAAACAACTCGGCCAACTACCTAACTACCTATTATGAAAACCTCAGCCTTAACCTTGATCCTAGTCTTGGCTTTTGCCGCGTGGGCGGAAGGGCAAACGCCACCCGGCTCCCCGGCAACGGACGGCACATCCGCGCCGCCGCCCTCCGCGGCTCCGAGACGCAGCGCGGCGGACTTGGAGAAACTGGTCGCGCCGATCGCGCTTTATCCCGACCCGCTCATCGCGACCATCCTGCCCGCATCGGTTTATCCGCTGGAAATTGTCCAGGCGGCGCGCTTCGTGGCGGACACCAACAACCTGGCCAAGTTGGACGCGCAAACCTGGGACGACAACGTGAAAGCCGTGGCCCGGTTGCCTGACGTGATTAAGAAGCTGAACGATGACCTCCCCTGGACGATGGAACTCGGCGAGGCATTTCTGGCGCAGGACAAGGATTTGATGGACGCCATCCAGACGATGCGGGCCAAAGCCCAGTCGCTTGGCACCCTGAAGACCTCGCCGCAGCAAGTCGTAACAGTCACCAACGTGATCATCGAGAAGACGGTCGAGCAGAAGGTCGTGGTGGTGACCAATACGATCGTCCAGATTCAGCCCGCCAATCCCCAGGTGATCTTTGTGCCGACCTATAACCCCACCGTGGTCTATTACCCGCCCCCGCCGGCCTATGTCGGCCCGCCGCCGGGCTTGACGTTTGCCGCCGGCATGGCCATGGGCGCCATCATCGCGAACAACTGCGATTATTATCACGGTGGTTGTTATCACGGTAGCGGCAATGTGAACGTCAACGTCAACAACAACGTGAATGTTAATAGAAACACCACCATCAACCAGAACGTCAATGCCAACCGCAACGCCAACGTGAACCAGAGCGCGAACGCCAACCGGTCCGCCTCCGCTTCGGGCGCGAGCGCTCAGCAGAAGTGGCAGCCGGACCAGAGCCGCATGAGCAAGAGCGGCAGCCCCTCCACGTCGGCCGCCAGCAAGCAAGCCCGGGGCTACAGTTCTGGCAGTAGCCGGCCGTCCACCCAAGCGAGTGCGGCCAATCGCGCCAGCCCTTCAACCGGCAGCGCGGGCGCGCGGCCGTCCACCGGAAGCACCGCCGCCCGGCCGTCCACCGGCTCGTCGGCCAGTCGGCCAAGCACCTCGCCCAGCGCGTCGCAAAACCGGGCCAGTCCTTCCGCCAGTCCCTCCGCCAGCCGTTCTTCCTCCTCCGGCGGCGCCTTCGGCGGTGCCAGCAGAGGTTCTAGCGCGAAGGCTGATAGCAGCCGTGGCTCTTCCAGCCGCAGTAGTGGTGGTGGACGTAGCGGCGGGAGGGGGCGATGAACTGTAAACCAGAACAAGTAATCTCTTTTCAAGCTAACATGAAAACCTCCTCAAAAACGCATCCCATGAATTCCCTCAAACCGTTCTATCAAGGTATCCTCAGGCGCACTCTGGCCTTGGCATTAGTTATCAGTGCGCCGCTCGCCATCGGTGCCGCGGACATCGGCAAGACCTTCGCGACTCCCGAAGCCGCTGTCGCAGCGCTTGCTGCGGCGGCCAGCGCGATGGACACCAACGCGCTTCGGGTCATCTTTGGCTCCGCGGTGGCGGAACTGGAGAACCCGGATCGGGTTCAGGCCACCAATGACTTGAACGAGTTCGCGGCGGCGTTCAGCCAGACCAACCGGCTGGACCCCGTATCGGATTCCAAGTTGGTACTTGAAATTGGCGCCGGCTTCTGGCCCTTCCCCGTCCCCATCGTGAAGCGGGATGGGCAGTGGTATTTCGACACCGAGGAGGGCAAGGACGAGCTGCTCAACCGCCGCATCGGCAAGAACGAACTCTCCACGCTCCAGTCGGTGCGAGCCTATGTTGCGGCTCAACGCGAATACGCCGCGAAGGATCGCGACGGCGACGAGGTGCTAAAGTTTGCCCAGAAGTTTGCCAGCACGCCCGGCAAGAAAGACGGACTTTACTGGCCGCCTGATCTCGACGGGGAGATCAGTCCGCTCGGCCCGCTGGTGGCTCAGGCTCAGGCTCAGGGTTATGGGGCAAGCCCCCGGGCAGAGGGTGCGGAGCCGCAGCCGTTCCACGGCTATTTCTTCAAGATCCTGACCCGCGAGGGCAAGGCCGCGCCGGGAGGCAAATACAACTACATCATCAACGGGAATATGATTGGCGGCTTCGCGCTCGTGGCGTGGCCCGCCGAATACGGCGACTCCGGCATCATGACCTTCATCGTGAACCAACAGGGCCGCGTCTATCAAAAAGACTTGGGTACGAGGACGGCCAAATCCGCCGCGGCGATGAAGGAATACAATCCGGACAAAACCTGGAGGAGCTCTCCGGACTGACCCGGCCACCTGTTTCGAACCTAACAACTGAAACTGTCGCCAGAGCAGACGTTGAGGATTCGGAGAAAAGGAAACGAATGCCATGAGTTGGATACAGCGCTACAAGTTGCGGAATTACGTCCGGAGTTCGATCTGGATTCTCCCGGTGATCGGCATGTTGGTCGCGCTGCCGTCGGTGCGATTTCTTCACTGGCTCGAGCAATGCGCCGGCTGGCAATCCAGCTTGGACCCGGCCGCCACCCTCTCGTTGTTTGGCACCCTGGCCGGGTCCATGTTCACCTTCATCGTCTTCCTTTCCTCCAGCTTGTTGCTCGTGGTGCAACTGGCCAGCGCCCAACTGACCCCGCGGATCATCGGGATCGTGTTCCGGGATCGCGTGACCCGGCTCGCCTTGACACTGTTTGCCTTCACCTTCACCTTCACGCTCGCCGTCCTCTCCCGCATCAACGCCTCGGTGCCGGCTATGTCGGTGCATTTGGCCGCCTACCTTTGCCTGCTCAGCATCGGCGTCTTCCTGTTTCTCATTGACCATGTGGGCAAGCTGCTGCGTCCGAGCGGCGCCTTGCGGGTCGTGGGCCGCCTGGGGCACGCGGAGATCGAAAAGGTCTATCCCCGGCGGATTTCCAAGAAGCCCGATCCCAGCCAGAGCTCGGTCCAAGTCCTGAGCGGAGCGCCGTCCGGCGTAGTCTATAGCCCGCAGGACGGGGTGTTCCTGGCGTTCGATCTCGAGGGAATCGTGACGTTGGCCCGGAAGGCGGACTGTATCGTCGAATTGGTGCCGCAGGTGGGCGATTTCGTGGCGGCTGGAAGCCCGCTGTTCCGCATCTATGGTGGCCAGGGCGGGCCTTCGGCCAGGGCGCTTTGTCAATCGGTTGCCTTGGGTCAGGAACGGACCATCGAGCAGGACCCGGCGTTTGCTTTCCGGATCATTGTGGATGTCGCTTCCAAGGGGCTTTCCGCCGCGATTAACGATCCGACGACCGCGGTTCTGGCGATTGACCAGATACAGCACTTGCTGCGCAGCGTGGGTAGCCGCCATCTGGATGAGGGACTGGCCCACGACCGTTCCGGCGCGGTGCGGTTGGCCTATCGGACGCCCGATTGGGAGGACTTCGTTTGTCTGGCAGTCACGGAAATTCGGCATTTTGGCGGTCCGAGCATCCAGGTGGCCCGCCGCCTCCGCGCCATGCTGGAGAACCTGACGGAGGTCCTGCCGCCCGAGCGCACCGCCCTCCTGCACCGTGAGTTGGCGCTGTTGCACCGTTCCGCCGGGCGGTTTTTTTCCGAGCTGGAAGATCAGGCTCTGGCGGACGTCAGCGATTTGCAGGGCGTGGGTGGCAAACACTCCGCGGAGCAGGCGCAGGGCGGAGATCGGAAGTCTCCGCCGTCTGGACCGAAGCTGACTTGACACAGCAAATCAAACCTTAAAACCGCAGAGGCGACCGAAGACCTCAAAGACCTCCACGCCTATGACCACGACCAAGACCGGCGTGAAGCTAAAACGTTCGCTGCGGGCCGCTGCTTTCCCAAAGCCTTCTACCTGGCTCTATATCGGCCTACGGAGTTGAGCTGCAATTCATCCGCTGGTTACGGTCATCCCTTGATGCTCGGAACTTGCTACCGACAAACCCTGGCACTCCTCCCTCCGCGTTATGCAGCAATACCTTTAGACCTCCTATGGCCATCCGCTTCTCGCTGCGGTTTGCGGAGGGCTTCTCCTCTCTATGAGAAATGCCCGGCTTGCCCAGACAGGGCGTCGTGTTGGAGTACTCTACCAATTTGACCCAGAACTATCGGATCCTCGGGACGTATGACCCGCCGGACTTCTATGGCTGGACGTTCGTGAGTCTCCCCATCCCAATGGAGGCTAGGTTGCCGTTGGCTTACTTCCGCTGGCGGCAATGGACTACTACGCTCGCCGGATTCCATAACTGGGCGCTGGACGATACCCTCATCGCCCAAGAACTACCTCTGCCGGTGGTCACCGCTCAACCGACCGACCAACGCGTGAATGTGGGTGCCACGGCGACGTTCCCCGTGGTCGCTTCAGGCCTCCCGCCACTGCTTTAGCACTGGCGTCGAAATGATGTGGACCTCCCAAGTGCGACTAGCGCCACGCTGACGATTACCAATGCCCAGCCGGCCGACACCGGGCGCTATGCGGTGCGGGTGCCGGGACGGAGGGCGCCGACGGCGTGTTCGAGTTTGAGGATTCCCACGGGTCGAATTACCCAACTCGATTCTATCGCACGGTGCTTGCGCCGTGATTTTCCAAGGGCCGCCGCTGATGGGGGGTGATTGCGAGCGGGGGAGGGAAGCGTCGGCGTTGCGCGGTTGTTGTGGAGTGCGCCCGCGGGTACCCGACATAACTTCTTTCTCCTCGCTTCCCCGGCGCGGTTCTGATTTCATCTACCTAGCCATCGGACTTCGGTTCCGCCGTTGCGGACATTCATCGCCAGACACGGCGATCCGATTAAACTGTTTACAAATTATGGAATCATTGCCGACTGTCATACTAAAACCCGGCGAAGCCGACCGCATCGTAGCCGGACATCCGTGGGTTTACCACACCTCCATCCTCCGCATGACGGCGCAAGCCGGCGACGGCGAAATGGTGCAAGTCAAAGACCATCGTCAGCGGTTGATCGGCGTGGGTTTCTTTAACTCGAAATCCAAAATCCACGTCCGCGTGCTCGCCCCCGAGCGCGTGGAGGTTGACCAGGCTTTCTTTGAGGAGCGCATCCGCGCTGCGCTCGCCGTGCGGAAACGGCATCTGCCGTCCGCCACCTCGTTCCGCGTCGTCAATGCCGAAAGCGATTTCCTCAGCGGCTTGATCGTGGACAAGTACGAGGATGTGCTCGTGCTCCAGATTTCCGCGCTCGGGATGGAGAAGCGGAAGGACAAAATTGTCGCCGCGCTGCGGAAGATTTTTTCGCCCCGCGTCATCGTGGAGCGCAGCGACATGGCGTCGCGCAAGTTTGAGGGGATGGTTGAAGCAAACGGATTTTTGCACGGCGAACTCAACGGGCCGGTGACGGTGAATCTCAACGGGCTGAAGTTCGAGACGGACCTTGTGGGGGGGCACAAAACGGGCATGTATCTGGATCAGCAGACCAGTTACCAGGCCGTGGCGCAGTTCGCGAAGGGCGCGCAGGTGCTCGATTGTTTCAGCTTTCTCGGCGGGTTTGGTTTGCACGCGGCGCGAGCCGGCGCGGCCCACGTTCACCTGCTCGACCAAAGCGCGGGGGCCGTCGCGGCCTCCCTGCGCAATGCGGAGGCCAACGGCTTGAAGAGCCACGTCGCCGCCGAAGCCGTGAACGTTTTTGACTGGCTCAAAGCCAACACCCTCGTCAAGCCGCACGAGCGCGTCGTGCCACGCTTCGATCTGGTAGTGCTCGATCCGCCGTCCTTCACGCGCAATCGCGCGTCCGTGCCGGATGCGTTGCGGGGCTACAAGGAAATCCACTTGCGCGCCCTGAAACTGCTCCGTCCCGGCGGCGCGCTGGCAACCTTCTGCTGCTCGCACCATGTGGACAGCGGGACTTTCCAGGATGTGATTCTCTCGGCGGCCTTCGATTGCCGCCGGGTGCTGCGCCGCGTGGCGACGTATTCCCAATCGCTCGATCACCCCGTCATCCCGATGATTCCCGAGACGGAATATTTGAAGGGTTTTGTGTTTGAGGTCGTGCGTTAATCACGGCGGAAAGACCGGAGCGCGGCGGCTGGTTCGCGGCCAGCCGTGCCCGGTCCCCACCTAGTTTTCCAATCTCGCCCATCCGACCTGTCGTAGCTGCGGTCCATGATGCCGATGCGCGGCCGGAACATCGCCGCTGGTCAATTTCATTCGGAGCTGGCAGCCGCGTGAACGCCGCGCTCCCGTCGTTAGGCCCAACCGTTCCGGGTGGTTGGGCGGCTCGCCAACGGCCTCGCTCCCGGCAACCTCACGCCAGCAACTCCCGCTGCCACTGCATCAATCCGCCGGCGTGGACCTCCCAATTGTGGGCCAGGTCCGAGAGGGTGGCGCGGCTGGCGATGAGCGTGGGGTCGAGGCTGAGCCGGTGCGCCTGCCCGTCGCGACGTCTTTCCAAATCAATATAGCGCCGCCGCTCGGCCTCCGTCGGGCGACGGCTCCGGTTGCGCGGGATCTCGGGATAGTGATCCGGCGGCACGCGCAAGCCCGCCTGAATGGCCCCCGCCAAGCCCGCCCGACGCCCGTCCGAAAGATGCCGGGGCAACAGCGGCTCGACCGGCTGTTGCGCGGCGGCGGCATCGGCCAACCCCACCAGTATCTCGTGGCTGAGCACGAAAAAGGGCGGGCGGTTCGCTGCGATGGCTTGGGTCTCGCGCCAGTGCCAGAGCGCCCGCAAGACCGCCAACCCCGCACGGCTCAGGGCGTGGCTGCCTTTGACCCGCCAGACGAAATCATGATCCACTGGTTCGAGGCGGGTGCAATCGTCAATCAGCCGGGCGCAAGATTCCTCGTGCCACGCGAGCCGGCCTTTGGTTTCGAGTTCGACGCGGAGCCGGTCCACGATCGGCTTGAGATAGTGCGTGTCGTTGCGCGCGTAAATTTCCATTCGCTCGGTGAGCGGGCGCCGCGCCCAGTTAGCTTTCTGCGAACCTTTTTCCAACTTCACGCCCAGAAATTTTTCCACGAGGGACCCGAGGCCGAACTGCCGTTCGCCCAGCAACCGCGCTGCGAGCATCGTATCGAAGATGGCGCTGGGCACGAACTCGTGATGCTTGCGCAACAAGCGGAGATCGTAATCGGCGCCGTGCATGATGATCTGGTGGGCGTTGAGCGCGTCGAGCAACGGATCGAGATGAACGATGGCCAGCGGGTCCACGAGTTCGTCCCCGGCGACCGTGCTGATTTGGATGAGGCAAATCTTCTCGGGATACGCGTGCAAACTGTCCGCCTCCGTGTCCACCGCGATCCACGCGGCGGTGCGGATGGTGGGGAGGAAGGCGGTCAGCTTTTTTTCCGTGTCAATCACCCGGCGAGAATAACTGATTCGGGGTGGAGTGCCAAGCGTCGGCTGCGCGGGTTAGCGGTGCGGGGTTGCGGGTTGCGTCAAGTGAAGTTCTGAGCGCCAGCTTGCCACTGGACGCAACCCGCAATCCAAAAATCCTCCCCTGGCTCACTGCCGGCTTGCGGAGCCGCACCCGCACCCCATAAGCTCACGCCCATGAATTTAGCCACTGCGTTCGCGGAGTCGGTTCAGAAACGACCCCAAAAAGCCGCTCTGTTCTGGGGCGAAACCGAATTCACCTACGCCACGCTGCTGGCGCAATCGCTCGGCGTGGCCGAACAACTAACCCGCGATTTCGGCGTGAAAGCCGGGGACCGCGTCGGCCTGTGGCTGAAAAACCGGCCGGAGTTTGTGCCCGCCGTGTTCGGCATCCTAAACGCCGGCGGCGTGGTCGTGCCGATCAACAATTTCCTCAAACCCGACGAGATCAACTACATCTTGGAAGACGCCGGGATAGACGTGCTCATCACGGATGAGGAACTCGCCATCCATTTCCCCGAGCTCGTCGCGGCGCGCCCGTCACTCAAGCCTTGCAAGGTGGAGCACTTCCCGGCTTTGAGCGGCGGCCAGTCGCCGGGCGGCAGTTTTCAAGCCCCGCTTCGCTCCGAAGCCGACCTCGCCGTAATTATCTACACCTCGGGCACCACGGGTCGGCCCAAGGGCGCGATGCTTTCGCACGGCAACCTGCTCCATAACATCGAGAGCTGCCGCATCGTCTTGCAGACCGTGGAAGTGGACCGGTTCGCCGTCGTGCTGCCGCTCTTTCACACCTACATGTTGACGGCGGGAATGTTGCTGCCGCTGCTCGTCGGCGGTTCGCTCGTCCTCGTTCGGTCGCTCCACCAACCGCACCACGTCCTTAAAGAACTTTCCCAGCATCAGGCGACAGTCCTGCCAGCGATCCCACATTTCTATCGCACCCTCACGCACATTCCGCAGTCCATTAAACTGCCCTTCCGCCTCTGCGTCAGCGGCGCGGCGCCGTTGCCCGCCCAGGTGCTGAAAGACTTTGAAGCCCGGTACCACATTCCGATCATTGAAGGCTACGGACTCAGCGAAGCCAGTCCGGTCGTGACGAAAAACCCACTCCACGGCGTGCGCAAGCCCGGCTCCATCGGTTTGCCGGTGCCGAATGTGGAAGTCAGCGTGCAGAATGACGACGGCCAGTTGCTCGGCCCGACGGAGGTCGGCGAAATCTGCGTGCGCGGCGGCAACGTGATGATGGGCTATTGGAACAATCCCGAAGAAACCGCGAAAGTCCTGCACGACGGTTGGCTGCTCACCGGCGACATCGGCTACCGCGACGCCGAGGGCTATTACTACATCACCGACCGCAAGAAAGACATGTTACTGGTCAACGGCATCAATGTTTATCCGCGCGAGATCGAAGAGGTCATTTATCACTTTCCGGGCGTGAAAGAGGCGGCGGTAATCGGAGTTCCCGACGCGCGCAAGGGCGAACAACCCCTGGCGTTTGTCGTGCCCAATGACGGGGTAACGCTGGACGAGCGAGCCCTGCTGCACTTCCTCCGGGAGAAACTCGCCGACTACAAAATCCCCCGGCGTGTGAAGATCATCACCAGCTTGCCGCGCAACGCCACGGGCAAGGTGCTCAAGACCCAATTACGCCAGGACGCGACGGTGGCGTAATTGCCGGCTGTTTTCGTTAGAGCTTTGACTGGCAAAAGCTCCAAACCCCAAGCTCCACAGAAGCTACCGGCCACCAGCACTGCTCCGTCGGCTTGGATAAACCCCAAAGAGCACAATGAACGGAATTTGGGAGGAAGCCAGCTTCCACCAGCTAGGTGATTACACTCCTTTGTCCAACCCCTTGCTTTTTCCAGCCCCCGCCGGCTGAGGGCAGCGAGCCTGCCAGCGCGGTTTTGGCCCGAATTCCTTTAGGCCATACGCCCGCCCGCGGCGTTGGGTTTGGTTTTGAAAGCACCTCTTTCTGCCTGTGTGCGCTTCGGCAGTCTTCGTTGCTACAGGCGTTTCCCGTCGGAGAAGCTGAAACGCAAAAACTCAAAAACCGCAAACCGTTTCTCTTGCCGGCCGATTGCCTGTCCGCGTCCCGCACACCCGAAAAGTTTTCTGAGTTTGTGAGTTTTGGCTGTCACCACGATCTATTGGAGTTCAGCGCTTTCTCCGGCGGGCGTGATTGGGGAACTCGCCCTGCGGCTCAGAGTTACGGTCCAGTTACGGCGGCAGCGGGAGCGAACGGTAGAAACGCCGGCCGAAGTTTCCGGTCGCCGGGTCGGCTAGGATGGTGAGCACGTCGTTGCAAGAGAAAGTTTGGAGGATTGACCAGTTCACGAGATTGGTCGCACCCCACAACGCGTAAGTTTCGCCGGGGTGCGCCACGACTTCCATTTCAAAGCTGCCGTCGGGCAGGGTGCGGGGGTGGCGCAAGCGCAGTCCATCGGCCACCAACGGATTGAGGCCAGCGTGTTCCTCCTGCCGGTTGGTGAAACCATCAGCGTCCGGGTCGTCGTTCGGGCCGCCGCCAGGGGCGTTGAGCGACCCGAAGTGCGCCCCCTGCCACGAGTCAGCGAGGCCATCCTGGTTGCGATCATCCGCAAGCGTGGTGCGGATCAGGAAGATGTGCCCGCCGGTGGTGCGGAAGGCCAGTCCGTCCGCGCCCCAACGAATGAGACTTGTGGGCGTGCCGGAAATCTACCCAAGAAAACGTGACCGCCACGCGGCCTTACGCCGTCCTTGGGCGCAGCAAGTCACCGACACTTGGTGGTTTGGTGGTTCAAGGCCGCTGGCCTACGCCCCACCTTGGTGTGGCCGGGGTTGGCCACACTCCGGGCCGTATCCGCTTTTAATCCCGCCCTCGTCCCTGGCAACCGAGAGTTTGAACTGGATTTTTCTTCGCATCCCGCCATCCTCGCTGCGCATGGATTCACCCGTTGTTCCACCCGCCCGCGCCGACCTCGATCAACTGCGCTCGGAAGGCGATGTGAACCTTTCCCCCCGGCGCCGGGCTTGGGCCGCCGAACACCTCACGCCGAAGACGCAGGCGTTGCTCGATGCCGACGCGCGCCACTTCCTGCATCAGTCCCTTTCCACGCCGTGCCTCAACGCGCTGGCGAAGGCGGAGGGCGCGTGGATTGAAGATGTCGAAGGCCGGCGGTTGCTCGACTTCCACGGAAACAACGTGCATCAAGTCGGCTTCGCGCATCCGCGCGTCATCGCCGCCATCAAGCAACAACTTGATGAACTCAGTTTTTGCACCCGCCGTTATACTTGCGCCCCGGCGGTCGAACTGGCTAGGCGGCTAGGTGAAATCGCGCCCGGCGATTTGAACCGGGTGTTGTTCGCGCCGGGCGGCACGTCCGCCATCGGCATGGCCCTCAAGCTCGCGCGCGTGGCCACGGGCCGGTTCAAATTCGTTTCGATGTGGGATTCCTTTCACGGCGCTTCGCTCGATGCAATTTCGGTCGGCGGCGAGGCCGTTTTTCGCAAGGGCATTGGGCCGCTGCTGCCGGGTTGCGAACATGTCCCGCCGCCGGAACCGCTGCGTTGTCCCTTCAAGTGCGGTACCGCCTGCAACCTCGCCTGTGCGGACTACATTGACTACGTGCTGGAGAAGGAGGGCGACGTGGCCGCAGTCATCGGTGAGACCGTGCGCTGCACGCCGTTTATCCCACCGTTGGATTATTGGAAGCGCGTGCGCGCCGCTTGCGACAAGCATGGCGCGCTACTCATCCTCGACGAAATTCCCATTGGCCTCGGTCGCACCGGACGCATGTTCGCGTGCGAGCATTACGATGTCGTGCCGGACCTGCTGGTGCTGGGCAAAGGGCTCGGCGGTGGGGTGTTCCCCATCGCGGCGCTGCTGGCGCGGGAGTCATTGAACGTCGCGACGCACACCGCGCTCGGACACTATACGCATGAGAAAAACCCTGTCGCCTGTGCCGCTGGTTTGGCGACGCTCGACGTAATCCGCGATGAAAAACTGGTGGAGAACGCCGCGCAGCTCGGCGATTACACGCTGGCGAAGCTGCGCGCGATGAAAGCCCGCCATCCCTTGATCGGCGACGTGCGGGGCAGGGGATTGTTGCTCGGGATCGAACTTATCCGTGACGGCAAACCCGCCACCGACGAAGCCGAGCAGGTGATGTATGGCGCGCTTAACCGGGGCCTTAATTTCAAAGTGACGATGGGCAACATCCTCACCCTCACGCCCGCGCTGACGCTGACTCAAGCCGAGATGGATCAAGCCCTGGCAATCTTGGACGATTGCATCGGCGCGGTAGCCGCAGAAAACCCGTAGCTATTGCTAAACCTCTGAACCCCCAGTCTCCAGCCGCTTGCGCCCCTTCTAACACTCTCGTGCTGACGCCCCTCTCCCCTAGTTCCCATGCCCGCATCCACTCGACTTAACATGACTTTTCGCGAACGCGCTCTCGCCCGATTTCCCGCCGGCTCGAACGGAGAATACGGGATTCCCGCCGACCTCGTGCCGGTGTTGCAGCGCGGCCAAGGTTGCCGCGTGTGGGACACCGAGGAGCGCCAGTTCCTCGACATGACCATGGCGTGGGGCGCGGCGTTGGTCGGTCACGCGCATCCCAAAATCATCGAGGCCGCGACGCGCCAAGCCCGCGACGGCGCAAACTTCGCGGCTGTGAATTCCCGCGCCGTCGAACTGGCCGAGCGCATCCATGCCCTCAGTCCGTGCGCCGAAAAGATTCGTTTCGTGGCCTCCGGCACCGAGGCCACGATGCTTTGCTTGCGGATTGCTCAGGGCGCGACGAGTCGGCCCAAGGTTTTGAAGTTTGCCGGCGCGTATCACGGCCAGCATCCGGTCGGCGTGACCAGCATGTTGGCGGGCAAGGCGACGGTGCTGCCCGCGTCCGATCCTTCCGGCGCGGGCGCCGCGTGGGTGGAGCGGGATGTATTGACGGCTCCGTTCAACGATCTGGCCGCAACGGAAAAAATCATTTCCGAACATGCCGCCGACCTTGCCGCTGTGATCGTCGAACCGCTGCACCGGTGCATCACTCCGCTGGCTGGCTTCCTCGCCGACCTCCGGGCAGTGACTGCAAAGCACGGAATCGTTTTGATCTTCGATGAAGTCGTCACCGGATTCCGCATGGCTTTGGGCGGTGCGCAGGAATACTACGGCGTCCAGCCCGATCTTGTGGCTTATGGCAAAGCGTTGGGGGGCGGTTTTCCGATCGGCGCTTACGGTGGTCGGGCGGACTTGATGGAAGTCGTGGCGGAACATCGGTTGCCGGGACCGCATTACGTTTGGTCCGCCTCCACCAGCGGTGGAAATCCCGTTTCGTGCGCCGCCGCGCTTGCGACGATTGAAGTGCTTTCGGAGCGTGGAGTTTATTCGGACCTCCACGACAAGGGAGTAAGCCTACGCCGGCAACTCGGCGAAGCGCTCGTGGCTCAGGGCCAAGCCGCGCAAGTCCTGGGCGATGGCCCGTTGGCCCAGGTGGCCTTTTCCGCGCAGCCCGTCACCGACCAGAAAAGCTGGCTCGCTTCCGACCGGGCGCGGGGGCGGGCGCTGATGCTCGCGCTGCTGCGGGCTGGCGTTTTCCTCAATCCCATGGGCACGAAACTCTATCTCTCCCTCGCCCACGACGCGGGGGCTATTGCGGAATTCGTCCGGCACTTTGCCGATGCCCTAGCGACCCCGAAGTAGTCCACCGCAGGCCCAATGGGTAGCCTGCCGGGTCAATTCGTGACGAGCCCGCTTTCCATGCGGCATTGCCCGGCGTGCGCGGCGTGCGCTTTTCAAAAATTAACAAACTGTAATCCGCCCATGCGCGTGGCGTTTAACCAAAGATGGTCTGTTGTCTTCAAGAGGGCGCACTGGATGCGTCCGACAGTCAAAACAAACAACAGTAAAGAGAAAGAAAGAACTATGAAA
>CAIKLQ010000024.1 GCA_903828255.1 uncultured Verrucomicrobiota bacterium
CCGCGTGGCGAGGAACGGGATGCGGAACGTGTGGAAAGTGGTCTGGTGGACCAGCACGAATTTTTCCTGAGCGTGCAATTGTTCCGCCAACTCTGCCGCCCGGGCTGCCCAGACCAATTTACGCACCCAGGCGCCCAGCGACCCGAAAGGAATGGTGAGGGCCCGCAGACGATCCGACAGCGGAAGAAAATGCGCTTGGATGCCGTGCGTCGGCGCGTGGCGCGCGATAGCCTCGCGGGCCTTGATGGTGGTGAGGAGGTGGACGGAATACTTTTGGGCCGCCAGCTCCGCCCAACCCCAGCCGAGCCAGTGCTCGCCTGTGCCTTCGGGATTGCAGGCGTAGGCGATCATCAGCACCGGCGGCTTCATGGAGCGGAACCGACCGGCAATAGTTCAAACGCCACCTGGCTCAATGCGCGCGTGCCGGCCAGACACCGGAGGTTGAGTTTCTCGTCGTTCAAGAATTCGTTGAGCGCCTTCAGTTCGTGTTCCCGATCGAAAAATTCATCGAAAATCAGAATCGTGCCCGGTCGCAAATGCGGTTTCATTTGGCGGAGCACGAAAATCGTCGAGCTGTAAAGATCAGCGTCCAGATGCAGGACAAGCGTTGGGTGGGAATGGAATTCGCGCAGAAACGGGGGCAACGTGTCACTGAACCAACCTTTGACCAACCGCACGCGCGAATCGTCGAAGTGCGGCATTTTGCCTTTCACGTCAAAAATTTCCTTGCCCGTGAAGAGTCCCCAATTCTCCGGCAGCCCCTCGAAGCTGTCGAAGCCGGTGAACCGGGATTCTGGGGATTTCAGCAATTGAATCCATTGCCGCAACGTGACGCCTTCCAACACGCCGAACTCCAGATACGTGGCCGGCTCTTGAACCTGCTTCGCCACGAACTCATAAAGCTCCGCGCGTCCGGCACAGCGAATGGGAACGGGGAGTTTGCGGTCGTGCAACCAACGACCCACGCTGAGGTAGTTCAAGGTCCCGCTCAAGTAGTGGACGATTCGGGGCGAAACAAAAACGCCCACCCGACTCAAGATTTCTTTGAAAACTGGAAATTTCATGGGGAGGTTTGAATAGCTTGCGCGGCGGCCTGGCCTTCGAGCAGCGCGTCTTCCATGCCGCCGTAATTCCAGCCGCCCCAACGCCCGCCGCTCGTCACGCCTTGGTGCGCGAGCCAGTCAAGAATCCGGCTGCGGCACGGCTCGTAGTTCTCGTCAAACACCACGTAGGCATAGGGAATGTCGCAAAGTTCCATGAACAGAATTTCGTCGCTCGCGGAAAGGACGTGCGCCTTTTTCATGTCGGCAAGCACGCGTTGCTTGAGCGCTTCGGGCCGTTTCAGCCAGTCCTCCACACCGCCGGACATTTCAACGTAATAACTCCGGCAACCCGCAGGCGCGGCAGCCGCATGGACTGCCGAATATGAGCCGACGCGGTAGAAAATAAATTCCGGCTCGGGGAAATAAATCCAGTGGTGCCGGCTGTCGGCCTCGCCTTGGCCGCGCACGCCGATGTCGAAGTAATGGACGGTCGCTGCTCGGAGTTTGGCGGTGGCCGCGCGGATTTCCTCGGGCACGTCCGCCAACGTCGCGATGAAGCGCGGCAGCGCCATCGTGTTCACGAGTCGTCGGAAGCGGACAGCTTCCCCGCCGGCCAGCGTGGCGGTGCGCGCGCTCAAATCCACATGCGTAACGCGGGTGTTGAAGCGCGGCGGCGTTTTCAGGGAAGCCGCCAGCGCCCGCGGCAACGCGCTGATGCCGCCGTCGCGCGGATAGAGGAAGCGGGCGTTGTAGCCGAGCGACTCGCGGGAAAAGCCGAGCGCGCCTTTGACCACGTCTTCGAGCGACGGCTGCGGGATGAAGCGGTCGGCGTAGCTGGCGGAGATTTCCTCCAACTTCACGCCCATCAGTTTTTCATTATAGGGCACCATGAAATACTTGCAGATGCCCGCGCCGAAAAGGCGCTCGACACATTCGCGGAAATTTCTCGGCGCGGTCGGGGGCGCGGCGAGGCCGAAATCCCCCGGGTGCCGCGCTTGGAGCAAACCGAGGAGGCATTCCATCACCACTTCGCGCGGCAGGCCATAGGTGTTGGCCTGAAACGGATACGGCGTGAACGCGCCGCACAGATGAATGACCGCCTTGCGCTCGTGTTCGACCAACCGCCCGGCGAGCAGTTGGTTGACCAGCTCCTTCATGGCGGCATTGCGCAGATGCAGCCAATGCCCCGTGCCGTCACAGAGAAAGCCGCCGTGCCGGACGCGCGTGCGGACAATGCCGCCGGGTTCTTTTTCCTGTTCGACCAGGACATAATCCTGGCCCAGATGATAGGCACAGGAGAGCCCGGTGAGTCCCGCGCCGATGATGAAAACCGGGTGTTCGTGCATGAATGTCAGTGCTTCCGGGCGAACCTAAAAATCCAACCGCGCAATCGTTCGTAAGCCCGCGCCAGCACGAGGGCCTTGGCGGCTTGCTTGCCAAAGTAGAGAAGGCGCGACTGCCGCCCGGCAAGCATATTCTGAAATTCGCGGTCGTTCGTGTGGCGGTTGATCGGGATGGTTTCCAGCGCCGCGAAGTCGGGCCGGCGATTAAATCCCCAACGCATCGTGCGAATGACGCGCAGACCGGAGTTCTGCGCCGCGTCGCGCACGGCGGCGTTCGTGAAGCCGCCCACCGGCGCAAAAATCCAGGGTTCGACGCCTGCAGTGTCGCGGAGAATTTTCCGCGAAGTGTCCAACTGCCGCCGGATTTCTTCGCGCGACATGACATCCAAGCGTTTGTGGTCGTGGCTGTGGCAGCCGATGGTTTGCCCGGCATCGGCTAGTTCGCGCAACTGGGCGCTGGTCAGATACCCAGGCTGATTGAGCTTGGCCGTGGGCACAAAGAACACGCCGCGCAGCCCAAGTTGCCGGAGCAGCGGGAGAACGATTGCGTGATGATCCTGCGTACCGTCGTCGAAGCTCACGAAGCATTGCGCCGCGCCGGCGGTTGCCGGTTGCCGGAGGGTGGTCGCATCCAGCGGCGATCTGCCCGCCCCGGCCAGCGCCCCGAGTTGCTGGGCAAGCCGGTTGCGGGAAACGGTGTAAAAATCCGCATCACTCTCCGACGCTGCGGCAACTTTGTGATAGGTCAAAAAGAGAATCACGGCTTCTCAGCAACCCAGAACACGCCCCGGGCCGCCAGATCCTGCTCGGAATAACGGCTGAAGCACGGATGGACGCGCGCGCGTTTCAATTCGGCGAGGTCCTCGGCGGTCGGGCCGGTCAGTTTGAATTCGCGGATGCGGAAGCCGGCTTGCTCGATCAGTTCGCGGTAGTCCGGGCCTTTGTGCCGGTAGAAACTCATGAGCGAGGAGTTAAACCGGGTTTGCCACATGGCTGGCGAATAGTGCAGGTGTTCGTATTGTCCGCGCTGCAGCTCGGGGCTCCGAAACTGTGCCACAAAATGCACGGTGGCATGAAACAACCCGCCCGGTTTCAAACAGGTATAAACCCCCTTGAAGATCGTCGCCAGCACGGGCTTAGGAAGGTGCTGCAATACTTGAGTGCAAATCACCAGATCGTATTGCGCTGGTCGTTCCAGCAACAAATTTCCGTACGGCGCGCGATACTCGATGCCGAACGGCGCGAGCGCGGGGCTGGCTCCCGGACCGACCGTAGGGGGAAGCATTTCCGGCAGCCGTTTCAGCGCCGCGCGGCCGGGCCATTGAGCGTCACTTGTGGTCTCGCGGAACACGCGGATTGTATCCCCCACCTTGCGCGCGTCCATGTTGGGAGAGACGTCCACGAGCGTTTGCCGATTATTGCCGAAGGCGTACCAAAGCAGCGGAATCACGGGTTTCCATCCGGCGCCCAGATCGAGCAAGGAGCCGCCGGTCAACTGCTCCGTGCGATTCTGCTGCTGGAGCCAGGCCCAAAAATCGAGTCCCACATTCAGCTTCTGGTCCACGCGCGGCCGGGTGGCCTCGGTGGCCCGGGTAATGTTCTCCTGCGTGTAGCGGTACAGCGCCTCCCCGCCCGGCAACAGGGAGAGAAACTTGAACTGCGCGCTCTTGAGCCGCCATCCCATGCGTCAGTTCGGAAAGTGGACGTGCTTCATAACCGATTTTGGCCAGCGTAAAATCATTTTGTAAAAGGGCGTCTCAGGGTTCGTCGTGAGGCAAGAAACTAGGCGGCGGCGGTGGCAGGAACAAGCCAAAAGACAGCGAAAAACGGCACGCCGATGGCAATTCGTGAATGCCCCGCAGGATCTTCGGCGACAGTAACAGGGTCGCCCATTCGCCCGGAATCCGCTTCCGGGCGCTGAAAGTGTGGGAAAAGTGATTCCGCAAAAACTCGCAAATTGACTTGGCGCGTTTAAGAAAGGTAATCTCCGCAGCCGTGAATGCAGCACCACGAGCGCAACCCGAGGCATTCGGCAATGATGTCCTGTTTGCGCCTGGTCGCCCAGCCGGAGCGCCCTTTTGCCGCGTCCCGGAGGCCAAAAGCAAACATACGCATCCGTAGCTCAATTGGATAGAGCTTCTGACTTCGGATCAGAAGGTTACAGGTTCAAGTCCTGTCGGATGCACCATTCATTCTAAGCAATAGAATCAATGGTTGTGTGCATGTCTAAGTGGCGTGAGGATTTCTGAACATAATTTGTCTGTCCCCTTTCTGTCCCCATTCTGAGGTTCTGAGGTCGCACCGCGCCCACGAGGGCGAACTTCATGCAGCATTGGCAGGAGCACCGCGCCAAGGCCAAACGTGAGCGCAAGGCGGGGCATTGCAGGGTGACGCCTCGCCCGGTTGAACCGCGTCCCGGCAGCGGGTAGCGCGTGGCTGGCTTGACCTGTGGCGAGTCGTTCGCTGCCGGGCGAGTCAGCACAGCGGCGGGAATCAAACGGGCGGCAATCGAGTCGTGGCGCGTCCGGCGGCGGGTGCGGTGCGCGGTGGCGTCCACGGCGGGCGGGCGGCGAGCAAGTAAGGGTTTCCTTTTTGGCCCGGCCAGCGGCAGGCGACGGCGGCGGCCCCTTCTTGGCCCGCCATCTTCACGTGTTGCCCTCGCAAAATTTTGGGATTTTTTGGCGTGCTTGTGACAACTCCCGCGCCGGTGTAGAGTCGCACCGTGCCGAAAGCATTAACTGCCGATTGGAATTTGGCCCAAGTTCTCTACGCGCAAGGCGTCAACTACAAGGCCATTGCCGAAAAGGTTTCTGTCACAGAA
>CAIKLQ010000025.1 GCA_903828255.1 uncultured Verrucomicrobiota bacterium
AAGGCAGACAAGAGCCTATGGTGAGTCCCACCAGCCCCCTCCATGCCCACCCCGCCTGCCGGCGGCGATGTTCATGGCGTGTGGCTTTGGTGTGCCTCTGTTTGCAACTCTCCCCCTCGTCCGCCAAGACCACCAAACCCGCCATGCTCCGCAAGCCCTACACCGGCGTTTCCTGGACGGGAAATTTTGGGCGCGGTGCGCGAAACGGAGGTACCGGGACAGCGGGGCTACCGCGTTCGTTTCAGCCCGTCGCGAGGAGGTGGCTTTGAAGAAGCGGGAGCGGGCTTGGGGGATGCCACGGGGGATCGAGGAATACAGCCGTCCGGTGATGCTGGAACATTGGCGTGTGCGCTGAAGAGTGACGATTATTTTCCCCACCCCGCCGACGGCGTTTTTCCAGCGGGTCAGCGAGCTGTGGCCAACCCTGGGTTTCGTCCTCGATTACGAAGATGCAGAGCCGCGGATGGCTTTTCGCGGCCTCGCGCGGGCGGCGAACGGCGTCTTGGACTACATTCACATCGACCTCTGAGTGCCGCAACCTTCACCCGAGTTGGGAGCTGCCAGCGTCCTGCCTGTTCTCCCCGCTAGACTGAAACCGCCCGCGCCCGAAATGGAGTCGCGTGGTTGACCACCAAGCTCCAAATTGACCGCGACTGGCGGAAGAATGGCGGGGTGGAAATTCCTCAACCGTACCAACCTACCGCCGCCCCCGACCACCACTTCGCCGTCAGGTTTGCGACGGTGACCGCGCTCCCACGCGCCGCGCCAGTTTCCTCGAACTGCCGTCACACTATGCCGTTGTGTCTCACAAAACTCGCCGCAATTCGCGCCGCGAGATTGCGCCATGCTGCCACAGTCCAAGCCGCCAGAAGTTCGCTGCTTTCGGTCAAACTTCGCCCTCGTCCGGAACGGCGTTCTGCGACCGTCACCCAGCTTCGCCAGCACCCCGCCGCCGCCAAAAAGGGGGGTGAATTTTCGTACCACACGGGATGCACCTGCGGTGCAAACAAAACCAAACCCGAACCGAGTCAAACCACTGTGCCCACTTCTGTTTACATGTTTACGGTTTGTAGACAAATACGGTCAAAACGTCGCCGATTGGCTTGAGCTCCAGCGGTCAAAGTTTGTTTGCGGAGACAACCAACATCCAGCAGTCCAAGTTCGGTTTGACGCCGAACTCGTTCAAAGCTGGTTGTTCAATCCGCTCTCGGTAAACGCTTCGTCCGAGCGTAGGCCGAGGTAGCGCAGTCTCGAACCGCTGCGTAGTCCGATCAAACGGCCACCTTCACTCCCCCAAATATTCCACCGTCGGCATTTGGCGTTGTCATCTACTCCCAAACACGCGCCCAGGTCATCGCCACTGGCGGGCAAATCGAAATCCCCAAGACCCCGACATCCGCTTCTCCATGTCTCTCACGCGTACCGATTACGATGCCTACGTGAACGTCCCGGCTAGCCTGACGGTTCGGGACGAACCCGGGAGGTTGTGGTATTTCCTCTGGCTCACCCGCTAACCGCAGTCAGCGATCTTCCGCGCTAACCCCAACATGGACCGGATTACCGGGCAGATTACTTGTTGCCTGACAGAAAAGTTGTGTTGGCGTAAAAGTCCGTTTAACCCGAACTCCGAAATTGGAAAAGGGTCGCTTTGCGGAATGGGTTGTGGGCATAGGGATGGATTCTTAAACCACCGGACCCGACCCTGCACAAAACGACCCCCACCCAAATTACCGCGCTCTTCGGCAAAACCAAGCTGGTTCTGGACGAAACCCCCAAGGCCATCTCGCCCTTCGGCGGCTTGGCCAGTTTCATCTCGTTCTTGGGCCAGATTGGATTCGCCCGGGAAGTGCAACGCCACTTGCCCTTTGCCGAACCGACGTCCAACAACGCCATCCCGCTGGCCCACGCGCTCACCGCCTTCTTGATGGCGGTGGTGGTCGGGGCGCAGCGCTTCGCCCACTGTGAATGGTTGCGGGCCGACCACGTCTTGCACGCGCTGCTCGGCCTGGAACGCTTTCCCAGCGATGACACGATCCGGAACTTTTTCCTGCGTTTCTCCCAGGCCCACATTGAGGCGTTCTGGCGGCCGCTCTGGCGCTGGTTGTTGCTGCTGGTCCGCTGTCCGATCGCGGGTTTCGCGCTGGACCTGGATTCGACGGTGTTTGGCCGCGAAGGCCAACAGGAAGGAGCGCGCAAGGGGTACAATCCCCGGCGTAAGGGGCGCAACAGTCATCATCCTCTGCTTGCGGTGTTGGCGGAGGCGCACTTTATCCTGCACGGCTGGCTGCGCAGCGGGAACACGGGCGCGGCACGCGGGGTCATCCCGTTCTTGCAGGAAGCGCTGGCGCTGCTGCCGGAGGGAACCTGGGTGCGGACGGTGCGGGCTGACGCGGTTTCTTTGACGGGCAATTCCTGGATTTCCTGGAGGCGCGCGCGTTGCCGTATGTGGTGGTGGCGCGGTTGACTGCGACCCTCAAACGGAAATGTGCCGGGATCAAGGAGTGGACGGTCATGGACGAACATCTCGCGGCGGGGGAGTTCACGCTGCAATTGTTTGGCTGGTCGAAAGCGCGGCGCTTTGTCGTGGTGCGCGAGCGCGTGCGAGAGTCGAAAGCGGCGGTGGGGCGCAAGCTGATCGATGTGCCCGGTTACACCTTCCGAATTTGGGTGACCAACCGGAGTGAGGACGCGCTGCCGTTGTGGCGCGACTACAACGGGCGGGCTTGCGTGGAGCAGCGGATCGAGGAGTTGAAGCACGCCCTGGCCGCCGACGGGTTTTGCCTGCAACCCTTCTTCGCCACCGAAGCGGCGTTCCTCGCGGTGGTGTTCACCTTCAACCTGCTGAGTCTCTATCAGCACCAGACCACGCCGGCGGCGCCGTATCGGCAGCCGGGGACGTTACGGGTGGCGGTGTTCCTGTGTGGGGCGATGTTGGGCGTGATGGGCCGGGACGCGGTGGTCAAATTGTCGGCGGCGTGGGGTGGGCTGCGCAAACATAAACCTTTGGTAGCCGCTACTTTGGACTGGTTGACCGCCGCGTCGCCGAAGTTGGTTCCGCCCCTGGACCGACTGGCTGTGGGAGGCGGCATGGTCTGAAATCCGGGGTGCGACCCCGCGAAAACTATCACTCTACTTCGGATTTCGGGTTCAATCAGGGTGAAGGCGCGCGCGCCGGGAGATCGCCGCTTTGTATGTGGAGACTCCAGCGGGTCGTGGCCGATCGCGGGGACGGTCACGCGACCTTCCCTCCGGTTGGATTGGCATCCGTCGG
>CAIKLQ010000026.1 GCA_903828255.1 uncultured Verrucomicrobiota bacterium
CCGAGCATTTACATGCTGGCCGAGAAGACGCCGCTGATGGACGTGGTGCGCAAGAACGGCAAGATGCTCTGGTCCTACAACTGCGCCTATACTTACTCCCGCCCGATTGGCCCGAATCTGAAAAACATGAACATCATCGCCGATTACCGCGCCGCTGCATTGCTGGCATTTCGGCACGAAGCCACGGGCATCGGCTTCTGGTGCTACAACCTCGGCGGCGATCCCTGGGGGCGCGTGGACCTGGAATACCAGTTGGTCTATCCGGGCCGCACGAAGCCCGTCACCAGTCGTCGCTGGGAAGCCGTGCGCGAAGGCATCGAAGATTACCGCATCCTCGCCGCGCTGCGAAAACTGATCGCCCCTGTCAGCAGCGTGAAACCAAGCGCCGCCGCCCGCGACCGAATCAAACACCTGCTCGAAATCAGCCTGCCCGGCATGATTGACCAAAGCCTCGAAGAAATGACCCGCGGCTTGGGGCGGAGCGTGATTGACGCCAGCAACAACGACGCGACGATCGGAGCGTTCCGCCGCGAGCTGATCGAATGTGTGAAAGCGGTGGCCACTGCGACTGGAAAGTGATTCTCTTGAGGGTCGAAGCGAAAAACGATTCGGGAGGAAGGGCGGACGCCCGGCAGATGCGGGTGGCAGGAGCTACCAATCGTGAAGCAACCATTTCCCATCCGTGGAATCCGTGATTCCTGAACTGCCGGATTCAAGCTCACGCTTCCCGCATCCCGGCCCCCCGCCAAACTTTGCGCTTTGAACTTCGCGCCGCGAATTCTATAACACTGCGATGTCGCATTTACTGGCCAACGGCGGATCCATGCTTTGGGTGATCCTGCTCGCGGGTGCCGTGGGGATCGTGGTGTTCATTGAGCGCTACTTGCACTGTCACCGCGCGCAGATCAACTCGGCCGAGTTCCTCAACGGCGTGCGCACCGTGCTCAAGCGGGACAACGTCGTCGAAGCGCTCTCGATTTGCGATGCGACTCCCGGCCCCGTTTCCCGCTTGGTGAAAACCGCCATTCTCACGCGCGACCAGGGCCGCGACCGCGTGAAGGAAGCCATTGAGGAAGCCGGCTTGATCGAAGTGCCGCGGCTGGAGGAAAAGTTGAATTTGCTCGCCACCATCGTGCAGCTCGCGCCGTTGCTTGGGCTGCTCGGCACCGTGCTGGGTTTCATGCGCGTGTTCACCGAACTGCAAAATGCCGGGCCGAACGCGCACATCGGGCTGCTTTCCGAAGGCATCTGGCAGGCGATGATTTGCGCCGCCGCCGGTCTCGCCGTGGCGATCCCGATGCACGCCGCTTACAACTACCTCGTCAGCCGGGTAAACTCCATCGTGCTCGACATGGAGCGCGCCGCGACGGAGATCGTCAAGATCGTCACCGAAGGCAACGGCAACAAGCCCGCATGAAATTCCCCCGGCACGCCCGCATCCTCCGTAGCCAACTCGACGCGGCCCCGCTGGCGGCAGTGTTCTTTCTGCTGGTGATTTTCGTGATGCTCGGTTCGCACGTTTACGTCCCGGGCGTGCGGGTGGAATTGCCGGCGGCGAATGATCTGCCCGGCACGGATCGGCCCACCGTCACGGTGGCGTTGGACGTCAGCAACCGCCTCTACTTTGTGGACCAGCTCATCACGGAAGCGGATTTGAAATTGCGGCTGCGGGAGGCGGTGAAGAATTCCTCCGAACCGCTCACGCTGGTGGTGCAGGCCGACGCCGCCGTCACGCACGAAAATCTGGTCCGGCTGGATTTGCTGGCGCGGGACGCCGGCTTGCGCGAAGCCCTGCACGCCGTGCGGCCGCGACTGATCGTCGTCCCGGGCAAGCCATGAGCGCAACTGTGACTGAAGCCCGAGGCTGGACGCCAGCGCGGCGAGGGACCTTGATCGCGCTGGTGTTCGCCGCGCACCTCGGATTGATCTTCGCGCTGAGCGATCACAAACCAGTCCCGCCCCGCCCGCTCGCGCCCACGTTGACCTTGCGCCTCGCCTCGGATTCAGACGAACTGCTCGCGCTGAATGATCCGACGCTGTTCGCGTTGCCGCAGCGGCGGGGCTTCGCTGGCGCGGCTTGGTTGAAAATTCTCCACGTCGAGCCACCTCCCTACCGCTGGACCGAAGCGCCCCGGCTCTTGCCAATCCACATCGGCGATCTAGGCGTGGTATTCGCAGAGTTCATGCGCACGAACCGGTTCGCGAGTCTGGCGTTTGAATCCAAGCTCGCGCCGGAATTGGCGCCTCCGGTCGCTCTGAAAATCGGACTGCCGCCACCGGCGAATTCAACGCTCCGCCTAACTGGCGATCTGGCGCATCTTTCCCTGCTCAACCCGCCAGAACTGCAGTCCTGGGCCGGGGCGGATTTGCTTACCAACACCGCGGTACAAGTTTTGGTTGGTGCGGATGGAAACGTGATGTCCCAAACGCTGTTGCCGCCCGGCAGCGGCGATCCGAAGGCTGATCAACGCGCTGGGGAACTGGCCCGGGCGACGCGCTTTCAACCGTTCCCCGGAGCGGCGCCCGCGCTGACGGTTGGCGTGCTCATTTTTGAATGGCGCACCGTCCCGCTGACCAACGCGCCCGCAACCAACCCCTGAAACCCGCGCCCCGCGGCATCAAGCATTAAGCCATGTCCCTCCCCACGCTCATTCTCGCCTACGTCGTCGCACAACTGGCAGCGCTGGGTGGTTTGGCCATTTACTCCGAGATGCGGCGGCGGCGTTTTCATCCGGCGGCGAGCGAGGATCGCGTTTTTCGCTGCCCAAACTGCGGCTACGTTTACACCGACGACCCGGATGTGGACCGCTCGCGCTGTTCGCAATGCGGGAAGTTGAACGAGGCGATTGAGTTCTAGCGCGCGCCTCACAGCACGACTTCCGTGCCCACGCCCTCATCGGTGAAAATTTCCAGTAACACCGAGTGCTGCACCCGGCCATCCACGAACGAAACTTTTTCCACGCCGGCTTTGAGCGCGGTCACGGCACTGTCCACCTTGGGAATCATGCCTTTGTCCACGATGCCGGCTTGCTTTAGCCCGGAAACTTCGCTGGTTTGCAAGTGCGGCATCAGCGTCGCGGGATCCTTCGGATCGCGCATCAAACCGGGCACATCACTCATGAAAACCAACCGCCGGGCCCGGAGCGCGATGGCGACTTGCGCGGCCGCCACGTCGGCGTTGCAGTTGTAAATCATGCCGTCCTCGCCCAGCGCGGTGGGGCTGATGACGGGCGTGATGCTGCGCCGGATGCACTCGCGCAAGGGCTCGACGTTCACCGAAATCACCTCACCCACAAAGCCGATGTCAATCGTCGCGCCGGGTTGGTTCTTGTCGTAGAGGTAGAGCTTGCGGCATTTGAAAATGTCCGCGCCGCAAAACCCGCGCGCTTTGCCGCCGAGCGACTCGATGGTCTTCACGATCTCCGGGTTGATCTCCCGCGACAACACCCGGTCCACCACGTTCACCGTCGCCTCGTCGGTCACACGCATGCCTTGGATGAAACTTGCCGACAATCCCGCCGCCTCCATCGCGCGAGTGATCGCTTTGCCGCCCCCGTGGACGACCACGGGGTTGATCCCGACGGCTTCGAGGAACACGACGTCGCGCGCCACGCCGTTGCGCACCGCCGGGTCGGGCGAGTCCATGAAGCTGCCGCCGTATTTGACGACGAACGTCTGGCTACGGAAGCGCTGAATGTAAGGCAACGCTTCGAGAAGCGTGGCGGCTTTGGCAATGAGGTCTTGCATCACCCAAATGAAAAACTGGCGGGCGGCAGGTTGCAATCTTGTTTATGCGGCTTGGCATCCGCCGAGGGTTGGAGAAATCTGGTGCCCTGCAAGCGACCGCGAAAGTGGGGCACTCAGCGTTGCGGAATATCTCGCCGGCGAGTTGGTCAACCGGGATCGCCTTTCTCCAGCCACTTGGAGAGCCGGGCAAATTCATTTCGCAGGTCGCGGATGGTCGCAGTTTTAATGGGGATACAGTTGTATCACGAACCCGGAGATATCAATTGCCAAGTCTGGATTGCGCTGGGGCGGCCCCTTTCCTACCCGACCTCCTTTGCCGCACCGCCGCGCAGGTTCGTTGGCGGTGATGGCCCGGGGCCGCAGGCTCCCGCGGTTCGTCGCTGACCAGTGCAGGAGTGTCTCATCCAAAACTAGGCAGTGGTGTCCAAAGCTGGGAAGTTTGCCCGCGTCCGCTTACGCCCAACCCACGCCGGTGCGGCGAAAATTGAAGTGGCAGACCGTTTGCTGAGATCGCGTCCGGTATGTTTTGGCGACTGGGATAACAGAAACGCCCGCCAACGATTCGATCGTGACCGGGAGTGCCAATAGAGCTTTCAGAGCTTGGCACTCGTTTTCCCATTGGCCGGGAGGACCGCGAAGCTCGGTCCTTTACCAGCAATTTTATGACACACACAAAACGTTCACTAGTCCTCGGTCTTGGTTTGCTGACGTTGGTCAGCACCGCTTTGGCGCAGAACTTCCGTCCGGGCCGGTCACCGCTGCCCCCGGTGTCCTTGAAAGGCGAGGCGGGGGGCGAGGAGGCGATCACGGCGCTCGCCGAGCATCTGCCGGGGGTGGCACGACATCACGGTTTGACGCCCGATCACCTGACGAAACTATTGCGCCAGGACCACGACCTCCGGGTGGATCGTGCGGGCCGCCTGCTCTTTGCCGAGTCGCATTTGCCTGACCCCGCGCTCGCGCCGGTCCCCGCCGACACGGGGGTAACGCAAGCTGGCCTGGTGCCCGTGGATCAAACTTTCTTCCTGCACAGCCGGCCCAACGCGACCAAGAAAATCTACCTGGATTTCAACGGCCACACCACGACCGGCACCTTGTGGGTGGACACGAAAGGGAGCAGCACTTTCGTCACACCGCCATACGATTTTGACGGCAACACGAACAGTTTCAGCACGAATGAACTGGAGCGCATCCAATACATTTGGCAGCGGGTGGCGGAGGATTATTCCCCGTTTGAGGTGGACGTGACGACCGAGGATCCCGGCGTGGAAGGTTTGCGCAAGACCACGGCCACTGACGTTAACTACGGCATCCGGGTGTGCATTGGCGGCGCGAGCCAGGACTGGTATAGCACGAATGGTTACGGTGGGGTGTCCTACATCGGCTGCTTCGATTGGAATTCCGACACGCCAAACTACGTCTGGCCCAAGAATCTCGGCAACGGCAACGAGAAGTATGTGGCGGAGGCCATCTCCCATGAGGTCGGCCATGCGTTGGACCTCTACCATGACACCACTAGCACTGTGGGTTACTACGCCGGGCACGGCACGGGGGCCGATGGCTGGGCGCCAATCATGGGAGTGGGCTATTACCAACCCGTCGTGCAGTTCAGCAAGGGCGAATATCTGGATGCCCAGAACTTGGAAGATGACTTGGCCAAGATCACTGCGGCCTATAACATTCCTTACATCCCGGATGATTACGGCAATGACCTCGCCACGGCATTCCAGCTTCCGGCGGGGACGTTTTTTGCGAACGGCCTGATCGAACAGAACACCGACGTGGACGTGTTCCGCTTCAACGCCGCGGCTGGCACCTTCAATATCAGTGTCAATGTGGACTCGCGGTCGCCCAACTTGAACTTGCAAGCCACGCTCTATGACGCGTTCGGGACGCTTGTCGCGGTTAGCAACCCCAGTAACACTCTGGGCGCTTCCTTCAACCTAACCGGCATGGCGGCGGGCACTTACTACCTAGCGGTGGATGGCCTGGGAGCGGGCAATCCTTTGAACACCGGCTATTCGGACTACGGCAGCATTGGCACCTATGCCGTCAGTGGCACGGTGCCGTCGTCGGGCGTTCCTATCGCCGTGGCGTCGGCCAGTCCGAGCATTGGGTTAGCGCCGCTCGTGGCGCAGTTGTCCTCCGCTGGTTCGTTGGATCCGGATGGTGGAGTGCTTACCTTCTCCTGGTCGCTGGGTGATGGCACGACTTCCACTG
This sequence comes from uncultured Verrucomicrobiota bacterium, assembly GCA_903828255.1. Lineage (GTDB taxonomy): Bacteria > Verrucomicrobiota > Verrucomicrobiia > Limisphaerales > JADLHS01 > CAIKLQ01. Next base: position 5,968 of record CAIKLQ010000026.1, read on the forward strand.
CCGCCAACCCGCTTACCACCTATACTCTGCCAGGGGTTTACTCCGCCGTCCTGACGGTGACAGATGTCGCCGGCCTGAGTGCCTCGGCCACGGTTCAGATCACTGTTCAAGCCGCGCGGCCGACCGCGCCAGCATCGCTGCTGGCCACTGCCGCCAGCAGCACGCGGGTTAATCTGAGTTGGCAGGATCTGGCCAGCAATGAAACTGGTTTCAAGATCGAGCGCTCCACCAATGGTGTAACCTTCAGCCAGATCGCCACTGCTGCCGCCAACGTGACCAGTTACGCTGACACGACCGTTACGGCGGGCAAGACCTACACCTACCGGGTGTGCGCCTACAATGCCGCCGGCAACTCCGCCTATTCCCTGCTCGCCTCAGCCACCACGCCCGCCGTCCCGCCGGCGGCGCCAACCAGCCTGACCGCCCGCGCCAACGTGGCCAACCAGATCAGCCTTACCTGGAGGGACAACGCCTCCAACGAAACCGGCTGCTACGTGGAACGCTCGCTGAACCGGACCACCTGGACACGGATCGCGACGTTGGCCGCAAATGCGATCAGTTATACCAGCACCGGGTTGACCGCCAACACTACCTACTACCACCGGGTGCAAGCTTATGGGGCCTCCGGGGTCTCGGCTTATTCGAACGTGGCTTCCATAAAGACCAAGCGTTAGCCGTCACCGAGAGGGGTTGGATTTGGCCCGGGCGCGTAGGGTGGTGAGATCGTCGGACCTGTCCGACCCGCCACCCCCGCCACCCCCCTCGGAAAAAGATTGCTTCCCGCCTGCCCCCACTTAGCTTCTTCGCGAAGTGAAGAAAACATTTGCCCAACTGGGTTTTCCTGGCCGGCTGATCGCTGTCGAAGGACTGGACGGCTCCGGCAAATCCACGCAAATTTACCTGCTCAAACGCTGGCTCGAGGTCGAGGGGATGAAAGTCTATTTCAGCGAGTGGAACTCTTCGGAACTGGTCAAGTCAGCGACGACCAAGGGCAAAAAACGCGAACTGCTCACGCCGACGACTTTCAGTCTGATTCACGCCACGGATTTTGCCGACCGTTACGAGCGGCACCTGGTGCCGTTGTTGCGGGCCGGCTACGTGGTGCTGTGCGATCGGTATGTCTTCACGGCGTTCGCGCGCGACGTCGTGCGCGGCTGCCCGCCGGATTGGGTGCGCGGCTTGTATGACTTCGCCGCCTTGCCGGACCTGACGTTCTTCTTCAAGGCCGACCTCGAAGTTTCATTGCAACGCATCCTAGACGCGCGGCCGAAGTTGAAATTCTTCGAGGCCGGCATGGACCTGCGGCTCTCCAACGACATTCACGAGAGTTTTCGCATCTTTCAAGGCCGCCTGCTGGAACAATACCTGGCGATGAGCACGGAATTTAACTTCACCGTAATTGACGCCAATGAGCCGGTGGAGACGCAACAGGCAGTCGTGCGACAACTGGTCAGCAAACGCGTGGACCTGGCCGCTTACAAACGGCGCGAGCCCTCGCCACCCCCGCCCAGCGTGCCGCGCGCGCGCCGGTCCAAACCCAGCCCCGAGGAGGAAGCCGCCGAATGAAGCGCACCAATGACATCGTCGTGCCCGTGCGCCGGAAGCGGAGTTTCTACGGCCACGGCATCCCCGGCGTGAACCTCGACGGATTGGCCGGCAAACTCATCGTCGTGGAAGGCGCGGACGGCTCGGGCCGCTCCACCCAGATCGCGAAGCTGGTCGGCTGGCTCGAAGGCAGCGGCCACGCGACGGTGCAAGTCGGCTTGAAGCGCTCCAGCTTGGTCAGTGACGAACTCAGTCAGGCCCAGGAGGGCAACATCTTGAGCCGCACCACGCTTAGTTTGTTTTACGCCACGGACTTCGCGGATCAGTTGGAAAACGTGATTCTGCCCGCGCTGCGCGCCGGGTTCATCGTGCTGGCGGATCGCTACATTTACACCCTGATGGCGCGCGATCTGGTGCGCGGCTTCCACGAGCCCTGGCTAAAAAATCTGTACGGCATCGCCCTCGAACCGGACGCGGTTTTCTACCTGACCGTGGACCCGGAGGAACTCGTCCAGCGCAACTTGGCCAAGAACGCCGCGCTCGATTACTGGGAGAGCGGCATGGACCTGGGCTTGTCGCGCGACATGTTCGACTGCTTCGTGAAGTATCAGACGGAGATGCAGGCGACGTTCCGGCGCATGCAAGACAGCTATGGATTCACCTTTGTTGACGGCAACCGTTCCGCCGAGACGATCCACGCGGAATTGCAGAAAAAAATCAGCGCCGTGCTGGCGGGAAAATAGTTTCC
>CAIKLQ010000027.1 GCA_903828255.1 uncultured Verrucomicrobiota bacterium
CCTTCGATGAGCGAGGGCGTGTCGAATTGATCCTTGGGCTGGTCGAACTTCCCGACGGAGCCGACGTCGTGGGATTTCTGGTCGGTGAAAAGCGCGCCGCTGTGACATTCGGCACAGGCTACCGTGCGGTCGTTGAAGACCCGCTTCCCGCGCTGCGCGGAGGACGACAGCTTGCCATTCACCAGGCGCGGACTGGGCAAGGGCCGGAGCGACTTGAGGTATTCGTCCATCGCGTCCGCCACTTCCGGCGGCTGCACGGTGAAGAGGCTGTTGCGGATGCCGGCGCGCACGGCGACGTGGGCGTCCTCGCGGACGGCGAGCCACATCTCGGGCGGCGTCTCGAAGCATTGCAGGAGGCTCTTGGCGTTCTTCGGATTGCCGATGCCGTCGTTGAGGTTGTCCCAGTTCAAGCCATCCACGCGGGCGTCATGCGAGTGGCAGCTCGAACACGCCTGCCAGCCTTGGAAGCAAATCGAGGCGTCGTTGAAATAAAACTCGCCGAGCCGGGCGGTGGACATCTGCGGCGTCGGGCCGAGCGCGAAGGACTCCGCGCGCAGCCGGTCGGAGGAAAGATCCACGGCATTCAGCGTGTCAGAGAAATAATTCGCCACCCACGCGCGACCGCCGGCGACCGCGAGCGAGCGCGGGCCGCGGCCGGGCAGCTTGACGCGCTGGCGCACGCCAACGAGGAAAGAGAGATCGTTCGGCACATCCGCCGCCGTGCGCGACGCGGCGGTGTAGTCCACCGGTTTGCCGGGATCAACCACGGCGGGCATTTTGGCGAGCTTCTCCAGCAACGCCGGAAAATCCACCACGCTCAACTCGTGTGTGCCGGCGTGCGTGACGAGCAATTGCCGGCCATCGCGCGTGAACGCCACGGCCCAGGGCGTCGCCGCGCCGGAGTCAATGTTGTCGAACAACACGGTGTTGACCAACTTCATCTCCGCGAGATCAATGATGCTGCCGGCGCTGGTGTTGATCCAGCCACGCTCAATCTGCGTCGTGGGGAGATGAAAGCGGGCGAGATTGTGCGCGACCACGGCGTGACGGCCATCGGGCGCGACGCGGATTTCGTGGAGCAAGCCGCTCCCGTTCGGCAGCGCAATTTCCTTGGCCACCTTGCCCGCCGCAAGATCAATCACACTCACGCTGGCCGCGGCGACATCGCCATCCGCCCGGCCTGGATGGAGATGATTCGCGACCAACAGCCACTTGCCATCGGGCGTGACCGCCGCGGAGAACGGCTCGCGCGGCACGGCGATGCGCCGAACTTCCTGCTTCGTCGCGAGATCGAAGACGCTCACGTCGTTGTTGAAACGGTTGCAGACGTAGAGCGTGCGGCCATCGGGACTGAGCACCGGCGATTGCGCCTGATACCCCGCCGTGAGTCGCTCGGTCACTTTGCGGCTGGCGGTGTCCACGATGCAAACCGTACTGACCGGCCCGGCGCACGTAACGTAAAGCCGCGCGCCATCCGCCGAGAGCGCCAAGCCCGACGGAGCGTTCGCCACTTTGATGGTCTTGGTGATTTTGCCACTGCCGGTGTCGAAGATGGCCACTTGGTCCGTGGCTTCTTCGGCGACGAACAAAGTTCTTCCGTCGCTCGTCGCCGCGAGCGCGGTTGGAGCGAGATAAGAACTTCTGGAGGCCGAAGCGGAGGCCGCGCGATCGGCGGCGTGTAGTTCTACGCCAGGAAGGACTGCCGCGCCGAGTAGCAGCGCCGCGAGTGGGAGGATTTGATTACGTTTCATGCGTTTGATTTCTGAATGGGATTTCATTGTCGGGTTCTAAATTGGTTCTGGTTCTTCGAGGTTCCGGATAAAGCCACTGCCAACCAGATAAAGCTTCGCAGCGCGGGTGCAAGGGAGAATCCCAACGGGATTCCAGCCTTCAGCCCAGGGTTGCGAGGAACGAGCTACCCTGGGTGCGCGATCG
>CAIKLQ010000028.1 GCA_903828255.1 uncultured Verrucomicrobiota bacterium
AGGGCTTCGAATCCCACTTTGGCCTTGAAGGCCGCACTAGGCCGTTTGCGTTTTGCTTTCATGCGTCTGCTTTCTCTCAGTTCCAGCAGACCGACGAAAGTCTATCTTAACCAGTGGTCCAGTTTTTGGGGTCCACCTCTGAATGTCGGTTTGATCCAGTTCCCATGATTCACAATTCTCCTTTGAAGGCGCGGTCGAGGATGGCGAGGAGCAAGGCACCCAACCACTTCGCGCCGGTATCGGGTGAAGGGGAATCGGTGGCGGGTTTGGCACTTGAGCGGCTCATTGCTGCGGGAGCTCGCTGATGAACCAATCTTCGACTTTCTTGCGTGCCCACGGCGTTTTGCGGAGGAACGTGAGGCTGGACTTAACCGTGGGATTGAATTGGAAACACCGTACCGGGATGCGCCGTCCCATCTCGCTCCAGCCATGCCGCTGGACCAGTTGATTGATGATGCTTTCCAGGGTGATGCCGTGCAGCGGATCCCGGGGATGCGAAGCTGGGGATGTCATGTCGGTATTCTCCTTCTTGTCGCGCCGTGTTGGTTACGGTAGTTGAGGCTTGTAGGCGCTTCCGCGCGGCTACCGGCACGAGCAATCCGTCTGAATAAATGCCCCAGCATTGGTCGCCTCATTGCGGTTTCTCCCGGATGGCCTTGAAAAGCGCGGCGAAGCAGTTGGCGGATTCAGCAGCGGCATCCTTCTCGGTTGCGCCTCCCGACTCCTGCGCGCGATAAGCCTTGGCGAAGGGCGGCAACCCACACCAGGTGGTTTGCAGCATCCCGAGCGCGTGGCGGGCAGCCGCCGGGTCGTCACCACCGCGAATGGCCCGAACCTCTGCCAATTGGGCCAGCGCCACGTCCGATTTGCGCCAAGGGCACACCACGATATCGAAGCCCTTCTTCGCGAAAAGCAGCGGCGTCTCGGACGACCGGTCGTAATGCCAGTCGCATATCACGATGTCTTTGGGCACGAGGTCAATGGCCGAGGCCGTGCCATTTTCGCTGGCTTCCCATTTCCCCAGCCCGGTGGCCTTCCCCTCCAGAAACCGGTCGCCCCACATCCACGTCCGGCTGCCGATCTTCTTGAGGTGCGCCCGCAGGGTTTTGACTTCGTCCGCGAACAGTTGCGCCGGATTCTTTCCTTTGCAGCGCGGACAATTCGGGTCGGCGAGAATGAAGACTTCATCCATGCCGATGTGAAAGGCCTTGGCCTCGCAAGCTCTGGCCAGCTCATCCATCAGTTTGAAGAGCACCTTGTGGACCTCCGGATGGAGGGGGCAATAGCTGCGGCAATAAATGCCTTCGTTGTTGGGATATTTCCCCGGCGTCTCGTCCAACTCCGGGTGCTTCTCCAGGAGGCGACCGTCGCGCTTGGCCCAGGATTGATGATGGTGAGCGATTCCTTCGACGACTCGCCCGCCTCGTTGACGATGGTGACGCTGCTCTTCTTGCCGAAGGGCGGATTGGTCATCACCAGGTCGTATTCCCCGTGCTTGCCGGCCAGCGCGTCCCGGACGAGCACGGGCACTTCCTCCGTGTCGTCGCCCCCGATTCCGTGCAGGAGCAGGTTCATGCAACAGAGCCGGGCGACGCTGTCCACCAATTCCACGACGAACAGCGTCCCGCTCTTGAGCAACTTCTTCTGCGCGCGATCTAGCGCGTAATGGCTGGCGAGGTAATCGTGCGTGGCCAGCACGAAGCCGCCCGTGCCGCCCGCCGGATCGCACATCGTCTGGCCGGGCCGCGGCGTCATCACGTCCACCACCGCCGAAGTCAGCGGACGCGCCGTGAAGTATTGGCCCGCGCCGCCTTTCACGTCCTCGGCGTTCTTTTGCAGCAACCCCTCGTAAGCGTCGCCCTTCACGTCGGCGGAGAGGCTGGACCACTGCTCCTTGTCAATTAGGTCCACGATCAGTCGGCGCAGCTTGGCCGGGTCTTGGATCTTGTTCTGCGCCTTGCGGAAAATGATGCCGAGCATGCCCGACCGCTTGCCGAGTTCCTCCAACGTATGGCGATAATGAATTTCCAACTCGTCGCCATCCTTGGCCAGCAACGCCGGCCAGTCCTTGCCCTTGGGAATGGGCGACGGCTTGTTAAACGGCGGACGCGACTGCTCATCCGCCATTTTCAGGAACAGCAGAAACGTCAACTGCTCCACGTAGTCACCGTAGGACAGGCCGTCATCGCGCAGGATGTTGCAGTAGTTCCAGAGTTTTTGGACGAGGGCGGTGGGATTGCTCATAGAATTTGCCGGACTATTCGGTAAGGGCATCAGTCCCTTTCGGCAGGTCTGAAATCATGATTCCTGCGGTCAATCGTCGCTGCCTTAAGACTCCCAGAGCCATCGCCCTCCATTCGAGGTCACCTGGTTCGGACAGATTTTTCCGAAGTTCCCTTACGGTGGCGAGCGCAGTCTCAACCCACTGCCTAAAGTCGTCGAGCTTCCACAGTTTGACGCTGTGAAGGTGGCAGAGCGCGCCCTCCTCAGTCTTTGAAACAGGTGTGATCAAAATCTGCGTTACTGGCGTTGCCGCCGGTGGAGTGAGATTGCTTCGAATCCAGTTCTCGTGAGTCGCTGCTTGCCGCGCCTTGGCGACCGAAAGTTTTGATGTTGTTTGCGCTCCAGCGTGGTCCTCGAATACCCAAATCCCAATGTCCGCTAGCCGCCACCAAGGGTCGGGACTCCCCGAGCTTTCAACCTTTCCTGCCGAGAATCCCAGCAACTCTCCGAGCATCCGGTGTGCAGGCTCAAAGCCTTCCTTAGTATTAATCCCGGAGCGGATCGCGGCCTCCTTCTTGTCGTAGTCTCGGCTGTGCATGATGCCTAGTGACAGAAGACTCTTTTCGATCCCATCAAGCTGACTCGCTTCAGAGATCGTGACCGCATCTCCTGCGGCAGCGGTGGCGGCATGGCCGATCTGGTAAAGCCAAGACAGAGTTGGAACAGCATCAGCAGCAGAGCGGTAGTAGGCCGCTGCTTGAACGGCCATTCCGGCAGTGCCGCGTTTCGCAAGCTGCGACGCGATGCTTCCCGCGAAGTAGTTCCAGATAGCACGACTCCCGCGAAGTGTTGGGTCGACCAATCCACCGAGAACACTTTTGCTGCAATCCAATGCCCCAACAAAATCACCGTTCCACAAGGCTTCGACGAAGCGCACTTCGTATCCAACGACAGCCGCGAGATTGTCTGACCCCGGCAACTTCGACTGAGTGGCTTTGTCCCTGTATGAATAAATCTGTGCTTCAGCACCTTTCCAATCCTTGGATTGCAACAAGAACGCCTGAATGTTCTCCAGCGTGTTTGCAACAGACGTGGCGCTGCTCTCCTCTAAGCCAAACAGCAACTCCCCTTGAAGCTCTGGGTGGAAGAATATCTGCCGATCCTTTTTTGCGAGATAAGACACGAGACGATCTCCAAAAATCACAACGAGACTGAAATCGGTCGCGCTCCGCGTGCATCGACCAAATGATTGGATAATCCGAGTCAACATCCGAGCGTCGTAGACTCGACTCGCCGCAAGTCTAGTAATGAAAAACTTTTCTTGGGGGTTGGTGGCGGTCGGAATGTCGACCAAAATGCTTTTCCGGCATTCATCGCCGGGGAAATCGATCCCATCATATCGGTTCGCAAGGACAGCCACCGCTGGAGATGATTGAACGAACCCTTGTTTGCTCGATTCAATGTCGCTCACGCTGAAGACCGTCGCTTTAGTTTTCGTTTGAAACAAGGCCTTCCATTCCTCAGCAGTTTTATTGTCCCCCACGAGAACCAACAGTCTCTCGCTCTCCGCCAATTTAAGAACCAGCGCTTCTTGTTCGTCATCGGACAACGCCAATTCGGGAAACAAAAAGAACCGCCGACCGATGGTGTGCTTCTGAGACCCAGCCGGCGGAGTCAGCCGGTCAATCTTCCTTCGGCAAAAAACTCGCTCCAACTCTCCGCCCTCACCGGGCGTCGCCGAAATGTAAATCCTCTGCGTTGCGTTTTGGAAAGGAGGATGGCTGAACGTCGGAGCAAGGTATGGGCGGATAGTTAAGCACTCAGGCGTCAAGAAAACATTGCAGGCATGGACATGGCCCTTGAGTGCCTCCCATGCGTAACGAGCCGATGTCCCAGAGATATTTGAATCAATGACGCCTTCCAGAGTTGGAGCAATATCTAGAAGCCGCTCCGCGGGGAGCTTTTCGACCCAATTTGTGTCACTGGACGCATCCGGAGCAGCGGTTAAGCGACGAAACGTGAGTTCGTCCAACAGCGGGCGAAGCACACCGACAATAGCGTTAAACAACGCGGCACCTTCTCCGACCTGCCGCCGCAACTCGATTGTCCAGTTTGAGGCTACGTATTGCTCCGCAGCGTGGGCGTCATCGAGAATGATAAGGTGCGGATCTTCGAATAATGGGTTCGAGTTGAAGAGCGCGCTGTATGAGGTAACCGCAATCGCTTGAGAAGCTGCGTAACGAGTCTTGTCCGCGAGCGAATACTTCGCTCGTGACCCAGTAAACGGGATGACATCGAGACCATACTTATTTCGCGCTTGGTCGGTGACTTGATGGACCAATTGATTCGTTGGGCAGAGATAGACGACGCGCTCTTGTCGTGTGAGCCGCCGCCATTCCCCGATTAGCAAAGCCACCAAGGTTTTCCCCGATCCCGTCGGCAGTTGTGCGGCCAAGTCAGGCGAATCAACGAACTCCCTCACGTATTCCCGCAAGACATCCCCTTGCTGCGTAAGCAGACCTGGAATCTGCTTCGATTTTATGTCCGCAAAAAGTGATTCCGGGCTATCGGTCGAGAGATGCGTTCGGGCTGTTGATTTGAATGCCATAGTGCTTGGTCGATTAGGGTCTTCCGGTGAAGGCTTTTTGGAGGATGGACTGGCGGAGGCGGGTGGTGCGCTGGAGGTTGGCGGTCACCACCGATTCCAATTCCTCCACCACGCTCAACGCCGCCCACCGTCCGCGACACGCTGGTCAAGCTCAAGCAACAAAACGAGCAGACCATTGACACCGTCACCGCCGACGTCGTCCCGTATCAGGGCTTTGACGCCGCCGCCAAAGAACGCGCCGCCGGCCTGCTGAAATCCTTCCGCGCCTACATTGAGCAGCACCAGGCCGAGATCACCGCGCTGCAAATCCTTTACAGCCGTCCGTTCAGACAACGGCTCACCGAACCGATGCTCAAGGAACTGGAGAAGAAGCTCCGCGACAACCACGCCGCGTGGACTGAAGACAATCTCTGGAACGCCTTCGCCGCGACCAAGCCCGGCAAAGTCAAAGGCCGCTCGCAGGCCGGACGCTTCGCCGACCTCGTCGCCCTCGTCCGCTTCGCGCTGGAACAACAGCCGGTGCTCGCGCCCTTCGCCGAATCTGTGTCGGAGCGGCTCAACGAATGGCTGATGGACAAAGCACAGACCGGGCCGGTCTTCAGCGCCGAACAACTCGCGTGGCTAAATTTGATTCGCGACCACATCGCCACCGCGATCAGCATCGAGCCGGAGGATTTGGACCTCACACCGTTCAACCAGCGCGGCGGCTTGGGCAAAGCGCATCAACTCTTCGGCGAACAACTGCCCAAGTTGTTGGATGAACTAAATGCTGTCCTCACCGCCTAGCCTGTGTGAACATGATTTTCATAAACATTTTCACTTTGTTGGACAAAGCGAGCGCGGTTTTGAGCTAAAAGCATTGTTTTTAAGTTGTTTTGTTGTGGTTTAAGTTTTCATAAAGATTTTCGGAATATATGGAAGTTTACCGGCAAACCAGTGCGATGGAACCTTTGCTCCCCACGGGGCAGAGTGCCCGTCTGGCTGAGTTGACCTGTGAAATCCTCAAGGCGTCCGGCCGGCTGACCGGCCAAGTTCATTCACCGTTAGTGCTCCAGCGTGTGGCGGATTTGGTCCGCGAGATGAACTGCTATTATTCCAACCTGATCGAGGGACACAAAACCATCCCCCGGGACATCGAACGGGCGATGAAGCACGATTTCTCGCACGATCAAACCCAGCATGACAACCAGCAACTCAGCCTGGCCCACATCGCGGTGGAGAAGCTCATGGAAGAACGGCTCGCCAGCGAGTCGGTGGATGTTTATTCCCCCGATTTTCTGTGCTGGCTCCACCGTGAATTTTATGGCCGCCTCCCCGAACCGTTGCACTGGGCTGCCACCAGGAACGGCAAGCGTTACCAAATCCAACCCGGCGGCCTGCGCGATTTCATGGTGGATGTCGGCAAGCATACTCCGCCGGATTTTGCGGCTTTGCCCAAGTTCTTAAACCGGTTCGACGCTTTCTACGGAGACAAAACCATTTTGGCTACCGACCGCTTGGTGACCATCGCGGCCGCACACCATCGTCTCGCTTGGATTCACCCGTTCGGCGACGGCAACGGTCGCGTTATCCGGCTTCAGTCCCACGCGCAGATGATCCGCCACTGAGGGTGCCTCGAATTGGCGGACAGAAAATTGGGTAAACCGTGTAACATGAAATCCATCAAAGAAAACTCTGTCAAACCCCGGCGACAATTCGCGGAAACGTTCAAACGGGAAGCGGTGCAAAACTGG
>CAIKLQ010000029.1 GCA_903828255.1 uncultured Verrucomicrobiota bacterium
GCCGGCGAAGAGTTTGCGGATCGAGGGGCTGGATTATTTGCGCGCGGTGATTCTGACCGATGAAGCGCCGGCGGTGGAGCAAACCCCGCTCGTTGAGCCGGCGCTGAAGTTCGCGCGGTATTCCGAGCGCGTCACCACGGCAGCGAGCGACTCCGCCGGGCCGGGGCATGAGGAGGAAGTCGTGGCCGGGTTGCGCAACCACCTGCCGCTGCTGCGCGCCATCGGATTCAACGGCGTCGAATCCTACGTGCGCTGGGGCTGGGCCGAGCGCCAGCCGGGCGTTTACGATTGGAGTTACTACGACACGATTCTGGCCGAAATCGAGAAGCACGGCTTGCAGTGGTTTCCGATGTTGCTGGCCGGGTCCGGTTACGCGCTGCCGGCGTGGCTTTATGACTCTACGAACAGCTTTGGGTTCAAGTGTCTCGAACACGGCATTGTTCACGACACCCAGAGTATTTTTCAACCGTATCAAACCGAGTACGCCAGCCGGTTCATCGCCGAGTTCGGCAAACGCTATGGCGGGCGCAAATCACTGCTCGGCATCCGGCTCGGTCCGAGCGGCGACTTTGGCGAGGCTCAATATCCGGCCAAAGGTCCCGGCTACGGCTTCAAACAGCATCACACGCACATCGGCTACTGGGCGGCGGACGATCTGGCGCAGGCGGATTTCCGCACGCACTTGCGACAGCAATACGGCGAAGTTTCGAAGCTGAATGAAGCTTGGCAAAGCGGCTTCAGCTCGTTCGATCAAATCACAACGTTCCTTCCGGAAACTGCCGCCGTCCGGCGCAAGCGGTTGGATTTTGCCAACTGGTACATGGGCGCGATGAGCGAATGGTGCGAGAAATGGGCGGTGTGGTCACGTCAGGCGCTGCCGAACACGGTGATTCATCAATCATCGGGCGGCTGGGGCCCGCCGCAGATTGGTACCGATTACAGTTATCAGGCGCGGAGCATGGCGAAAGTTCATGGCGGAATGCGGCTGACCAACGAGGGAGACGATTATCCCGACAATTTCACGATCACGCGCATGGCGTCCTCGGCGGCGCGGTTTTACGGTATCGCGACGGGCTACGAACCGGGCGGGTTCGGCTGCAAGCGCGGCGTGATGGCGCGGCTGTTCAACGCAGTGACGACCGACGGCGTGCATCTTTTCTATTACCTCGGCAATCTGACCGCCAACGATCAGGCCCTGGATGCCTGGCTCAAATACTCGCCGTTCCTCGATCAGCGCGCCAAGCCCGTCATTGATGTGGCCGCCTTCTACCCCGACACCGCGCTGAAACTGGATGACGAACTGGTCCGCTACCGCTGGGCCTCCACGTATTTCACTGTCGGCCGGACGCTGCGCGAAGAACTGGATTTTGATTACGCCAGCGAACAGATGATTCTCGACGGCGCACTGGATCGCTACAAGGTTCTGCTTTTCCTCTGGGGCGCGATCACCGAGAAGCCTGTCCTGGAACGGATGGACCAATGGGTGCGCAACGGCGGCACGCTCGTCTTTGCGCCCAGCCCGCGTGGCAATCCGTCCACGGTGGAAGGCGACACCGCGATCGCCCAGAAATGGCTGGCGGGTGACACGGGCAAAGGTCGCGTGATTCTCTGGCGCGGCGACCTCATCCCCTCACGGTCCTATGCCGAGTTCGTGCGCGAGTTGCTGCTCAAGACACCGTCGCTCCGACCGCAAACCCGCGCTGCGCTGCAAATGGAAAAGCCCACCACTGTCTATTGGAGCGTGCTCGAGAATGGCAAAGTTGCGCTGCTCAACTTCAGCAGCCGTCCGGCCACTGTGCGCCTGGCGAACGGAAAGAACGTCAAGATCGCACCGTATGAGATGGCGATGGAGTGACGCAGGACCGGCGCGGCGCTGAGCCCGTTATTGGATGTCGCCGGCCTTGGCCGCGGGCCGGCGAGAACACCGACCAGCATCTAAAAGCCGCCGCCCGGCGGGAACAGAGCGCGAGCCGTCCTCGGCTCGCAGCGCGTCCGAAAGCATGGGCCGCTTGGAATTGAACCCGAACTCCGAAGTGGGAGTCCGGGCGTCGCCTGGCGCAGGGGAGCGCACGCCGCTGGCGTGCCGTTTTCGGCGGCTCGCCGAAAACCTCGTCCCCCAAACTTCCTCCCGCCGGAAGGGGACCGAGAATGTGTGACGAGGGATTGGGCGCGCCGCCCAATCCCGCACGCGGGCCGCGGGCGCTCCCATTCCTGTTGTGCCGTTCGGGGTGAATTGGACCTCCGCCAGCGGTTGCTGCCGCTGCGAGCCAGGGACGGCTCGCGCTCCGGTGGTCCTGTTCAGACTCGCCCATCGGCAAACCGCCGCTCGAAATCACATTGCCGCCCGCCGCCGGGCTGCGATAGCCTCTGGCCCGACGGAAAACCCGTGAACAAACGTGAACGACGCGACCATGCCGGCAAACCAAGACTTTCAGTATGACGTCTTCCTCAGCCACAGCGCGAAGGACAAGGCGGTGGTGCGGCCGCTCGCGGAGCGGTTGCGGGCTGACGGGCTGAAGGTGTGGTTCGATGAATGGGAAATTCCCGTAGCGGCGTCTCGGCAGAGCGCCGCAAATTCTTCGGCTGATCAGACGTGCGACGGGAAAGAAGATGGCGGCGCTCTGCCGAGACGCCGC
>CAIKLQ010000030.1 GCA_903828255.1 uncultured Verrucomicrobiota bacterium
ACGAACTTCACCTACAGCTTTCCGCCCTGTTCCATGACCTTGTTGACGCTGGCGCCCGCCGCCCCGCGTCTCGCAGTCACCGCCACCGCATCGCCCGGTCAATACGTCTTCCAACTTCAGGGCCAGCCGGACGTGCGCTACGTAATCCAATGTTCCACCAATCTGACCAGTTGGATTCCGGTCGCCACCAATACCCTTGCCGGCACGAAGTCGAACCTGACCAACGCCCTGCGGGGGGACAATCCGCTGAAGTTCTGGCGCGCGGTCTGGCAGCCCTGACCGGCTGCGGGAGCGTGCGGCCCACGGCGGCTTGCACCCAACCGCCTGTTGAAAAAGTCCTGTTTCAAAAACGCACCGCTGATTCATTGGGCTTTTGCAAAAAGATTTCGGGAACCGAATTTGGTGGTTAGAGTTCGGGGCGTCTCGATGAGGTCGGGACGCCCTTTTTGGCTTCCGAGGGATCGTTTCGCCCCAGCGCCCCGTCCGCTTCGCCGCTTCGTTTTCGGTGAGGTGCTCCGCTAGCCGGCGACGGTGGTGAACACCTCGGCCTCCTGCGGTGATGCGCTGGTGATGCGCTGGTGATGCCCACCGCTCAGGACTCAGGGGCGCGCAATGGCGCCGCGGACGGGGACTGCTGGACCAATGCCGCGTCCGAATCCCTGGCGCGCGTGCTGGCTGACGACAGGGAAGGCCGAAGCCGCAAATCGAATCCTAGTTGGAGCGACGTTGACGCCGAACGGAGTCGGTTGTTGAGGCACGCCACCGGTCCTGCTGTGGGTGCTGGTCGGCAATGCTAGGTACACCTTTGAGGATCGGCGCGGGCATTAGGCGGTGTCTGGTGTGCTGGAATTACACGGTCTTGTCTGGGTGGTGGGGTAGCGGGGGACTACGAGAGATTAGGGTATGAAGAAAAAACTGAAACCCTGGTGCAACTCTATAGGTATGATAACAAACACCAATCAAAACACCAACCACCAACCAAGCAACATTCCCGCCGCCATCCTCGCGCTGAACTTACCCAGTTGGATGCCGCGGCAGGTTAACCAGACAGTCGCCAAGCATCTCCGCCAGGTCGCGCGAATACCCGCCGCCGACGCGGAAATAGCTCGCGAGGTCGATAGCCTCTATCCAGGGTTCGGAGGCACGGACGCCGCATCGAAACTGCGTCACCAAGTGCGCGCTTGCGCTCGCGAGACGATCCTCCATGCCATCGCGGCGTCACATATCGAGGTTGAGGACGACGAGGTTTTTGGCGGGAGCAATACGCGAAGCCTTGCGAAATACAACTGCGCCCAACCTCCGGCGCCGGGGTATCGGTGACGACGGAACGGGCCAGCGCGGACGCGGTCAAGAGCGCGAAGGAGGAGCGCGAACGCAAGCGCCGCCAGGAGGAATTGCAACAGGTTTTGCAGTGGCTCAGTGATTGTGCGTCGGCGCTTCGGCACTACGAGGTGCAGGAGTGCGAGAAGCTGGCCCAGCGGCTGGCAGACAAGTTGCGGCGGCTTGCAACCGGGCCAGAGCGTTAGCCCTAGCAACCGCCACTTGGTGCCGAAAAACCCGGGCGGAATTTATGATATTTAGCTCCAGCCAAGCCGCCCGGCTGGTCAGGAGACCGATCATTTTCCACCATCGGATCATGGCGGCACAGGACTGCCAATTCGGATCCCACCGGAGCGTCCGAAGCCT
>CAIKLQ010000031.1 GCA_903828255.1 uncultured Verrucomicrobiota bacterium
CATCAAAACGAGGACTTAGCCGGTTCTGATAAGGCTTGCGGCGGTTCAGTGATGGTCAGGCATCGGGGGAGCGCAATTCGATCACTCCGGGAGCGAGGCACAGGACCTGGACGTGTTGGCCCGGACAGAATCCGGCGCGCTCCAGCCAGCGGCCCATGAGGCGAATCTTCGGTTTGGTGAGGCCCTGCCAGAAGTCCCCCTGCGCCTCAATCTTCAACTTGCGGACGGGTGGGGTCGAGGGTCCTGTGGATTCAGGTGAGGTATCGGATTTCATGGTACGAACGGAACGGGCCGGACACGCACGCTGGCGCATCCGGCCCGGGGTTGGGGTGGAGGGTTAGGTTTTGAACCGGTGCTGACGCAGCCGCCCGTGCTTTGCCCGGACCATTCCCACGAGGCGTTGATCCTCGCAGTCGTAGTGGAGCAGGAACACCAGGAACGGCCAGCGCCGGGAGACGCCGCGGAGGAACTTCAACGCGGGCGCTTTCGTCACGAACTGCCAGACCCTTCGGGTGGCGGAATGTTCCACCACCGCGAAATCGGTTGCGCCCGGAATCTCCGTCCCGTCCGCGTCCCGGTCGAACTTCCGCAGTTCGGCTTGCGGGCCCGCGATCAGCAACCGCTGCTGGCAGTAGTCGGTCAGGGGTTCCATTGGCGGCACTCGTTGAAGTACTCGCAACCCATGCAGGCGAAGCCCGGTGAGGGCACAAAGTCCTGCCGAGCCACACCTTCCTGATATGATTCCATGGAACGATACAACCGGGTCACCTGTAGCTCCGTAGCGGGTGGAAGGGACGTGACAATCAGCTTCGGGGTCTTGGTCCGAACGAGGTGATGGAGTTCCAAACCACCCTCCTCGCGATCAGTGGCGTCGCGATAGAGGATGCTGTAGGCGGTGAGTTGGGTCCCGTGAGTATGCACGACCAATTCACTGTCCGGCGTCTTTCCAACGAGTTTGAAGTCAACAATCCGACCGCCCGAGCGGACCAGATCAATCACTCCAATCAACGTCGGCAGACCGTGGTGGGACAAGTTCGCGCTGACTGCAACTTCCACCGCTTCCGGGCGTTCTTCAGCCTTGATCGGTGTTTCGAGGAAGTAATTCTCCAGCGCCCGCCACGAGGACGAACACTCCGAATCCTCTTCACCGCCCCAGTTGATTTTGGATTCCGCCTGCAACGCCTGCCACTGCTCGTCGAAGACGCCCTTGAACCGATCGGTGGCGAAAGCTTCCCGCCGCCACCGACTCAGATTCCATTGTTGCAAGACCGCGTGAACCGACGAGCCTGCGTGCATCGAAGGCGTCGGGGCTTTCTTGAGGCGCCGGACATAACGGAAGTAGAACTTCAGCCGGCACGAATGCCACAATCCGAGACGTGAAGCCGAAACCGTTTGCTGAAGTTCCGCGATTACATCCCGTGGCTGCGGCGGCTCCGGCGCGGTGGCCTGGGGTTCGAGTGCGGCAATCATGCCGCCCTCCCGGATGTGGCCCGAACATCGAAACGCCGGCCGTTGTTGCGCTGCCCGGTCTGGGCGAGCAGTTCGTCAATGAGGCCGGACGCCTCCAGCTTGTTCAAGGCTTTGACGTTCTTGCCGAACCGATCCTGGGCGAGTTGTTCGACGAGATTCTTATCGAGGCGATTTTCGTCTGTGATCTTGAGCACCAGATCGCGCTGCTTGTCCGAACAAGCCCAACGATCCGATCCATTGCCATTGCCGTTGCTGTGACCGGTGCCGTTGCGGGGGGCGTTGGCGTTTCCGTTGTAGCCGTTGCCGTTGCCGTTCTTGGGGGCTGCTTCCGGCAGATAACCGACTTTCTGCAGGGCATTGTCCACGGCGGTTTGCAACAGGCCATAGAGCCGGTCACTTTCGGCCTGCACGGTGTTGATGTCGGTGATCTCGGTGCGCAGCGTCACCATGAATTGATGGGACGAGTATCCGGGCAGACCGATTTTCTTCGAGTAGTTTGCTTCGAGTATGAGGGACATGTGTATTTCCTTTCTTGGTTTCGGTTGGGTGTTTGGTTGGGTGTTTGAGGTTTGTTTTTGCTGGGCGGGGGGGGGGTGAACTGGAGAATGGAGACAACCCGGCTTTAGAGGGTCGGGTTGCGTTGGGGTAGGCGCTGGCTCTGCTGGCGACAACGAGGCTAAAACTCTGCCGGGAGGTAATGAACCATGTTGAGCCTGGAACCCAACCCCATTCACTCCGCCTCTTTCCATTCTCAGGGGGGGCGATTTAGCGACGGCGGTTTCGGCGATTACAACAGTGACGACGATTATGGTGTTGTTCGGGGTGCTGTTGGTGATGGTTGCCTGGTTTCTTAGTGAAATTCCGTTTGATCAGGAACCCTACGCCAACGATCGCCAGCCCGAGAACGAGGTAGGGCAGTATTGCAACCACCACGAAGTAGGCGGCAATGCAACCCAGGCCAATACCGATAGCTTTGAAGACCATTTGTTCTTTCGACATTTGAAGTGGAGTGAAGTGCGGACGATTAGCGGTGCATGGGGGAGCTATATTTCAAAGGTATAGCCCTCATTGTAGCCAGCCCGATTGAGTTTGATTTCGACATTACCGCTCACATCGAATAGACCCACGTTTTTGAGCAGCCATTTGAAGAGGCGCTGCCATTGTTTTGCAGTGGGACAATCGCTGTGGAGTTGCAGGTGGGTGTCATGTTCAAACTCCTCCAGCTCCCTCTTGCTAAGATAGAGCGTGGATTGGCTTGGGCTATAGACGGTGCAAAGGTCGGAGGGAGGGCCGTGTTCTCTGGCTTGCTCAGTTAAAGACTCGTCGAAGAGGCTAAGTCCTTGGGGAGTGGCTAGGATCATTCTGGTGGTCATGTTGGGGGATCTCCTTTCGGTTGAGGTTGATGTTGAGGGGGGGGACTACTGCTTGAGGCTGTATGGAGATGGGACTTGCCTGTAGAAGGAACGGTTGAGGTTGAGGTTCATTGGGGAAGGTCATTTGAATGTTACATCTGGTGAACCAATGAGGGTCCTTCAATTTATTATACCACGGAAGGGGAGAAATATTGGGACGGGGGGGTAGCAGCGGATGGGTGTAAGGGCTTTGCAAGGGGCTCTGATGTTGTGCCGGGCGAAGAGGTTGCTGGGAACCATGGTGCCTTAAAATCTGACTTTAATAGTTACGGGAAGGGACCCGCTAATAGAGGCGGGTTTTAGAGACCTGCGGTTGCTGGAGCCTGGAGGCACCAAGGAGACGTTTGGAGCTGATTCCAGTCCTTCAGGTAACTGACAACCAAAAGCGCAGCCTGGGTTAATTGCGAGCGATTTGGGGACTGCCTTGGGACAGCGAGCAACTCGGCTTGGGATGACCTACGGAACGGAGAATCCTCATCAACCCGGTTCTCGTGGGTCTAGAGAAGCAAGGGTCGCCCGGTCTCCCCCTGCCTCCGCGACGGCCCGAAAAGACCAAGACAGCTTCTAAGAACAGAAAGGCTGGCGGACGGAAATCTGTTTTCTGCTCGACCGCTCCTGCTAATGGGCGACCCCTAAACGGCCTCCCGTGGGCGGATTTCCTGGCTCGCTCGCCCACAATTCGCCCGTCTCGCGATCCCAACTGAAACGCCACACGTTCCGCAAACCGAGCGCCCAGATTTCTTTGCAGACACCGCGCTTCTCCGGTTCACCGGCGAACGGATTGTCGGTCGGAATTCCGTAAGGAAGCTCCTTCCGCTTCTCGCCCGAGCCGGAGACGAAGCCCGTGAGGGCAGTTGCAGTTTACTGGGATCTGAGCCGGAAGAAGCGGCTGCCGGCGGCAGGCGGGAGAGCGACTTGATTCAATCCGTTGGTCACGCTCCCCGCGTTGGTCACGCTCGTCCAAGTTCCCGGAGCAAGGTTGGTGTTTTGCTGAAGCGCAAACCCGGTGAACGAGGTCGGCCAGGAAAGCAGGAAGGTGTTCGTGCTGGTGCGTTGAATGTTCACAGTTGGGTTCACAGTCGGCGCGGGCAGGTCCCGGCGGATTACAAAGTCGTCGAAGGTGAAGGTCGTGGCAGGCCCGGGATCATCCGGCAGACTGACATCCAGCGATCCCAGCGTCACCGGCTCCGTAGATTTCACCTGAATCCCGAACAAGTTCAGCGGCGGGGACGTGGCGCTCGGCTCATCATCGCGGACCTTGGTCTGGTTGATCCAGCAGTCAAAATTCGCCCCGCCAATGTTCTCGGCGACGCCGCTGGGACTGGCGTAGGACAGGTTCGTTCCGGTGTGGTTGAGGACGATGGTCACCAGCACTTCGCCAGCGAAGAAAACCAGCGGCGAATTGAACTCAAGCCGGTCCCCCGGAATGCCCAGCACATGAGTGATCTCCCCAAGCTGCTGGCCCGCCGGCGCGGTGAGCGTGCCGGAGCCCCCGCCAGTCGGGTTGTTGGTGTTGATGTAGGGATTGTAAATCCGGAGTTTGAATTGCACGTACAGCAGTGTCGGTGCGGGGCTGCCGAGCGATTGCCGCAGCAGGTTGGCCCGGCTTGGCGTCTGATTGTAAAAATAACCACCGCAACAATCCACGGCTCGCGGCGACGCGTATTTCCGATAAGCCGAGCGCAGAGTGAAGCGCAATTTACCTTCCGTGATTTCCGACTGGGCCATCCCGTCGAAACTCACCGTGATCTGCTCATCGGCCTCAAGCGGCAGAAAATTAACCGCCAGGGGAACTTGGTAGCTGATGGATGAAAACTGGCCGCTGCCGGGCGGACTGCCGGCGTAATTTGTCACCGGCCCGCCAGCGGAAAAATCCTGTTGGAAGATCACTTGGGCGTGCAGAGGGCTGGTCGTGGCGACGAAAGCGAGCAGTGCGAGGTGGAGAAGTTGTTTCAACTTGGGGTTCATGAGTATGGATTCAGGCAGTCAATCATCGAACTCCAAAACCACATTCGCTTCACGTCCACGATCTGATAAGCCGGCGCGGCCCCACTCTGGCTGATGTGCCCAAACAACACTCCGCCCAGTTCCAAAACTTGCCGCCATTGAAGAATATACGCTTGCATGTCCAAGTTGGGGGAAAGCGTACCACAACCCGCAAGGGAATGCGACCCGAACCTCGGAGGACCTGACTCGACGGGTGTTTCCGCAACGGCAATGCCATTTGTTTACGGCGAAAAGCCGAAGCTTAACTTCACCGCCGAATATTCCGGGTGGATTTTGCCCGCGCGCGTGCGGATGGTCAGCGACGGTTCGGTCCACGTCTGGCCGCGAAACCACTCCGGCAAATCATCCGCGCTCATCATCCCGAACAATCCGATCAGCGGCGGCTCGCCCTCGCGGAAAATCACCGGGCGCTGGCGCACGATGGAAAGGCCGGCGGCTTTCGCTGCGGCTTGCACGCGGGCGAGCTGCGGCTGCGGCTCGATTTGGAATACGGACGCGAAGAAACCGCCGGGCGTGAGATGCTTCGCCGCTCTCGACAACTGCCAGCGTGGGCCGGAAGCTGGAGGTGGTTGCGGGAAGTCGCCCGGGGACTGAACCTGCGGCTTCCGCCCAAACCAGAGCCAGCAATGGTTTCCGAGCTGCTGGCGCGGTTTGCTGGGAGAGCTTTGCGAGATGACTGAGCGCCCAAGTGATTGGCGGCTACGGCATGTGGGTGAATTTTCTATTTGACGCTGCCAACCTCCGCAACAACACTAAGAGACATATGAAAGACATGTGTGACTCCAAGATGGTACCACCAAGTTCCTTCCCCCTTGCCCGCCGCGATTTTCTCAAGCTCTCCGCCGGGGCTGCCGGGGTGGTTTTTGGTTCGCAATTTCTCGGGCTGGTGGTTCAGCAGTCAGCCCAAGCGGAAGCGCTGCCGACCCAGAAGAACATCATCCTGATTATCAGCGACCAAGAGCGCCCGCCGATGTGGTTCCCAGCGGGCTGGGAGGACGTGAATCTGCCGAACACGAAGCGCTTGAAGGACCGCGGCGTCACCTTCACCCACGCCTTCACGGCGGCGGCCATGTGTACGGCGGCACGCAACACCCTGTTCACCGGCCTGTTTCCGGCCCAGCACCACTCGAAGGACACGCTTACCGACGGCATGCAGCAATCCGCGACCGAGCACCAGTTGGATGCCACCTTGCCGAATCTGGCCACCTGCCTCAAGGAAGCGGGCTACGACGTGATCTACAAAGGCAAATGGCACATGAGCCGCCGCGTGCAAGCGGCAGATGGCACTTACATCGAGGACGACATCTCCCGCTATGGATTCGATGCCTGGGATAGCCCCGATGCTGGCGGCGACACGGCCAAGGAAAACTTTGGCGGCGCCGACGCCACCAACACGGTGAAGAACGACCAGCGTTTTGTGGATGACGCGGTGGCTTTCCTGACCGACCGGATCGCTCATCCCACCGGCAAGCCCTATTGCCTGATCTTTTCCCTCGTAAACCCGCACGATGTCCTGAGCTACCCGAATCAATACGAGATCAGCGGCGGCTACAAGCAGGTGGGCGATCCGTGGATTGCCGCGACCACTCCCGCCATCCAGACGCCGCCCAGCCTGAATGACGATCTATCCAAAAAGCCCAGCGCGCAGAATGGCGTCCTGCTGGCGATGGCTGCGGGACTGGGGACGCTACTGACCCCCTCCAAACAGCAAAATTATCTCAATTTCTACGGGCGACTCATGTCAGCCGTGGACAACCAGATCGGCCAACTGTTGGACGTTTTGGATCCAAATAGGAACGGGACAGGGCCGGCCTTAAACGACGCGCTCATCATCCGCACGTCCGACCACGGCGAGATGGGATTATGTCACAACGGCCTGCGGCAAAAGACCTTTGTCGCCTACGAAGAGGCACTGCGGGTGCCACTTATTTGGTCGAACCCGGGGTTGTTTCCCGCCGCGAGAACCACGGAGGCGATGGTGTCTCATGTGGATTTCCTGCCGACGCTGTGCGAGTTGACCGGAGTTCCGAACTGGCAGGCCAAGGGGTTCAAAGGCGTGAACTACAGCCATGTGGTGTTGCACCCCGACACCAACAATTCGCCAACGGCGGTCCAACCGTATGTGCTGTTCACGTTCGATGATATTTTCGCCGGGCAGGACGCGGCGGGCACGGGGCCGAACGGGGTGGTCGCGCCTCCCAATCGCATCCAAGCCGTGCGCACTCAGGACTTCAAACTCGCCCGGTATTGGGATGGCAGCGGCAGCAGTACCCCGGCACCTGACCAAGGGGAGTTCTATGACCTGCGCCTCACCGGCGGCGATTACTACGCCAATGACGGCGCCGGCGGGGCCACGGTTTACAATGCGCCCGGTCCGCTGGAGATGATCAACCTTTCGGATGTCGGTTTTACTCCGCCCCCGCTAACCCCGGACCAGCAAACCGCGTCCGGCGCGCTCAAAAACATTCTACTGCAAGAGACCAGTCCCGGCGGGCGTTTGGTCGCCACTCCCCTCAATGCCCCCGCCGCGCCGGAAAAACTCAAAATCGCCATTGTCCGCTGGCAAGACAATGGAACAGACCACGTTGTGGTGCAGATCACCTTTGTCTCGCGGGAGAACACCCGTTACCAGATTGAAAAATCCACGGACTTGACCCACTGGACCGCGGTGGGCACGGCGATCGTCGGCAACAACGGCCCGGTGCTCTACAACGACACGATGACCGAGCCCAAAGCCTTTTATCGCATTCGCTGGTCGGCGGTCAGTTGACGCCCGATCATGTCCGTCCTTCCGGATACGTTCCACGTCATGGCCAAGCCCTCCGGGGCGATTTGCAACCTCGATTGCAAATACTGTTTCTACCTCGACAAAGAATCGCTGTTTGATCGCGGCGCGAGCTTCCGCATGAGCGACGCGGTGCTGACGGCCTCCGTGCAGCAGCAGATCGCCGCGCAGCGTGGGCCAGAAATCCTATTCGCCTGGCAGGGCGGCGAGCCGACGCTCATGGGGGTGGAGTTCTTCGAGCGCGCGGTTGCCCTCCAACGCCGCCACGCTGCGGGTCGCACGGTGCAAAATGCGTTTCAAACCAACGGCGTTCTGCTCGACGACGCCTGGGGCGAGTTTCTAAAGCGGGAGAATTTCCTCGTCGGCCTGAGCCTCGACGGCCCGCAGCCGCTCCATGACCGCTACCGCGTGGACAAAGGCGGCAAACCCACCTTCGATCGCGTGATGCGCGGGTTGGAGGTGCTGAAGAAACACGGCGTCGAGTTCAACACACTCACCGTCGTCCACCGGGAAAACGCCCGGCAACCGCTCGAAGTGTACCGCTTCCTCAAGGAGATCGGGTCCGGTTTTCTCCAGTTCATCCCGCTCGTCGAGCGCCGGCCTGCTGCGGAAAGTGTGGCGCGCGGACTGGACCACGCCCCGCCGCCAACGCCCGACACCGCCGAAACCGAAGTCACCGAATGGACCGTGTGCGCTGCGGACTATGGAGAGTTTCTGGTGACCATCTTCGACGAATGGGTGCGTGCCGACGTCGGCAAGACCTTCGTGCAGTTGTTCGATGTCTCGCTCGGTATCTGGCTGGGCCAGCCGGCCGGTCTGTGTCTGTTTCGCGAAACCTGCGGCGACGCCGTCGCGCTGGAACACAACGGCGACGTCTTCTCCTGCGACCACTTTGTTTATCCCGGCTACCAACTCGGCAATTTGCTCAATCGCAACCTCGGCGAACTTGTGCGCGGCCCGCAACAGCGGGCCTTCGGCGCGGCCAAGGCCGGAACGCTCCCGGCGTTTTGCCGGAACTGCGACGTCCGTTTCGCCTGCAACGGCGAGTGCCCAAAGAACCGCTTCCTCCGCACGCCTGAGGGCGAGCCGGGCTTGAACTACCTCTGCGCCGCGTACCAGCGCTTCTTCCGCCACGTTGACCCCGCCATGCGGGGCATGGCCTGGCTCGCGAAAAATCGCCGCGCGCCGGCGGAAATCATGACGCTGGGCGTGCCCGGCAGGACCGCCGCTTCGGGGCCGTGCTGAAAATGTTGCAGCGCCACGAACGACGCGCCGATTTGATGCACGCCAGTCAGCGGTTCCGCCTGCGATGGGGGCGGCGCAGGCTTGTAACCACGAGTGCCCTAAGAAACGGCTGTGGCTACGAACAGCCGCCTCCGGCTGTGTTTACCGGTTTACCGAGGAGGCTTTTTCAAAACTGTAGGAGACGACGTGAGGAGCCTCTTATTGAGAGGCGTACAATAGCGTGGCATATTGGCCACAAGTCAGCCTGGGAGGAGCAGGCGGTGATAATCGATGGGCGGCGACGCATCTTCCGAAGGGCCGCGGTCGCCTCGAAACTCAACTCCCAGGCTTGGGTGGTGAACAAGGTAGCGATCTCATGGGTCTTCAGATGCCCGAACTTATTTATGACTAACCAAGGTATGAAAACGACGGTCATTGCAACGCTCTGCGCCTTGGGGTTAAGCCTCTCGGCACCGGCCGCCATTTACACGTTTAATTACACGGATGCCGGAGCCATTCCGCAAGGGGGGGCGCCACACTGTCCATTGAGCATGTGGTCAGTGGTCTGGCGGACACCTCAATTGCGAGCGTCGAGCTCACGCTCATGTTCAATGACAGTGTCTCGCTGTTGGGTAACAGCAGCGGTATCCAGGGCCACCTGATCTTGGGGAACAG
>CAIKLQ010000032.1 GCA_903828255.1 uncultured Verrucomicrobiota bacterium
AGAGCGTGTATGGAAAATCAAGGGTTAGCGTTAGCGAGCCGTTTGAGCATGAGGCGGATCATGGTCAGGTAGATCATTGATTCGCTGGATTGGGTGGAAGTTTCATAATCGCGCGCCAAGCGCCGCGACTTGACCCACCAGCCCAGTGTGCGCTCCACAATCCACCGTTTGGGCAAGATATGGAAACCGCTGACGCCCTCCAAGCGGCGCACGATCTCCAGAACACAATCGTGGGTGCCGACTTGTGCTTGGAACCAGTGGACCAGTGCGCCGGCATAACCGCTGTCGGCCCAAATTTTCCGCAGGGTGCTAAAGCGTTGGATCACAGCCTGCAGCAGTGGGCGCGCGCCGTCGCGATCCTGGACGTTGGCGGGCCCCACGATCACCCACAGCAACAGTCCCAAGGTGTCCACGACCACGTGGCGTTTGCGGCCCTCAATCTTCTTGCCGGCGTCGTAGCCGCTGGCGCAGGCCTGATCGCCGGTCTTGATGGTTTGACTATCGATGATGGCGGCACTGGGCGCCGCCGTCTTGCCTGCGGTCACGCGCACCTGTTCGCGCAGCGTGTGATTCAACTGCTCCCAAATCCCCTGCCGGCGCCAACGGCGATAATAATCATGGACTGTGGGCCACGGACCAAAGTCCTTGGGGAGCATCCGCCAGGCGCAACCGGAGCGGGTCAGGTAAAAAATCCCGTTGAGAATCTCGCGCAAATCGCGTTCGCGGGGGCGGCCGCGTTTGGGGGCTGCGGGCAGCAGCGGATGGAGTAATTGCCATTCCGAATCGGTGAGATCGGAAGGATAGCGGTTGGATGCGTTTTGCATCCCATATAACTATGCACATGCGCAAAAAAGTACAATAACGTTAACGGAGAATTTCCATACGCGCTCTTAGTGAGAGCCGTCACCCCCGCGAGGGCGACGCCCACGCTCATGCAGGCTTCGGCAAAATCAAACTGGTCATCGTGGATATTCAGATTGTCGTAGTCCTTGGCCGCTTGCTCGGCTTGGGCGCGGATCTCCCCCTTTTCTTTCTCGTATTTTTTGGCCGCGGCCTCTTGAACTGCAATGCGGGATTCCACCTTGCGCCGTGTTTCGGCCTTCATCTCGGGATTCATATCGAGCTGGGCTCGGAGCATCTCGGCGGAGTTTTCGGCGAGGTGCTGCTTGGTACTCTTACTTTGGTAGTAAGCCCACTGATCCACCGCCTTAGCTTGGGCCTGTTGCATGGCCTGCACCACGTTGCCGTCTTTTACATTGCATACGGCCATGAAAGTCGCCACCACCGCTACGAATAGCGCGATGAACCCATTGAGGCGGCTTTCTGCGGCGTGATTCTGGACTCCCTCCGGGAGCTTTTCGATGACTTCAGACATGGAAACTTCTCGGGACGTATGGGATAGAACTAACTGATAGCATTTGGCTTGGCGGGCACGTCCGTCCAAATGCCCAGCGTGACCACGGTGTTGGGATCGGGCGTGTTGCCGACCCAAGCCGCCCAAATGTGAATGTCGGTGATGGGGCCGGGGTCGGTGCATTGGAAGTCATCGGCCAGGATGAGCGGTTGCGTAGCCGCGAAATCCACGCCGAAGGACAGGTCAGGATATTGCACCCACTTCGTGGCATTGGTGTTTGGCCAGTCTGCACGGACCGGTGTGGCCGCCAGGAGCAGGATGCTCGCGAGCGGGAGCAGCGGGAAAAGTTTCCGCAGCGGAAAACCTCCGAAAACGGTTTTCTGTAGTTGGGAGGTTGTTGGCGATTTGGGGTTTAGTATGGCGAGTTTCATGGTGGTTCGGTTGGTTGGTTGGTGCTGCTCGATCCTAAATCCGGCGCTTTCACAATTGCCGGAGCCGAGGTGATGAGTCTCTGGTTTTCTAATGGTTTGAGCCGCATTGCCTCTGCTCCTCCAGTGTTTTGGAAGAGCCTCTTCGATAGTTAAATTCGGCAAAAAAAGAAAGGAAATCGCAGATGGACACGGAGACCCCCAGATTCCTCAGGAAAAAAGTCATCCCCCCTTCCGCAGCAAGCCAGCCGGCACCGTTCTGGCGCGCTCCGGTACGCCGCAGGAAACTACTGTTAGGCAATTGCTTTTTTGACGCGCCGCGGGGCCGGGAGAATTGGTTTTGAACCGCATTCATTACTGACGGTTTTACGCCTTTGGAGGCGCAGGGCACGGCTTTTCCGGGCGATTGCGCCGGTCCAGGTTGCTTCCCGTTATGGCCCGCTGACAGGCTCAATGCCGCAGATTTTTGAACCCAAAACCGGCGAATGCTCACCCGGCCGTCGCGGACACGGCGGAACGCACCCGACCGGTGCTGGTTCCAAATTGCTGTGCGTCCTTCATTGGCGGGCCAACCGTTGCGCCCTACGATTGCTGGTGTGGCGTGAGGGGGCGCTGCCGCTGCCGCTGGGGTGGTTTAGGTGGGGCTGTGCCGGCGAACCTAACGCTCACGACCAAGGAGGAACAGGCCGTGAACTTGAGCGAGGCCCGGGACGAAAGTGTCGCCAAGCAGACAGAACTGTTCTGGGTGGCCACGCTGACCGACGAGATTCTGGCGCTCGTGACCGAATTGTTCCGCTCCCGCGAAATGGTGTCCGAGTATGACCGGCTCGGAGCGCAGCAACGGCTCACCGGCGAGGAAGCCTCGTGTCTGTCCGACGAGAAAAGCCGCCGCGACCGGGTGCAAAAAATCTCCGTTACAAGCTGCTCCTCAGCATTGAGGGCGGCGCGACGTTCTTCCGGGGCGTGCAAACCGACGCCACCACCCTGGGCAAGACGCTGACGGAAGCCCTGCACGGTTCGCTGGATCGCGCCGTGCCGGACGATGTCGTCAATTTTGAGGATGAAGGAGTCCCACTTGTTGGCCTGATTCTCGTACTGCAGATGGGTCGCCACATATTGCTCCGCCTGGCGACGCTGGCCGAGCCGCAGGGCTTTCTTGGCCATCGTCACGTAGCGTTGGCTGACGGACCGGCAGTTATTCACATACTCCTTGACGGAGTTGCGTCCCATCTGGACCGCCACGCGCTCGCGCGCCAGCCGCGCATCTTTAGATTCAAAGAGTGCCATAAACATGTTCGCCTTTCCAGTTCCGAGGCATGAACGATCTGGCACGCCTGTTTTCTTTCGGCGATCTGCTCGGACTCGCCGAACATTACGCCGAGTTCAACCAGCGTTATCCTGGCAGCCCGCCGGGCACGGTCTTGCTCCTCGCCCGCTAGATCCCGTCGCGTTCGTGGGCCCTAACCTGGCCGATCGAGACGCCAAGACGCCTTCGCGGCACGCATCTCCCGACCAGCGGCCCCAAAAACCAAGGTGCGCGCGAACGCCGCTGCCTGCCTATGGTTGCTTTCCTCGACCCTCCGGACACGATTCAAGACGGCATCGCCTTCACGTCCACACGGTGTGGCCCCAGCATTCCGCCACGCTCGGACAGTTGCTGGGGCAGGGGAGCAGACACGAGTGTTTCGTGCGGTGTCTATTCGGTTGGCCGATCGCCTCGCGGGGGCAATGCTGGCGCGGGATTTGGGTTGAGTGGAAATGCGACGCCTTTTTCCTCCGCACCCTGCTGTTCGTATTCTTCCAGTGAGGGCACTTTGACGACGGCCCGTTTCGCGTAGGCGCGATGCACCGCCTTACTGTTATGGCCCAAGGCTTCCTGCGCGAAGCGCTCCGGATAGCCACAGGTGCGCGCCCTTTCCGCCCACGCATATCTATACGAATGCAAGGTCACCCCTTCGATGCCAAGTCCCCGACAGCGTTGCTTGAATTCCGTGGCCCGATCGCTCGCTCGCACCTGACGCAAGTAGGGGAACAGCGGCCCCTCCGACGGCAATTGTAGCAAGGTCTCTTCCACCTGCGAGCCGAAGTGCAACTGGGCGTGGGCGCCGGTCTTCCCTCGCTGGTAGCTGATCAAACGGTTCGGCCAGTCGATGTCGGAGACCTGTAGATGTGCCAGGTCGCTCTGGGACGCGCCCAGATGCCAGCACATTTCGTAGAAAAGTCGCCGCTCTGGGTTGCTCTCCCGCTCCAAGATACGACGATGTTCCTCGATTGTGATGGCGCGCTTGGGTTGGTACACCACCGCCGGCCATTGCCGCCGGGGAATCAGCGAACAGGGCAGCCAGTTCATGTCGAGGGCGAAGTTGTGGATGCGCCGGAGAAAAACGTTGGTGGCGACCGTGCCTGTTTCCAGCACGCGCAGGAAATGCTCCGAACGAGTTTCCAGCAGGGTGAGGGGACGGATCAGATCGAAGGCGGGGTCCTTGCGGGCGGTCTCCCAGCGGTTTTGGGTCGAGCCGTGCTTGGTCTTGGCGATTTCAAGCAATACATCGTTCCAAGTGCGGACCGCCAGGGCGGGGTCGGTGGCGGTGAGGTAAACGCGGGCCAGTTGGAGGTTCAGCACGGGCTGCTGGTGGGCCTCGTTCTTGGCGGCAAAGAGGCGCAGGGCATCCTTGCGGCTGCGGGTGCCCAAACTCTGCTGTTTCCCGGTCAGGTGGTCGTGGACGTAAAAGATTCCACGGCGGCGATACAAACGACATCTCGGTCTCATAGCTGTTGCTTTCCAGCGTAGCTGAGACCGATTTCGCCTCGTGAACGGATAGTGGCCAGATTCTGGCCGGATTGTTGCGGAGTACTGGCAGCGTACTGCAAGTGCTGGCAGTATTGCTGGCAGGCGTCCGTTCCGTACTCCTAAGTCCTTGAAGCCCAAGCGTTCAAGTTGGAGGCGAGGGTCGGAATCGGACATTTTTGCGCCCGTTTCTGGGGTTTAGATACCACCTTTTTGAGCTTACACAAGCACTACTTGCCACTACTGCCCTACTACTGGTAGCTACTCGTTTAGGCACAGTTCTGGGCACAGTTTGGGTTGGATTGAGGGCTGGCAGGAGGAGCCCGCCCAGTCAGACCACGTTTCGTGGAAATCGGGAATTGGGTAGCCGAGTTCGTCCCCCATGTAGGTTGGCTGTTGTGTTTAAGAAGCGCTGGATTGCAAGCGCCAGGCATAAAAGTCCCGCTTTCTGTTTGAGCAGGAGACATTGCCTCAGATCTTTCGAAGAAGAAATGGTCCACTTCATAGGTTCTCGATTCTAGTCGTGATATGCCCCGCTCTCACAATTCCGCTCGCAGCGTTACAATTCCCCAGCCCGGCACGCGTACCGATTCTGGCGCCGTTTCCAACCGCCGCTCGCTGGTGTCGCTCAGCCAACACTTCCTGGGCTTTGGCCCGACCCAGGACAGTTTGACCTTCTCCGTTTTACCGGAGGCGCCGAACAACCGCACGATCCACGACTTGCCGTCGTAGCTCGGTTTGAACGCCGTCACCAACACACGGTCCGAGGACAACTCGAAACGGGGCTTCGCCGGCAACTGGCCTGATCCGCGGGTCACGAGGAGCGGTTGTGAACAGGCGACGCCAAAGCGCGCCGCCTCGATCGGCGAGTAGCCGCGATGCGCGCGGAGGAAGTAGCGGAAGACGGTTGGGCCTTCCTGCTCGGCACGGTAGTTGGTGTGCCAGTGGTTGTTCATCACCCAGGAATAAATGGTCTGCGAGGGTTGGAGGTGCTGAATCCACGACCGCGGATCTCTCTGCGAGCCGGGGATGGCGCCGATGATGCCGGTCAAACCGCCCACCTCGACCAGCGGCGCGTCCACCGACGCCCACGTCACGCCAAAGGCGTCGTTGGCGATGTCCACCCAGCGCTGGACGCTGAAGGAGTTCTTGCACGCGGCGGGGATCTGGTCCAACTCTGGGCGGACCACGGTCCAGCCCGTGTCCATACGCATGGTGCCGTCCGGCACGTTGAAGCCGAAGCCGAAGTGGACGCCTTCCTTGGCGCGCACGGCCTGCTTGTCCACCAAGTTGAGGAGTTCCACGCGGTCGAGTCCGGCCACGACGCGCACCTCGCGTACAAGACGGTGGCAACCGGGCGCGTCTGACTCGATCAGCAGCGACGCTACCAGCGGCCCTTGCTCCTTGATTGAAATGCGCGGCAGGCCGTTGCGTTTTGCGTCCTTCGCGTCGGCGCCGAGCAGGTAGAAATAGTCGTTCAGCGCTGTGGCGGCTTTGGCATCCACCAGTTCCCTGCCCAACGGGCGACTAATCCAACTGGCGATGGCCCCGGTTTGTTCATCAACGCGCAGCCTGAAGTCGGGATGAACCAGCGTTCTGCCTTCCGCCTTCACCGCGCTGTGCGTCCATGCCGGACCAGCTTCAACCCGGAAGCGCTTCGCGGCGAACGGCGGCAAGCCGCGCGCGAGGAACACCAGTTCGCCACTCGAAAGCCGCTGTGACGGCACCGGCTTGCCATGCTCATCCACTACACGGTCGCCCGCAGCGGCAAGCTCTGGCTCGAGCGTCACCAAATCCGTCCTGGCCCAGGAGCAAG
>CAIKLQ010000033.1 GCA_903828255.1 uncultured Verrucomicrobiota bacterium
CCGCAAATCTTCGTGACGGATTTCCGTGTCGGTTGGTTGGAAGCGCAAGCCCACCTCGCTCATGAAAGCCACCACCTCGGCGTGGCGGTTGTCTTGCAAGCGGCAGAGCAAATGCACGCCCAAGCCCACGATCCAGCCGTGGATGAACGGGCGCTGGAGCCGCTCCTCAAGTTCGTAAAACAAGTAGTGTTCGCTACCTTCCTCCACGCGATAGTGTCCCGCCGGCAAGCAGATCGTGTTCACGCGCATGTAGCCCTCGACGATGGCGCGCAATCCGTCGTCCGAGCAGGCGCGAATGGCGGCGGCCTTCGCCATCGTGTCGGTGAGGATCACCCGGGCTATCGCCACATCCTCGGCGCGAAACGGGTATTCGCTCTTGCCCGCGCGTTCGGCGAGTTCCCAGTCGAAACATGCCGTATGAATCGAAAGCAAGTCGCCCACACCCGCGATGTTCAACTCCGGCGGCGCCGTGCGGATCAGGTCATAGTCAATCACCAGCGGATCGGGACTGGTTTGGCCGACGTACTCCACGCGATGGCCGCGGCGGATGCCAGCAGCGGGCGTCACGAACGCGTCCACGCTTAGGATCGTCGGTGCCGTCACGAGCCGCAGGCCGCGTTTCCAGGCGAGATATTTTCCGAGATCAATCGCCTGCCCGCCGCCGATGGCGAGGACAGTGTCACATTCCGGCGCAGAGGCGATCTGGCGGTCGAGGGTCTCGATCTCCATGTTCTCGACGTGGAGCACGGCTGTCGGTTGCGCGCCGAGACGCGGTTGCGCCAATCGCCACGGCACGTCCATGGTGGTGACGATGAAGCGCCCGAGTTCCTTGCCGATGCCGTCAATGGCCCCGGCGCCGAAGCGCGAAGAGCGGACGTTGGTTTGACCTTTAATCATGTTTGCAGTGGGGTTACTGGCCGATTGGCTGAATTGTGTGCTCGCTGCCTACAAGCTTCAAGTATTGGATCATTTTGAACCGAAAACTCATTTCATGTCCACGCAGCGAATCCACAGCACACCGCCGAGTTCGGCTTTGACTTTCTTGCCTTCCGGATTGCGGGCGGTTTTGCGGATTTCGGGAATCGCGGTGAGCGCCCACCAGCCGGCGCGCGGCGGCACGAAGGTGAATTCGCCTTTCGCGTTGGTTTTCAGGATTTGCGTGAGAAAGGAATTGTCCGGCAACTTCAGCGCGCCGCGATCATTCAGGGATTCCACCTCGACGCGGCAGCGGGGCGCGGGTTTGCCGTTCACGCGCACGATGCCGGTGAAGGCACTGCCGGTCCAGAGCGAGGTGCATTGCACCAGCGGTTCGATTTCAACCGGGAAGCCGACGAGCTTGTCCCAGCCTTCCCAATTTTCCCAGCCCATTTCGGATTCGGTCGGGAGTTTTGCGTCGCAAGAGTTGACGATGACTTTGGCAAAGTGAGTACCCATCACCTGCTCGGCTGGCTCCCAGTAGGGCGCAGGCTCAAGATAAAACACATGCG
The DNA here is from genome assembly GCA_903828255.1 of uncultured Verrucomicrobiota bacterium. Taxonomy (GTDB): domain Bacteria; phylum Verrucomicrobiota; class Verrucomicrobiia; order Limisphaerales; family JADLHS01; genus CAIKLQ01. Next base: position 1,488 of record CAIKLQ010000033.1, read on the forward strand.
CTCCGGGCTCCTTCATTTTGAACTCCGCTGTGTAGGCGGGCTGCCCGCCGGATGGTTTCGGCTTCACGTTTTCGATCAGGCTGGTCTTCTTGCTATTCACCAGCACGCCGAGTTGACGTGGTTGGCCCATCGCCAGGGCGGGGCCATCGCGCGAGGCGTGTTCAAGCAGGCGCAAGTCGAGCTGGCAGACGCCGGCCGGCGCGACTTGGCCCTCTTGCTCCAACGGAACGAGCAACTGCACGTGAGCCAAGGCCGCGCAGGCAAAGAGCGATAACGCGAGCGTCAGAACTTGTATGAAGACTACCGAAAACGCGCCCGTGGCGGTTTGGAGTGCGGCGACTCGTCGCCGCTTCTTACGCTTGGCTGACTTGTCGGCCAAGCAGCGCCGCGCAGAGCGGTGCGACGATTCATCCAGACTGGACGCTTGCTCCAGAATCGTGCGTTTCACCAAATGCGACGGCGACAAGTCGCCTGCCAAAAGCGGTGACGAGTCACCGCACTCCAAAGGCTCCGCCGTGCCGCTGGCCGCCTCACGCGGCAAATTGGCTTTCATGGACAAACGGGCATTTCCCATAGTTTTCCTTTCGCATCATTTCGCGGCGCGCACCGGCTGCGTCAGCACTTCGCGGAGAATTTTGCCGTAAGGTTCGTGCATCGAGAAGTTGTCTGCGGTCAGTCGGGCGATGGTGTCCAGGATGGATTGCTTCGAATCGCGATACATGTTCGGCGTGCGCTCCCAGGGCTGGTTGAATTGATAGACGCCCCAGATGCTGCCTTCGCCGTCGTCGTTGACGTATTTCCAGGTCCAGGGGGAGTAGTGCCAGCCGAGCCGGTTGAATTCGGTCATGATCATTTTCATGCCGGCGAGGTCGTTGGGCAGGTCGTGCATGGTGCTGAACTCACCGATGTAGATGGGCACGCGCCAGCGCCTCTGCTCCAGCTTGCCCACGCGCACCAATTCCCGGAGCACCTTGCGGTGGTCGAAAGTGTTGTCGCCCTTGGTCAATTCCGGATCCCAGCCCGAGTAAAAGTGGATCGAGTAAACGAGGTTCTGCCAGCCCAGCTTCTTGGGATCGGGGAAGAAACCTTTGCGCTTGAAGCGCGCGTCTTCGAGTTTGTAGCCGTCCTCCATCACGATGATCGTACGCGCGTCCACCGACCGGATGGCGCAGTAAATCAAGTCGTGGGCTTCGGTCCAGTTCTGGACATCCTTGGCGCTGAAGGGCTCGTTCAAGAGATCGTAGGCGAACACCGTGGGGTCGTTCCTGTAGCGCTCCGCAATGGCTTTCCATAGCCCGGCGCAGCGTTTCTGAAACTCCGGCGTCGAGAAGAAGCGCGCGTTGCTCAGTTCGCCGGTGTGATCCCACGGGCTTTGGCAGCCCGGCGCGCCGTGGAAATCGAGCATGACATACAGGCCGTGTTCGCGCGCCCAAGCCACCGCGCGATCCAGGTAGCGGAAACCGTATGCCTTGTAGGTGTAGGGCCGGGCGTCATCTTCGAACCAGCGATACCAAAACGGCACGCGGATGAAATTGAAACCCAGCGCACGGGCAAGTTGGAAATCCGTTTCCGTGATCCAGGTGTGGTGGAAAGCGTCCCAGATTTCCGCCGCCCCCGCTTCTCCGAAACGAGCGCGCAGCAGGTCGTCCATGTCTTTGGCGGCGAAGACGGAAGGCTCTTTCTCGAACAGAGCCAAGTAGGCCTTGAACCTTTCCGCCGGCACTTTCGTTTCGAGCTTTTGGTGCAGCCGCGCGATGTAATCCTGGATTCGCTCCTGGTCGTCCTCGAACGCGCCGATTTCCTTTTCGGCGGCCCGGAGTTCTTTTTCGATGCCGACCTCGCGGGCCAAGCGCGGCAGGTGATCGTGCCATTCCATCTCCAGGCTCGGAATCCAGGATTCCATCATCAGCCAGCCCCCGAAGTTGATGCCGCGCATGGACATCACCTGGCCCTCGCTGTTGACGATGTTTTTGCCGCGGACGGAGAGGCGGTCTGGTTCGGCGAATCCCCAAGACACTGAAAGCAGCAAAGCGGCGACGACGAATTTCAAACTTCGCTTCATGCGATGGGCATCCTGTCTGGCGATGGGTTGGCGAGTTGTGGCGGCATGATTCATGTGCCGAGATACTTGGCGACGGCTTGCGAGCGCGAGTGGACGTGGAGTTTTTCGTACATGTTGCGGATGTGGGCGTTCACCGTGGGAATGCTGATCTTCAACTTCTCGGCGATTTCCTTGTAGAGATAGCCGCGCGCCAGCAGGTCGAGGATTTCCTTTTCGCGCGGAGAAAGCTGCGCCGCCTCACTGGCGCCACGACTGGCCGAGCGCTTCTGGAAGGACTGCACTACCTTGCGGGCGATGGCGCTGGTCATGGGTGAACCGCCCTGCCGGATGTCGACGATGGCGGCGAGCAATTCCGGCTCGGTCGTGCGCTTGAGCAGGTAGCCCGTCGCGCCCGCCTCCAGCGCGCTGAAGATCTTCTCCGAGTCTTCGTAAACCGTCAGCATCATGAATTGCGTCTGCGGTGACTGCTCCTTCAGCCGCCGCACGCACTCGATGCCATTGATGCCCGGCAAATTGATGTCGGCGAGGACCACGTCCGGTTTGTCGGCGGCCATCGCAGCGAGCGCGGTTTCGGCATCGGGATATTCGCCGACGAGTTGAAGATCGGGCGCGCGGCGCAGCCAGGACGTAAAAATGCGCCGGAGCGGTTCGTCGTCCTCGATGATGGAGATGCGAACAGGCATCGGCGAGGAAACTACTGGATTGGCGGAAGAGCGCACCTCGTCAATTTTAACGATCTGTCGCCCGACCGGCGGGCAGCGGCACGGAGAGCCGCACCTGCGTGCCTTTGCCGGGCTGGCTGGAAATCTCCGCTTCGCCGCTGATTTGCGCGAGGCGATCCCGTATGTTCGCAAGGCCGTGTCCGTCGCGGGCGGGCGGGCCGGCGGAGGCCGACGCGGGCGTGAATCCTTTTCCGTCATCCGCGATAGACAGCACGAAGTTCTTCGCCCCCACGCTCAAGGTGATGTTCACCTCTCGTGCCCCGGAATGGCGCACCGCGTTGTTCAACGCCTCCTTGAAAGCCAGAAACAAGTTGTGCCGTACCTCGGCGGAAATGGGTTGGCTGGGCAGTTGCACAGGAAAGTCCAAGCGGCAACTCACGCCGGCAGCGGAAAGAAAATCCTGCGCGAAGCGTCCGAGATAATTCGCGATGCTATCGAGCGAATCATGCGCCGGGTCAACGGCCCAGACGATTTCCTCCAGCGCGCGGGTCATGTCCTGTGAGGTGCGGCTGATCTGTTCGATTTCCTGCGCGGCCGGCGAGCCCGGCTCGACCGCGCCATGCACTGACTGGCTCAACAGCGTAACGCGTGTGAGACTCGTGCCGAGATCGTCGTGGATGTCGCGGGCGATGCGGGTGCGTTCGCGTTCCAAGGCGCGCTGCTGTTCGAGCCGCTCGAATTCCCGTCGCATCCGCCACCGGGTGAGCGTGCGCGCAGCCGCGGCCACTACGGCGGCAAAGCCAAGCCCGCTCAACGTGAGAAACGGCGTCCTTTTCCAGAACACCTGCGGAATGGAAAACGCCAGCGCGGCTTCGTGCCCGGTGGCTTCGCCGGTGGGAGTGACGGCCTTCACCCTGAACACGTAATCACCCGGGGGCACGAAATGATAATCCGCCGTTTGACCGCCGGCTGCACCCACGGTGAACAACTCCTTCCATTCCACCGTGACGGAGCTGCCGCCTTCCGCGAGCCCTCGCAGCGCCAAATCGCAGCGCCACTCCGCGCCGCTTCGCGGATTGTCGTCCACCAGCGCGAGCACATGGCGCTGGCCACCGCTGGGCAACGTCAGCACTTGCGCGATTTTCTGACCGAACCCGCCGCGCGTCCATCCGTTGGGTTGGCCATCAGGGTGAGCCAGGTTTTCTCCATCGTCGAAGGCCGAATTGGGCCAGATATTGCGCGACTGGCCGGACGCAGCTTTCACCCAGAGCCGACAGTCATCAATCAACGCCAACCCCACCGTGGGATGGCTGGCCCCGTCCCGCGTGTCCCAGGTGCCCGAATTGAAAATGACGCGCACCGACTCGGCGCCCGGCGGCAGCTCGACGGCTTCCCGGCGCGCCGTGAACCGCGACTGCGCCACGGTGTTGCTCCAACCCTCGCTCTCGCCGCGCATCGGCGACTCGAACAACCCCAGCACTTCTCTGGCGGCGTTCAAGACTATCAGGGTGAGCCGCATTTCCCCGCCGGCCTCGCGCCACTCCGCGTCCACACCAGCAAGCCGATACCGGAGGCGCAGCGGCGGACCACCGGCGTCCGGCGGGCCGTAACCGAAAACGAGTGGATGGGGGCCGGGCGGAAGACGGAGTCGTGCGGAGCTTTCGCTCGCGGCGGCGGGCA
>CAIKLQ010000034.1 GCA_903828255.1 uncultured Verrucomicrobiota bacterium
AGTCACCGGCAACACGTTGCTCAAGCCCGAAACCATTGACGGGATTCTCACTCCCAGCGCCGGCACGAATGTTTCCATCGCGCAAATCCAGAAAGCCGTAGGCGAACTCCAACTCGCCTACCGCGAGCGGGGTTTTGCGACTGTTGGTGTCAGCTTGCCACAGCAGCAACTGACCAACGCCACCGTGCGCGTCCAAGTCACCGAAGGCGTGCTGACCGACGTTCGCGTCACCGGCAACCGCTATTTCAGCTCCAACAACGTCATGCGCGCGCTGCCTGGCTTGCAATCCGCCGCGCTGTGGAAGGACACCCTTCTCAACAGTCAGAGTTTTCAGCGCGAACTGGATGTGGCCAACGCCAATCAGGATCGGCAGATTTATCCCGTCCTCAGTCCCGGCCCGGAACCCGCGACCACCGCGCTGACGCTCAAGGTCAAGGATCGCCTGCCGCTGCACGGCCATCTGGAAGTGAACAACAAGTCCACGCCCGACTCGCCGTTGCTTCGGGTGGATGCCGCCGTGCAATACAACAACCTCTGGCAACACGAGCACGCGCTGGGGCTGCAATACAACTTCACGCCGCAGGACATGAAGCAGGACAGCCAGATGCCGCGCTTTTTTGATCAACCGTTGATCGCCAGCTACAGCGCTTTCTATCGCCTGCCGTTTGATTTTGGAAACGAGGCGGAGGCTTACGGAAAAATCTCCTCGGACTTCGGCTACGACCAGGTCGCCCGCAAATTCAACCTCCCCACGCCGACGGGCCGTCCGGAATTGACGCTCTACGCCTCGCGTTCGGATGCCGACACGTTCACCCGCGTCGGCCCCGTGACCACGATCACCAGCAGCACGCTGCTCGACATCACCTCGCAATTCAACGAGCGCAATCCCAGCGTCACCGACGATCTCGGCGCGAAATTCGCCCTCCCGCTGCGCGAGTTTGCGGGCATCCGATCCAGCTTCGTCGCCGGCTTCGACTACAAGCGTTACGTGAGCGAATCCTTCAGCACGAATGTCACGGTCGTCAGCATCTACACCACAAACAACGGCCCGCGCGAACTGTTCGTCCGACGGACCGTCCCGCTCGATTCCTACAGCAGCACCGCGCTCGACTACCTGCCCCTCACGCTCGGCTGGTCGGCCTCGCGGCCCGACAAATCCGGCAGCACCAGTTTCAGCCTGAACCAGAACATCTTCCTCTCCGGGCTCGCCTCGGCCCGGACCAATTTCCAAATCCTCGCCGGCTCCACCCAAGCCGGCGGCGATTACACCACGCTGAACGCGGTGCTGACCCGCGAACAAAAGTTGCCGAAGGACTGCTCATTCGTCCTGCGCGGCGGCGGGCAATGGTCGAGCGCGCCCCTGATCAGCAACGAACAGTTCGCGCTCGGCGGCACGGCGGGTGTGCGCGGTTACCAGGACGGTGAGAATTACGGCGATAGCGGCTGGCGGCTGCAATTCGATCTGCGCGCCGCCCCCATCAACATCGGGTTCTTCCCGACGGCGGCTGGAGACATTCCGGCGAATCTGCGTTGCTCGTGGTTCATGGATTATGGCGAAACGTATCTCCAGGATCGGGCTTATCTGCTCGACCACGTGATCCAGCAGTGGGGCACGGGTTTTGGTTTCTACCTCACACCCGGCGAACATTTCGACGCCCGGCTGACGCTCGGCTGGGCGCTGCTCGATACACCGCGGACTCAGGCGGGCAACCTGCGCGCTTACTTCAGCGTCGGCTATCAATTTTGAAGCAAGCATGAAACCCGAGCGCCATCACCCCCAGGAGAAGCAGAATCCTCCGCGCGTTTCAAGCGAGGGAGAGGTCAACGCCTTTCGGCAGCCACATTTTCACGATGGCGAAGAGAGAGCGGATGCAAGTGTGACTCTCAAAC